>JAJEFC010000323.1 GCA_022820675.1 Vicinamibacteria bacterium | reverse complement strand
CGAAGCCGTCGCGGTTGGGCATCTCGACCTGCGGCAGGGTGGCGGCGTCGATGGTGTCGTCCTCGCCGACGATGTCGTTGAGGTAGAGCACGTAGGCGACCACCGCGTAGACCTCATCGGGCCCTAGCGAGCCGGGCTGGTTGAACGGCATGGCCCGGTTCACGTAGTCCCACAGCGTGGTGGCGGCGGGCCAGTAGCTGCCCACCGTCTTCCGCGCCCCGTCGCCGGCCAGCGATCCCTGCCCGCCGGCGAGCCGGTCGTCCGGCCCCTCCTGCCCCGTCGGCCCGTGGCAGGCGGCGCACCTAGCGTCGTAGAGGGCCCGGCCCTCGGCCGCGGTCCCGCCGCCCGCCGGCAGCCCCTCGCCGTCCGGCCCGACGATGGGACCCCAGGCCTCGATCTCCGCCGGGGTCGCCGGCGTTCCCAGGTCCGTCAGCCGCCCGCCGCCGGACGGCGTCTGCGCCCACACCGCGCCGGCGCAGATCATCGGCAGCAAGGCGCCGGCGAGAGCGGCCCGCATGCACCATCCGGACAGCGACCTCCACCCCGTCGTCGCGCCGGACGCGTCAGCCCATCCAAACATCGACGTTCTCCGCCCAGCCGTCGCGCCGGACGCGTCAGCCCATCCAGACATCGACGTTCTCCGCCCCGCCATCTCGCCGGACGCGTCAGCCCATCCGGACAGCGACGTTCTCCGCCCGGCCGTCGCACCGGACGCGTCAGCCCATCCGGACAGCGACGTTCTCCGCCCGGCCGTCGCACCGGACGCGTCAGCCCGTTCAGACATCGACATTCTCCACCCCGCCGTCGGCCCGGATGCGCCAGGCCTGCAGCGCGTTGTTGTGATAGCTCGAGCGGAGCCCGCGCGCCGCGATCAGCGCGTCGCGCGTCGGCTGCCGGTCGCCGGTCTCGTCGATGCACCGCGACACGAGGGTCACGGGCGAGCCGTCCCAGCGCCAGTCGAGGCGGAAACGGGTGTGGGCCAGCGGCAGCACCGGGTCCTGGAGCTGGGCTTCCACCCACGACCCGCCGCCGTCGGTCGAGACTTCGACCGCCCGCACCCGGCCCCTCCCCGACCACGCCAGCCCCGAGATCTGGTAGAAGCCCGGCCCGTCGAGCCGCTGCCCGCCGGACGGCCGCGTGATCACCGACTTGGCGTCCATCACGAACGTGAACTGCCGGGCCTCGCCGTTCGGCATCAGGTCGGTGTACTTCGAGGTCTCCTCGCGGGTCTGCCACGCGCGGTCGACGAGCTGCATCCGCCGCAGCCACTTGATGGAGATGTTGCCCTCCCACCCCGGAATCAGCAGCCGCAGCGGGTACCCCTGGGCCGGCCGCAGGGCCTCGCCGTTCTGGCCCCAGGCGACGAGCACGTCGTCCATCGCCTTGTCGAGCGGCACGCTGCGGGTCATGCGGCAGGCGTCGGCCCCCTCGGCCACCAGCCAGCGGGCCTCGGGCCTGACCCCCGCCTCGCGCAGCAGCACCGACAGCGGCACGCCGCTCCACTCGCTGCAGCTCGTCATGCCGAACGCGCCCTGGGCGTCGGTGTCGGGCTGGGCGGGCGACCACTTGACGCGGCCGTTGCCCGAGCACTCGATGAAGTACACGCGGTTGACGGCGGGCAGGCGCCGCAGCTCGGCCATCGTGAACACCAGCGGCCGGTCGACGAGGCCGCCGATGGCCAGCCGGTGCTCGGCCGGATCGATGTCGGGAATGCCCGCGTGATGCCGCTCGAAGTGCAGGGCCGACGGCGTGATGGCGCCGTCGAGGTCCTGCAGCGGCGTCAGGCTGCCGGCCGCCTGGTCGTAGCGCGCGCCGCGCACCCGTCGCGTCGCGACCTCGAACCGGGAACGGGCCCCGTAGCCGCTGACCCCCGCGCCGAGCCTCCGTCCGGCGCGCTCCTGGCCGGAGACGGGCAACGCGGGCAGGGCGACCGCGGCGGACCCGAGGGCGGCGGCCTTGAGGAATCCCCGGCGGCTCCGCCGGGACGGGGACGGGGTGTCACGCTCGAGCATCGGTGCTCCTTTCGGACCGGACCCCGCGGCGTGCGAGACCCGCGCAATCTGCACTGGAGCAGTCCAGGCGGAAGCCCACCCGCGTTCGGCCGGTAAGCCGGCGCGACGCAGGGTGCCGCCACGGGCCGCCAGAGCACTCGGTGTCCCGGCACGGGCGGGCGGAGCGACCCTCGCGGGCCGCGGCCATGCGCCTGCCGGTGCCGGGACCTGACACGAATTCCCATAGCGTATGGGGCGGACCGGGGGCTGTCAACGCTCGGCCGGGACGGGTTCGGCCGGCCGGCACAGCAACGCAGGAGCGTGCCCGAGGCTTCCGTGCTCAGCCGGCGCGATGGACATCGGTGGCGATCTCGACGAGGCGGCCGGGACGCCCTTCGCCGGACGGCATGGACATGGGTGGCGATCTCGACGAGGCGGCCGGGACGCCCCCGCGCCGGACGGCAAGGCCCATGACTGCTATCGCTTCAGTACCGGTGTCTCCCATCAGAGCCTGGGGTCGATCGGCTCGGTTTCGAGGGCGAGGATCGAGAAGACGCGGCGGTGCACTTCCCGGAGCGGAGCGCCCTGGATGAACTTCTCCAGGGCGTCGATGCCCAGGGCGAATTCCCGGAGGGCGAGCCGCTGCTTGAAGCCGGTGGCGCGCCGGCGGAGCCGGTCGATGTTCCGGGGCTCGGTGTACTCGGGGCCGTAGATGATCCTGAGGTACTCCTCGCCCCGGCACTTGATCGCGGGCGACACCGGCGAGCCGGCGGTTCGGGCGACGAACTCGAGGGGCTTGACGACCATTCCCTCCGCGCCCCGCTCGGTGTGGGTCTCCCACCACCGGGTCGCGTCCTCCACCTGGCGGGCGTCGTCGAGGTCGACGGTGCGGTGCTCGGTGGCGGCGAGGACGGGGTGGTCCCGCGCCAGCCGGGCGGCGATTTCCATGTGCCACGTGTGGGGCCGGTCGACATGGACGGCCCCTTCGCTGGCCAGGATGTGGAAGGGGGCGATCTCGAGGTCCTCGACCGAGTCGACCGGCCAGTTGTAACGCCGGTAGGCGGCGTCGTAGGCCGCGGCCATCTCACGGCGCCGGCGGTAGCGGTCGAGGAGCTCCCGGTTGTCGGGGTTGCGACGGCACGCGGCCGCGAGGGCGTCGACGGCGGCGTCGAGGCCGGTGGCGGCGGCGGCCGCCACCGGGGCGTAGTGCCGGGCGACCAGTCCGCCGCCCTTCGCCGACCAGGGCATCAGCTCGCAGTCGAGGCAGATCCAGTCGGTGTCGAGTTCGGCCCACAGCCCGGCGTCGGCGACGCCCCGGCGGACGTGGTCGATGACCAGGGCCTCGAACGCGGGGTCGTCGAAGAACCGGCGGCCGGTGCGGGTGTAGACGACGCCGGCGGCGTCGTTCGTGACCCCGAACCGCCTGAGGGCGGCGTCGGGGTCGGCGGCCAGCACCGCGACCGCGCGGGAGCCCATGTGCTTGTCTTCGCAGATGACGTGCCGCACGCTCCGGGTGCGGAAGTGGTCGAAGGCTTCCTTCGGGCGCTCGAGCAGGCCGGGCCCCGGGGAGGCGTCGCAGGGGGCCATCGTCGGCGGCAGGTAGATGAGCCACCGCGGGTCGATCGCGAAGCGGATCATCGTCTCGAGGGCGGCGGCGGTGTTCTTGCGGCCGACCCGGACGGTCCCCAGGAGCCGGGTGTGGCTGGAGAGCGCGCCCGTCATGTCCTTCATGTCGAGCAGCTCGTCGCTCTGCTGCTGCGCGGTGCGAGCGTCGCCGGCGGGTTCCGCCGGAGGCGTCGCCGGTTCCCAATAGGTCCGGCGGGCGTCGACCGAAACGGTCTCGCGCTCGGGGTAGCGGAGCGCCGTCAGACGTCCGCCGAAGGCGCAGCCGGTGTCGATGCAGATCGTGTTGTTGACCCACCCGGGCGTCGTCACGGGCGTGTGGCCGTAGACGACGCACGGTCGGCCCCGGTAGTCGCGGGCCCAGCTCAGCCGGACGGGAAGGCCGAACTCGTCGGTCTCGCCGGTGGTCTCGCCGTAGAGGGCGAAGTCCCGCACCTCGCGCGAGATGCGCCCCTGCAGCTCCTCCTTCATGCCGGCGTGGGCGACGACCAGCCGGCCTCGGTCCAGCTCGTAATGACTGGGCAGACGCTTGACGAACGCCCTCACCCGTTCCCGGAACGCCTCGGGCTGCTTCTCCAGCTCGTCCATGGTGCGGTCGAGCCCGTGGGTGCGTTGCACGTCGTGGCCGCTCAGGGCGCGCGCCAGCTTCGCGTCGTGGTTGCCGGGGGCCGCCAGCGCGCCGCCGTGCTCGACGGCGTCCATGACGAGCCGGAGCGTCCGTGCACTCTCCGGCCCCCGGTCGACGAGGTCCCCCAGGAAGACGGGACGGCGGCCGTCGGGGTGCTCCAGCGTGAATCGGCGGTCGCCGTCGGCCTCGTCGTGCCGGTCGACCCGGTAGTCGAGCTTCTGCAGAAGCTCCAGCAGCTCGTCGAAGCAGCCGTGCACGTCGCCGACGATGTCGAACGGTCCGGACAGGGCGCGGCGGTTGCAGGCGAGCGGCTGCCGCTCGAGGGTGGCCTCCCGCAGCTCCTCCGGGGACGCGAGTCTGTACCAGCGGCGTACGCTCTCCCGCCGGAGGCCCTTGGTCGAGCGTCTGACCGTCCGGCAATGCCGCTGGATGACGTGCCGGGGCCTGGGGTCGGCCCGCTGCTCGTTCTGCGCGAGGCAGGCGCGCTCGCCCGGATCGGCGATGATGGCCGTCAGGGGCGCGTGGCAGTTCCGGGCGAGGTCGATGAAGGGACGCCGGTCCTCGGGCGCCAGGTTCGTCGCGTCGACGACGGCGTGGAGCTTCCGGCCCAGGCGCCGGCGCGCGATCTCGCGCATCACCTCGAACGCGTCCGCGCTCGTCTGCCGGCTTCTGTCGTCGTCGGCGACGACGCTCCGGTAGTGGTCGGAAGAGAGGACCTCGGTGGCCCGGAAGTGCTTCCGGACGAAGGTCGTCTTCCCGGCGCCGGAAGCGCCGATCATCAGGATCAGCCCCCAGTCGGGGATGGTCACCCGCATCGTTCGAAGACTCCCGTCTGCGTCGGTTGGCCCCTGGTGTCGTCGGCTTCGCCGACGCCGCCGATCGTGACCGTGTAGCCCCGCCGCTCGGCGGCCCGCTCGCTCCACCTCCGGAACTCGGCGCGGGTCCATTCGAACCGGTGGTCCCGGTGGCGGAGCCCACCCGCTTCGAGGCCCGGGTACAGCACGTTGTATTCCCGGTTCGGCGTCGTCACGAGGAGGATCGCGGGCCGGATTCTGCCGAGCACGACCTCCTCCAACGTGTCGAGCCGGTTCGGCTCGATGTGCTCGATCACCTCGATCAGGGTGGCGGCCTCGTAGCCCTCGAGACGTTCGTCCCGGAAGGTGAGCGCGGTCTGAAACAGCTCGACGCCCCGATCGGGCCCCGCCCTGTTCTTCCGGGCCTTCCGGAGACGGTGCTTCGCCATCTCGAGCGACCAGGCCGACGCGTCGGCGCCGGCCAGCTCGGTGAACTCCGGACGTTCGGCGAGGCGGCGCAGCAGCCTGCCCTCGCCGCAGCCCAGGTCGACGATCGATGCCGGCCCGAGGCGGGCGAGCGTCTCGACCGCCCAGTCGATCCGCTCGTCGTGGAGCGTCGGGTGCTCCTTTCGCCGGGTTCCGGCGGAGTTCTCGGCGTTCTCCGGCTCGGCGTCACGTCCGGCTTCGGCGTCGAGCTGGTTCGCCGCCTCCGAGGCGAGGGTGCGCCGGTGGCCCAGGTAGCGGCGGACGATGAGGTTCCGTTCCGGGTGGTCGTCCAACCAGCCCCTGCCCCGCTTCATCAGCTTGTCGACTTCGGCGTCGCCGATGTAGTAGTGCTTCCGGTTGTCGGCCACCGGCAGCAGCACGTAGATGTGCGCCAGCATGTCGGCGAGCGTCTTCGTCGCCCATAGCGTGACGTTCCTGTACCGGCCCTTCCCGGACCCGCCGGCGCCGTCTTCGACTTCGGTCTCGTAGCCCAACGGCGTGAACAGGCGCTGCACGAGGTCATCCTGTCCCCGGCAGGGGACGGCGGCGATCCGGGCCTCGAGGGGAATCGGCGTCTTCGCCAGCTCGGGGCGGTCCCGGCACCGGCCGGCCAGGGCGGTGGCGTAGGTTCTCGACATGGCCACCGACAGGAACGACGACGACACGTAGGGGCGGTCGTTCACGTAGTCGTGGAGCACCGGGTTGGGTCCCCGCACGAGCTCGATGGGGTCGATGTCGAGCAGCAGCGCCGCCGTGCACCGCTCGTCGGTGGCTTCCGTGTAGAACACATGGGCCTTGCCCGCTCCGGTGTCGAAGGTCTGTGTCTTGTCCGGGTGCTTGTGCAGGAGGTAGCCCAGGTCGGTCGCGGGCTTGCGGGTGGTCGTGATGGTCAGCAGCATGGTGCATCCTCGGCGGCCGGTCGCCGGTGCGGTCGGGGTTGCGGCGGGGGGGGCGCCGTACCGGTCGAGACCTGGAACTCACGAAGCGCGTCGAGATTGACGTCGAGTGAATGGCGTCGATCTAGCGTGGAATCGTCGGTTACGCTCGTGAAGCCGTCTGTTCCAGGCGGAACTCGAGGGCCGTCACGGGGTCGGGATGGCCCATCGGCTCGTTCTCGTCCTCGTACGTCTCGACGAGGTCCGCGAGCAGATCGAGCTCCCGGCCCTCCGCCGTCCCGGGCTCGGCATTCATGAGCTGGTCGATCCGGGAGAGCGCCGTCGCGTAGTCGTGCGCGTCGGTGATCGGCTTGTTGTCATTCACGTTACGTCTTAACACGAATTTTCTCACATCCGACGGCACTCGTGTGACTTCGAGCAGGAGCGACGAGAGCCCGGAGCCCGGTTTTGGTGACAGTGAAGACGATTTTTTGTATACTCAAAAAACATGACCGATCCGGTCCTCGCCCTCCTCGTCTTCGCCCTGCTCGCGGCCGCCGTCGTCGGGCTCTTCTGGCCGGCCGGCGGCCTCGTCGGCCGCCTTCGCCGCCTCACCGACCTCGACGAGCGCGTCCGGCTCGAGGACGCCATCAAGCACATCTACCGGTGCCAGCGGACGCGCCAGCGCTGCTCGCTCGACAGCCTCGCGGGGCGGCTGGGCGTGTCGCGGGCGCGCGCCGCGACGCTGATCTCGCGGCTCGCCGAGCTGCGGCTGGTGCGCACGCCGGCCTCCGGCCCCGCCCTGACCGCGGACGGCGAGCGCTCGGCGGTGCAGATCGTGCGCACCCACCGCATGTGGGAACGCTATCTCGCCGACCGCACCGGCGTGCCCGCCGGCGAGTGGCACGCCGAGGCGGAGCGGATGGAGCACAGCCTGTCGGCGGCGCAGGTCGACGCCCTCGACGCCCGCCTCGGGCATCCGGTCTGGGACCCGCACGGGGACCCCATTCCCACGCCGGCCGGGGAGATGCCGCCCGAGCCCGGGTTCGGCCTGCCGGGGGCGGAGCCGGGGCGGACGGTCGAGGTCCTGCACCTGGAGGACGAGCCGCGCGAGATCTACGACGCCCTGCTCGAGAGCGGGCTGTCGCTGGGGGCCCGCCTGGAGATTCTCGAGCGCACCGACCAGACCATCCGCCTCCGCTCGCACGGCCGCACCCGCAACCTCGACCCGGTGACCGCCGACAACGTCACCGTCCGCTACCTGGCCGAGGACGAGGCGGCCGACACCACCCCCACCACCCTGCTCGACGCCCCGGCGGGACGGACGGTGCGGGTCGCCAGCATCTCGCGCGCCTGTCAGGGGGCGCAGCGGCGGCGGCTGCTCGACCTGGGGCTGGTGCCGGGGACCGCGGTGACGCCGGAGCTGACGAGCGCGGCCGGCGACCCCGTCGCCTACCGCATCCGGGGCGCCCTGATCGCGTTGCGGCGGACCCAGGCGGGGCTGATCTGGATCGAGCCGCCGGACGGCGCGGCGCCGCAGGAGGCGACGTGATGGCGGACCGTCTCATCCGGGTCGCCCTGATCGCGTTGCGCCGCGCCCAGGCGGGGCTGACCCGGATCGAGCCGCCGGACGGCGCGGCGGCGCAGGAGGCAGTGTGATGGCGAACGGCGGTTCGGGGCTCCTGCCCCGGCTCGGCGGATGCGCGGAGCACCGGGCCGACAACCTGGTCCGGCTGGGGCTGAGCCCCGACCGCTGGGACGTGCTCGTCGCCCTCGCCGGCAACCCCAACGTGGGCAAGAGCACCGTCTTCAACGCCCTCACCGGCCTGCGGCAGCACACCGGCAACTGGCCGGGCAAGACCATCGTGCGGGCCGAGGGCGCCTTCGCCCACCGCGGCTCGCGCATCAAGCTCGTCGACCTGCCGGGCACCTACTCGCTGCAGGCGGGGAGCGCGGACGAGGAGGTGGCGCGCGACTTCCTGCTGTTCGGGCGCCCCGACGTGACCGTGGTGGTGGTCGACGCCACCCGCCTCGAGCGCAACCTGCACCTCGTCCTGCAGATACTGGGCATCACCGACCGGGTGGTGGTGTTCCTGAACCTGATGGACGAGGCCCGCCGGCACGGCGTCGCCGTCGACGCGGCCCGGCTCGAGAAGGAGCTGGGGGTGCCGGTGGTCGCCGGCTCGGCGCGGAACCGGGTGGGCATCGACGAGCTGATCGACGCCGCCCACCGGGTCGCGGCGGGCGAGGTCCGCACCACTCCGTTCCGGCTCGTCCGGCACGCACCCGCCGTCGAGCGGGCGGTGGCCGCGTTGTCGGAGACGGTCGAGACGGCGTTCCCGACGGTGGCGAACAGCCGCTGGGTGGCCGAGCGCCTGCTCAACGCGGACGACGCGGTGGTGACCGCGGTGCGCTCGGGCGAGCTGGGCCAGATCGGCGCCGACGGTGACGGCGGCGCGGGCGCCAACGCCGACGCGGACGTCAACGACGCCGCCGCGAGCCCGGTCCCCGAGGCGGCCCGCGAGCAGGTGCTGCAGAGGGCCCGGCAGCTCCAGTGGGACCTGCCCCCCGACTTCCACGACACGGTGACGGAGCGGACCTACCACGCCGCGCAGGAGCTAGCCGAGGGCGCCATGCGCCGCGGCCTCGGGCGGGCCGGCTTCGATCTGGACCGGCGGCTCGATGGGCTCCTGACGAGCCGGTGGCTCGGGTTCCCCCTGATGCTCGCGATCCTCGCGGTGGTCTTCTGGCTGACCATCGAGGGGGCCAACGTGCCGTCGAGCCTGCTCGCGACCCTGCTGATCGACACCGTCCATCCGTGGCTGACGGGGGTCGGCGACGCGCTACGGATGCCCTGGTGGCTCAGCGGGTTCCTGTTCGACGGCATCTACCTGGCCACCGCGTGGGTCATCGCGGTGATGCTGCCGCCGATGGCCATCTTCTTCCCGCTGTTCACCCTGCTCGAGGACTTCGGCTACCTGCCCCGGGTGGCGTTCAACCTCGACTCGCTGTTCCGCCGCGCCGGCGCCCACGGCAAGCAGGCCCTGACGATGTGCATGGGCTTCGGGTGCAACGCGGCGGGGGTGGTGTCGACCCGCATCATCGACAGCCCGCGCGAGCGGCTCATCGCCATCATCACGAACAACTTCTCGCTGTGCAACGGGCGCTGGCCGACGCAGATCCTCGTCGCGTCCATCTTCATCGGGGCCCTCGCCCCCGCCCACCTCGCGGGGCTCGTCTCGGCCGCCGCGGTGGTGGGCATCGCGGTGCTCGGCATCGTGATGATGCTGGCGGCCTCGTGGCTGCTCTCGCGCACGGTGCTGCGGGGCGAGGCCACCAGCTTCAGCCTCGAGCTGCCGCCGTACCGCCCGCCCCGCGTCCTGCAGACGCTGTACACGTCGGTGATCGACCGCACCCTCATCGTGTTGTGGCGCGCGGTGATGTTCGCCGTGCCGGCGGGCGCGGCGATCTGGCTCATCTCCAACGTCTCCCTCGGCGACGCGAGCCTCGCCGCCCACTCGGTCGAGTGGCTCGACGGGCCGGGCCTCCTCATCGGGCTGAACGGGGTGATCCTGCTCGCGTACATCGTCGCCATCCCCGCGAACGAGATCGTCATCCCGACGGTGCTGATGCTGACGGTGCTGACCGCGAACGTGGCGGGGGCGGGTCAGGGGGCGGGGGTGATGTTCGAGCTCGACAGCACCGAAGCCACCGGCGACCTGTTGCGGGCGGGGGGCTGGACGCTGCTGACGGCGGTGAACCTCATGCTGTTCAGCCTGCTGCACAACCCGTGCTCGACGACCATCTACACGATCTACAAGGAGACGCGCAGCGCCCGCTGGACCACGGTGGCGGCGCTCCTTCCGGTGGCGATGGGCGTGACCGTCTGCTTCCTGCTGACTCAGGTGTGGCGCCTGCTGGCATGAGCCGTCAATCGTCGGCTACGCCTCCGCTTGGTGCCCACCGACCCCCAAGGCCAGAGTGCACGAGCCGACCTACGGCTCGGAGTCCGCGCCGCTCATACGGCGCAGACTCCCGGCCGGCGGCCGCACGGTGCCGGCCGTGCGCAGACCCTTGAGGAGCACGGCGGGCAGCCTCTTCAACCGCTGCGTTCGCGGATCGACCTCGAAGCCGCCGGACTCGAGCGCGGTCACGCCGAGCAGGGGCTCGGCGTCGGCGTCGCCGAACACCAGGGTGCCGCCGACGATCTTGCCCATGAACTCGATGCGGCCGACCGTGGTGCTCAGCTCGATGGGACTGCCGTCGGCCAGCACGTAGTTCTCGCTGGCGAGAGGCTTCAGGCCGATGGCCTCCAGGTGGGGCCGCGGGACCAGGGAATCGAAGGCGCCGGTGTCCACGAGGAAACGCCCGGTCCACTGCCTCTCCGGATCGGCCGGGTTGCGAATCGTGACCATGACATGTGTCGCGCCCATCGGTCTGCCCTCGGTTCATTGTAGTCCGCCAGACGTCGCCTGCGGGTCCGCTTGGTCCGCTTGGCGCCCCCAACCAACCCTGCCGGAAGTCTGCACCGTTCTTCGGCGCAGACTCGTGACCCCACCAATCGTCGCCAGACGGATCCCGCTTGGCGCCCCAACCACCCCACAGGAGCCCGGGCCCGGACCGTATTGCGGCGCGAGCTCCTGGCCGACGACCACGAGTCGCCATGGCGGCGGCAGCCGGGATGTGATGTAGTAACACTCGGTCGGCAACGGCCGATCGGCTCGACGGGCACGACTTGGCGCACGAGGCGGTGTAGCGGCGTGACGCCTGACGCGCCGGTGTGCGGTGCGGAGAGCATCGCCGCGGCGGGGGCGCGTCACCCTCACGGTAGCGGCGCTTGCGAGACGATTGCGGCAAGACCTCCGCACGGGACGAGGGAGGAAGCAGATGGCGAAACGACTTCACGTCCGACTCTTCGCGACGCTGTTCTGTCTGCTGCTGGCGCCGGCGGCCGGCCCCGGCCCGGCCGGGGTGCTCGACGCCCAGGACCGCCCCATCCGGGCGATGGTGCTGACGGGCCAGAACAACCACGGCTGGCAGGTGCTGAGCGAGCACTACCGGTCGATTCTCGAGGAGACCGGCCTGTTCGAGGTCGACGTGGTGACCAGCCCGCCCCGGGGGGCCGACATGAGCGGGTTCGCGCCCGCGTTCTCCGACTACGACGTCGTCGTCCTGGAGTACAACGGCGACATGTGGCCGGCGCCGGTCCGGGAGTCGTTCGAGCGCTACATGCTGAACGGGGGCGGCCTCGTCTACGGCCACGCCGTCAACCACACGTTCGCGGACTGGCCCGCCTTCAACGAGATGATCGGCTTCGGCGCGTGGGGCGGACGCGACGAGCGGCACGGTCCCTTCGTGAAGTACCGCAACGGCAGGCTGTTCCTCGACCACACGCCGGGTCACGCCGGCGAGTGCGTCGACCCTCACGAGTACCCGGTGGTGACCCGCGAGCCGGACCACCCCATCATGCGCGGGCTGCCGCGCGTCTGGCTGCACGGCACCGACGAGCTGTACAGCAACCAGCGCGGACCCGCGAAGAACCTGACGATTCTGGCCACCGCGTGGTCCGACCCCGCCCGCGAGGCGCACTGGGGGGTGCGCACCCACGGCACCGGCGACGACGAGCCGATGGTGCACACCGTGCGCTACGGCCGGGGCCGCATCGTCGGCACCGCCATGGGCCACGTCGACGGGGGCGCGGCGCCCGGGTCGGGCCCCTGGCCGGCCATCGAGTGCGTGGGGTTCATCACCCTGATCCAGCGCGCGGCGGAGTGGGCGGCCACCGGCGACGTCACCCAGCCGGTGCCCGACGACTTTCCGACCGCGGCCGGCGTCAGCCTGCGATAGTGACCCTGCACGGCTCGATCCGGCGGCGCGGCACGGTGGGCCGCTGCCGACAACCTGGGCCGAGCGGTGCCGACGACTTCCCGCCCCGTCGTCCCCCGCTTCGACGAGGGGCCCTGACGAGTACCGGCGTGCGGCCGGTAGGCAACCGGAGGCGGCTGGGACGGGTTTTCGGGGTGCAGGGTCATGCGCCGTGGAACGGCGCCGACTCGCGGCCGGGCCGGGGCAGCGATCGGAGGCGCGGGAGACGATTACCTGTTGGAGTTGCAGCCGTGGTGAAACTCGCCATGCCGTCCCGTCCGGTGCGCCTGCGGTCGTCCTGAACCACGAAGCCACGGAGACGCATGCATGCCGGTGGTCGACGTCGACGGGCTGACCTTCACCTACGCGTCGGGAACCAGCCCCGCCGTCCGGGACCTGTCGTTCCGCATCGACCGCGGCGAGATCTTCGGGTTCCTCGGACCGAGCGGCGCCGGCAAGTCGACCACGCAGAAGGTGCTGATCGGGCTCCTGCGGGGCTACCGCGGCGTCGTCTCGGTGCTGGGCCGCGACCTCGCGGCGTGGGGAGCCGAGTACTACGAGGAGATCGGCGTCTCGTTCGAGCTGCCCAACCACTACCTGCGGCTGACCGGCCTCGAGAACCTCGGCTACTTCCGGGCCCTGTACCGGGGCGAGACCCGCCGGCCGGAGGCGCTGCTCGAGATGGTGGGGCTGGCCGGCGACGGGGAACGCCTCGTGGCCGAGTACTCCAAGGGGATGAAGACGCGGCTCGGGGTGGCGCGCGCGCTGCTGAACGACCCGCAACTGATCTTCCTCGACGAGCCGACGGTGGGGCTCGACCCCGCGAGCGGACGGGGCGTCAGGCGCCTCGTCCGGGAGCTGAAGCAGGCCGGCCGCACCGTGTTCCTCACCACGCATGACATGACGGTGGCCGACGAGCTGTGCGACCGCGTGGCGTTCATCGTCGACGGGGAGATACGGGTCGTCGACTCGCCGCGCGACCTGAAGCTGGCCCACGGCGCCCGGACGGTGGCGGTGGAGTACGACCTCGACGGCAGCCCCGGGCGGCGCGAGTTTCCCCTCGACGGCCTCGGCGACGACGCCGACTTCATCACTCTGCTGCGCGAGGCGACGGTCCGCACGGTGCACACCCAGGAAGCCACCCTCGAGGACGTCTTCCTCCGCGTCACCGGCCACACCCTGCAGTGAGCCGATGCACAGGCTGGCCGCGACCGTCCGCCTCGACCTCCGCCTGCAACTGCGGAACGGCTTCTACTACGCGGTGGCCTTCGTGCTGGCGTGCTGGTTCATCCTCCTCACCCGACTCCCCGCCATCGACTGGGGCACCGTGCTGCCCGCGGTGGTGTTCGGGAACCTGGTGATGGTGAACTTCTACTTCATCGCCGGCCTCGTCCTCCTGGAGAAGGGCGAGGGGACGCTGGAGGCCCAGGTGGTGACGCCGCTCGCCGACTGGGAGTACCTCGCGTCGAAGACGGCGACGCTGACCGCGCTGTCGCTCGTCGAGCAGGTCGTCATCGTCTGGTCGGCGTACGGCGGCGGCTTCGCGGGCGTCCCGCTGGTCGCGGGCATCGTGCTGGCCGCGGTCCTCTACACCCTGGTCGGCTTCCTGCTCATCGCCCGCTACCGGTCGATCAACGAGTACATGTTCCCCTCGGTCCTCTTCACGGCGATCCTCTCCCTCCCGATGCTGCACTACTTCGGCCTGTGGGACACCCGGCTGCTCTACCTCCACCCCTTCACGGCGCCGCTCGTGCTGCTGGCGGGGGCGTTCCGCCCGATGCCGCCGTGGCAGTGGGCGTACGGCGTGCTCTACGCCGCCGTCTGGGCCGGGCTGCTGCTGATCGCGGCCCGGCGGACGTTCGACCGGTTCATCGTCGCGCGCGAGGGAGGGCGCTGATGCCGATGTCCGCCGCCCGGGCCGGATCGCCGCCGGGCGCCGCCCGACGGGCGTTCGACCGCTACATGGTTGCGCGCGAGGGAGGGCTGATACCGACGGCGGCCAGTGCGCCGATACCGATGTCCGCTGCCCGGACCGGATCGCCGCCGGGCGCCGCCCGCCGGACGTTCGACCGCTACATGGTTGCGCGCGAGGGAGGGCTGATACCGACGGCGGGCAGTGCGCTGATGCCGATGTCCGCCGCCCGGGCCGGATCGCCGCCGGGCGCCACCCGCCGGGCGTCCGACCGCTTCATCGCCGCGCGCGAGGGAGGGCGCTGATGCCGACGGCGGCCGCGGTGGTCCGGGCCCTCGGCCCGATCGACGCCAGGAGCATCGCGCGGGACAGCATGCTGCGCTGGCTCGTCGCCGCGCCCATCGCGTATGCGCTCGCCTTCCGGTGGGGCGTCCCCGTCCTCCGTTCCTGGCTCGACGAGCGTTACGGATTCGACCTCGCGCCGCACTACCCGCTGCTGGCGAGCTTCCTCGTGCTGATCACCCCGGCGCTGGTGGGCGCGGTGGTCGGGTTCCTGCTGCTCGATCAGCGGGACGACCGCACCCTCACCGCCCTCCAGGTCACGCCGCTCACGGTGGAGGGGTATCTCGCCTACCGCATCGCCGTCCCCATGGTCGTCAGCGTGCCGGTGATGATGGCGTCCATCGCCATCTCGGACCTCGCGACGATGGGCGTGGTCGCCACCTTCGCCGCCGCCGCCCAGGCCGCGCCCACCGCGCCGCTCTTCGCGCTGTTCGCGGCCGCGTTCGCCTCGAACAAGGTGCAGGGCTTCGCGCTGCTGAAGGGCGTCGGCGTCCTGTCGTGGCCGCCGGTCGTCGCGTGGTTCGTCGCCTCGCCGTGGCAGGTGGCGTTCGGCCTCGACCCGCTCTACTGGCCCCTCAAGGTGTTCTGGATGATCGAGGCGGGCGAGCCGCGGGTGTGGCTCCACTTCCTCGCCGGCCTCGCCTACCAGTCGCTGCTGATCGCGCTCCTCGTCCGGCGCTTCAAGACCGTGATGACCCGCTAGCTGTCTGTCCGCCCGCCGGTGACACTGCTTCGAGAGGGCGGGGCTCGTCTGGCTCCACTTCCTCGCGGGCCCGACCTACCAGTCGCTACTGATCGCGCTCCTCGTCCGGCGCTTCAAGACCGTGATGACCCGCTAGCCGCCCGCGGGCCGGAGGCGCTGCCGCGAGGGGGCGGGGCTCGTCCCTCGCGCTCCGCCAGGATCTCGGTCGCGCTGAGCAGCGTCGCCAGCTCCTGCTTCGACAGCCCTCCGAGGTCGGCGGCGATGTACGCCACCCGGCGCGCCCGCCCGCGTTCCAGCAGACGCCGCCCCTTGGCCGTCGCGCGCAGCCGCACGCGGCGTCGGTCGACGCGGTCGGTCTCGCGGTCGACGAGCCGGAACGCCTCGAGCGACTTCACGATGCGGGTGATCGCCGGCCGCGACACCATCTCCGTCCGCGCGAGATCGCTCATCGTCTGGGGACCGGCGAACACGAGCACCGACAGCAGCGAGAGCCGTTCCGGGCCGAGCCCCGTTTCGCGGTCCACGGTGCGCGCCCGGCGCAGGAGACGAATCGAGATCGAGTGCAGCCGGTTGGCGACGCGGACGCGGTCCGTGTCGGGCAGTCCGGCCGGGATCGGCAGGCTTGACATCTGGGGTCCGGCGGCGGAGAATTCAGTTAACCATGTTAACTAACTTCCCTCGCCGTGCAGTCAGCGACGGAGCGACGAACCATGACGAGTAACCCGTTCGGCCTCGACGACATCGGGCAGATCCACATCAGCGTCGGCGACGTCGCACGTGCCGTCGCGTTCTATCGGGACGTCCTCGGCATGCGGTTCCTCTTCGAGGTGCCGGGCCAGCCGATGGCGTTCTTCATGTGCGGGAGCGTGCGCCTCTATCTCGGCAAGCCCGAGACCGACGCGTTCCGGTCGAACCCGGCGCTGTACTACCGGGTCGCCGACATCGAGCGGGCCGTCGACACGCTGCGCGGGCGGGGCGTCGAGTTCGAGGCCGACGCTCACGTGGTTCACCGGGACGCCGACCACGAGCTCTGGATGGCGGGGTTCCGCGACCCGGACGGAAACTATATCAGCCTCATGAGCGAGGTGCCCCGGTCGGCCCGGTCGGAATCGCCAAGCCGCGCGTGAACGCCCGTGGCCTCACGGCGCCGGATGCGGTCATGCGCCCAACGCGCTGGCGTGAACGACCCCACCGTCGAGGGTAAGGGCCTGATCGACCGCCTTGGGGCCACCCGAGGTGCCGAGGGGTAAACGCTTATGGCCTCACGGCGCCGGATGCCGTCACGCGCTCAAGCACACTGGCCTGAACGACCACCGTCGAGGGTGAGGGCCTGACAGACCGCCTTGGGACCACCGGGGTGCCGAGGGGTAAACGCCCATGGCCTCGTGGCGCCGGATGCGGTCACGCGCTCAACACGCTGGCGTGAACGACCCCACCGTCGAGGGTGAGGGCCTGCCCGACCGCCTTGGGACCGCTGAGGTGCCGCTCGACCCCGAGCCCCAGGCCGGGCGTCTCGCGGCACGCGGCCTTGCTGACGCGGCCGAGCTTGCGGAGGACGCGGCTGGCCGAGGGCCGTCCGGCGGCGGTGGGCCGCTCGAGCAGATAGGCGCGCACCAGCGCCCCCCAGTGGGGCCGGAGCAGCTCGGGGGCCCCGAAGACCTCGGTGGCGACCACGCGCGGGCCGTGGGTGACGACGACGCCGCACTGGCCGGGCAGGGGGCCGAGGGCGCCGAGCTCGTCGGCCGCCGCCTGCCGGTCGGGCTCGCGCTCGTAGACGCCGTCGGCCGCGGCCATGGCCCGCGTCGGCGCGGGTACCCCGAGGTCGTCGAGCTCCGCGTCGATGGAGCCCCACACCGCGTTCTGATCTCCCCGCCTCGCCTCCGCCGTCGCCGCCTGGCGGGCGACCGCCGCGTTCTTGGCGCGACGCACCCGGCGGTGCGTGTAGGTGGAGCCGGCCGCGAAGTCCCGGCGGCGGCCCCAGCGGCCCGCCTCGAGGCACGACACCGGGATCTTCAGGGTGGCGGCGGCCGGCACCAGCACGCTGACGTTGAGGGTGCGGTTCTGGTCGCCCCCGAGGAACTGCTCGCCCTCGACGAGCAGGATCGGCCGGTCGGTGGGGTTGGCCGCGGTCAGGGTCGGCACCGACGCGTCGGGCAGCTCCTCGATGACCCGCCCCGACTTCGGGCCGGTGGCGATGGCCGGCAGGGGGTTGTCCATCAGGTAGACGGGGAAGAACGAGACGCCGAGACGCGTGACGGGCCGTCCGATGGCGGCCCGCTCCAGATCGACGAACGCACCTGCCGTGCTCTTGTCCATGGGCTCCTCCTCCTTCGTGTGCAGCTTCCGCGGGACCGCGCCCGGGATCAGGGCGGCCGCCGCATGTCCTGTGTCGGGTGGACAAACGGCAGGATAGAGGAGGGGTGTGTCAGAACCTGTCAGGAGATCAGTCGTGCGGTCCCGACGCGGGCTCGCCGGAACAGCTCGGCGGGCCTACCGTCCACTTGCCGATGCCGACGGTCGGAGCCGCCTCCCGACACCGGCCGGCTGACCAGGGCCGGAACATCCGATGAAGACGGACTGCTCTCCGGGACCTGAATGCGGGTGGACCGAACGCCGGCGCGATCCTGACCCGCCAATCGTCGCCTTCGGCTCCGCTGGGCGCGCAACCAACCCGCCAGGGAGTGTGCGGCGCCTCCGGAGGCGGCGCCGTTCCACCGCCAGCCCCCTACCGGTCGGACCCGCCGGACCGGGGACCGCGACCCTCGAACGCCGCGCCGAACGCCGCCCCAAGGGCCAGCCCGATCGCGAGCCATGCCCCCACGTTGTCGGTCGCCGCGCCGATGACGATGCCGAAGACCATGCCGAGGGCGGCGCCCGCCCCGGTGGCGTGATGCTCGTCACTCATGCGCGGCCAGCGTAGCACGCTCGCCCGACGCTCTTCGGGACTCAGTCGCCCTTCAACGCGATCAGGGGATCGACGCGGGCCGCGCGGCGGGCCGGCAGGAGCGAGGCGACCGACGTCGCGGCGAGGACCGACGCCGCCACCGCGGCGAAGGTCGCCGCGTCGTAGGGGCCGACGCCGTACAGGAGGCTCGACAAGCCTCGGCCGACGCCCGCGGCGGCGGCGAGGCCGACGGCCACGCCGACGGTGCCGACGGCCAGGCTGCCGCGCATGACCAGTCGGACCAAGCGGGCGGGCGACGCCCCGATCGCCGCGCGGATAGCCAGCTCGCGCCGCCGCTCCGTCACCGCGCGCGTGAGGGCGCCGAACATCCCCACCATTGCGACCAGCAGCGCAAGACCCGCGAGGGCCGCGGCGGGCACCAGTTGGAGTCGTCGGCCGGCGATCGAGTCCGCGACGTGATCGTCCAGCGTACGCACCTCGGGAACCGGCAGGCCCGGGTTCAGCGACAGGATCAGGTCGCGCACGGCCGAGAGGAGCCCCGACGGGTCGCCGGCGGTACGCACCACCAGGTGGGCCAGCCCCATCGGCCGGTGCCGCCAGGGGACGTAGATCGACGCGGCGGGGCCCGCCTCGAGTCCCGCGTACTTCATGTCGGCGACCACGCCCTGCACCGTCGTCTCGCGGACGATGCCGAAACGCTCGAGCGCGAACCGCGGGCCGCGGCCGACGGCGTCCGCGTCCGGGTACAGGAACCGCGCCGTCGACGCGCTCACGACGACGTCCGGCGTCTCGGCACGCTCGTCCGCCGCGTCGAAACGGCGGCCGGCGTGCAGCGGCGTCCCCAGCGCCTCGAAGAAGCCCGGCGTCACCGCGCCGAACGACATCGACAAGGTGTCGTCCCGCGTATCGCTCCGGAACCGGAGGTTGATCGTCGTGGGCGCGTCGGTCGGGGGCAGCAGGCTGCCGAGCCCCGCCGCGTCGACGCCGGGCAGTCTCCTCACCTCGGCGAGCAGCCGGTCGACGAACCCCGCCGACGCGCCGTCGTCGGCGAAACGCGAGTCGCCGAGCATCAGCTTGGCGACGAGCACGCGCGAGGCATCGAAGCCGCCGTCCTCGGCGAGCAGCGCGTCCATGCTGCGGGCGAGAAGCCCCGCGCCGGCCAGCAGCACGACCGCCGTCGACACCTGCGCCACGACGAGCGTCGCCCGGAGACGCCGCGCCGTCGGCGTCGCGGCGGGGCCCGCGCCCCCGGAAGGACCCAGCCGTTCGCCGCGAGGCATCCCCGCGGTGGACGCGGCGCCGCAGGCCGCGGCCGCGACGAGGGACGACGCCGCCGCGGCCAGCGGCATCGGGTGATCGAACCCGATCTCGGCCGCGCGCGGGAGCACCGCGGCGGCGCTCGTCGCGAACAGACGCACCGCGGCCCAGGCCAGGAAAGAGCCTGCGGCCAGACCGGCGGCCGCGACGACCAGCCCCTCCGCGAAAGTCGCCCAGTACAGGCGCCGGAAGCCGACGCCGAGGGCGAGCCGGACTGCGAGCTCCCGGCGGCGCGCCATGGACCGGCCGACGAGCAGCGTCGTCGCGTTCGCGCAGGCGGCCAGGAGCACCAGCATCGCCGCCGCGAGGGCGGCCGTCAGGGCCGGCCGGACGGCATCGAGGAGAACCGCCTCGAGCGGGGTCACGGCCGCGCGCCAGTCGTCGCCGTGCACGTCGCGGACGACCCGGGCCGCGTCGTCGAGGGCCTGCTCGACAGTGGCGCCGGACGTCAGTCGTCCGACCACGTCGAAGGAGGTTCCGCCCGGCGGGGCCGCCGGCACGGGAACCCAGACGTCGACGGCCGGCGTCGGGAAGGTGAACGCGGCGGGCATCACGCCGGCGACGGTGTACGGCGCGTCGCCGATGGTGATCCCGAGGCCGACGACCGCGGCCGGAGCGCCGCCCAGCAAGGCAGCGAGCCGCGTGCTGACG
>JAJEFC010000044.1 GCA_022820675.1 Vicinamibacteria bacterium | reverse complement strand
CGGCCGGCCCGGTTCGCGCTGGTCGCCGTGATCGGTCCGCCGCACAGGGCCGCGAGCCGTCGGGCGGCGGGGGCCGCGGGCACCCGTATCGCCACCGAGCCGTCCGCCGCGCACACGCCGGCCGCGAACGCGGCCTGCGGCTCGAAGACGAGGGTCAGCGGGCCGGGCAAGAACCGGTCCGCCAGGCGACGGCCCAGCCGCGGCAGGTCGCCCACCGCCGTCTCGACCTGCGCCGGCGTGGACGCGATGAGGGGAATGCCGGCGTGCGCCGACCTCGTCTTCAGCCGGCACAACGCATCGACGGCGGGACCCTGCGTCGGGTCGACGCCGAGCCCGTACAGCGTGTCGGTGGGATAGGCCACGATGCCGCCGGCCATCAGCGCGTCGGCGGCAGGCCGAAGGGCCTCGTCGGGCGCGGCATCGTCGAGGCGCAGGACCCGGGGGCTCATCGCGCGGCCTCCCGGCGACGCCGGCCCGTTGTCGGCGCCGACCCGCATGGCGCATAATCGATCGGACAGAGGGTCATCGTGCCGGCCAAGCCTCCCCGTCCTCCCAAGCGCGCGTCCCGACCTCGCGTCCCCCTGCCGCGCCAGCGCGGCGGCCCCCACCCGGACAAGTCCAAGCAGCTCTTCCGCGACCGCAAGCACAAGGGACGCCCCGAGTCGAACGACTGAACCCTCCGCCACCTGCGGACCCGCGACCCGGGAGCGCGGCGCCGGCCGGACCTCCGACGCGACCGCAAGGTGGCGCCGCCGCAGAGGTCCGAGCTCCGCGATGCCTCCGCCGGGACCGGCGACGCCGCGCCCCGACCGTTGCCCCGCCCGGTCAGAAGTGCACCACCATGTCGGAGTCGCCGGTCAGGTGGATGGTGTCCACGAACTGGATGCGCTGGGGGCTGGTCTGCATGACGAGGGAGTTGGTCCGCGAGCCGTCGCCGAAGAAGCGGACCCCCTTCATGAGGGTGCCGTCGGTGACCCCGGTGGCCGCGAAGACGATGCGGCGCCCGCACGCCAGATCGGCGGCCCGGTACACGCGGTCCATGTCGGCGATCCCCATCGACCGGCAGCGCTCTTCCTTCTCCGGCGTGTCGACCACCAGCCGCGCGAGAATCTCGCCGTTGAGGCAGCGCATCGCGGCCGCGACCAGCACGCCCTCCGGCGCCCCGCCCGTCCCCATGACCGCGTGCACGCCGCTGCCCCGGACCGCGGCGGAGATGCCCGCCGACAGGTCGCCGTCGCCGATCAGGCGGATGCGGGCGCCGGCCTCCCGGATGTCCGCGATGAGCTGCCGGTGGCGCGGCCGGTCGAGGACGATCACGACGAGGTCCTCCACCTTGCGGTCCAGGCACCGCGCGATGGCGCGCAGGTTGTCCCGCACGGGCGCATCCAGATAGACCGCGTGCTTGGAGCTCGGCCCGACGACGAGCTTCTCCATGTAGATGTCCGGCGCGTGGAGCAGCCCGCCGCGCTCGGACACCGCCAGCACCGCGATCGCGTTCGACGCCCCGGTCGCGCACAGATTGGTGCCCTCGAGGGGATCGACGGCGATGTCGACCTGCGGCAGCCCCCCGCCGCCGTTCGCCGACGCCGCATGCGCGGTCCCCACCAGCTCGCCGATGTAGAGCATCGGCGCCTCGTCCCGCTCGCCCTCGCCGATGACCACCCGGCCGTCGATGGGCACCCGATCCAGGGTCGCGCGCATCGACTCGACCGCGACCTGGTCGGACCGGTGGCGATCTCCCTGGCCCATCGTGTGCGCGCAGGCCACCGCGGCCCGCTCGACGACCTCGAGCAATGCGGATGTGATGTCGGCGCCCGCGCCGGCCCGGCTGCTGTCACTCATGCGCTCGTGCTTCTCCTCATGGGGCGGGGCGCCGGCCCGGGCCGGCGCCGCTCACTGCGTGGTGATCCGGACGGTCGCGCCCACCTTCAGGTCGAGGCGCTCGCTCGCGCTGGCCGCGTTGGCGGCGAACTCCAGGTGATCGGTGCTGCCGAACAGCGCACACACCTCGCCGGACCCGATGTCGGCGTAGGTCTCCACCAGCCGCCCGACGGCGCACCCCCCGACCTCGATGTCGACGCCCCCGGCCGCGGCCAGCCGCTCGAAGCGCCCGCGGTCGACGTTGGTGACGGCGTTGCCGAACCGGTCGACGCACACGACACGGCCGGCAATCGACCTCTCCTGTACTTCGAGGGGGGGCAGATCCAGCCTGACGGGCTCGCGGAGGGGCCGACCGAGCGCGGACAACCGAATGCCCCGCGCCAGCCACGCGGCGGCGGGCGCGAAGCGGTCGCGCCCCTCGAACGTGCGACTGATGGTCGGCCGCGCGTACCGGCGCTCGGTCAGCTCCACCACCTGCCGGGGCGGGGTCTGCTCGAAGACATGGGTGAGAACGCCGTTGTCGGGAGCGACGAACCGATGGGCGCCGGCATCGGCCGCGAGCCCCCGCCGGGAGGAGCCGACGCCGGGGTCGACCACGACGAGGAACACGGTGCCGCCCGGAAAGTAAGGACGGGCGGCGGCCAGCTCCAGTGACGCGGCGTGGATGTCGTGGGGCGGAATGTCGTGGGTCACGTCCACGAGAGTGGCGTCGGGGCAGATGCCCAGCATGACGCCCCGCATCGTGCCCGCGTAGTGATCGCGGGTGCCGAAGTCGCTCAACAGCGCGACGACTGGACGAGCCATCTGCCGGTCCCGCCGGACGCGCGCCTGGCCCGGAGAGCGTCGCCTGCGGCTCCGCCCACCGCCCAACCAATCCTGCCAGGAGTCTGCACCGTTCTACGGCGCAGACTCCTGGTCCGCCCATCGTCGCCTTCGGCTCCGCTGCGCGCGCCCGACCAACCCTCCAGGAGTCCGCGCCGTTCCCCGGCGCCGACGCCTATGCGCTCTTCGCCTTCACGGCCGGCGCCGGGCGGCGGGCCTCCGGCTTCGCCTCGCTCCGGCTCCGGTTCCCGGGCTGCCCCTGCTGCATGTCGATGCCGCCGCGGAACTTCGCGCCCTCGGCGATGGCGACGCGCGGGGCCTTGATGTCGCCTTCGACCGCCCCTTCGCTGCGAATCGCGACCTTCTCCGTCGCCTCGATGTTGCCGACGACCTCGCCGAGGACGACGACCGCCTTCGCGAACACCTGCGCCCGGATGCGTCCGTGGGCCCCGATGGTCAGGACATGCTGCTTCAGCGCGATCTTGCCCTCCACCTGTCCCTCGATGGTCAGGTCCTCGCTCCCGCGCAGCTCGCCCTTGACGACGATCGACTTGCCGATGATCACGGTCGGGCTCGCGCTGCGCGCCTCGTCGGCAGGCGCCGAGCCGATCGCGCCGACCACCGGAGGGGTCACCGGCTGAACTGGTTCTTCCCGCTTCCACATGACTGCTCTCCGTTCAGGCGGCCTCCGGCGAGGGGCCTTCCGCCATTTCATGGTACGACGAGGGCTCGCGGAGTGTCCACCGGGCCGCGCCGCGGAGACACTTCCGTCTATCGGCGGATGCAGGCCCCTCCGACCGCCCGCGGTGGTCCCGGAGGCCTGGGCGCGCCCGACCGCGGCGGGGGGCGCGCCAGCCGGTGCAGCCGGCGCGCCGCGGGCGGACCGCCGGGGAGGCTTCCGGAGCTCGCGGCCGCCACGGTCTCCCCGGACGCTGGTAGACTGGATACGGTGACCCGGATCTACCTCGACCACAACGCGACGACGCCGGTGGCCCCGGCGGTGGCGGACGCGATGACGAGCGCCCTGCGCACCGTCTTCGGCAACCCGTCCAGCGTGCATGCCTACGGGCAGGAGGCCAAGACCGCCCTCGACGAGGCCAGGTCCGCGGTGGCCCGCCTGATCGGCGCCGAGCCCACCGAGATCGTCTTCACGTCCGGCGGCTCCGAGTCGGACAACCTCGCCATCCGCGGCGTCGCCGAGGCGGCCGCCCCCGGCCGCCGTCATCTCGTCGCCGGCGCGATCGAGCACGAGGCGGTCCTGCGCACGCTCAAGGCGCTCGACGGAGAGGACCGGCCCACCACCCTGGTGAGGGTCGACGAGCGCGGGATGATCACCGCCGACCGGCTCGCCGAGGCGCTGACCGACGAGACGGCGCTCGTCTCCGTCATGCACGCCAACAACGAGATCGGCACGATTCAGCCCGTTGCCGAGCTCGCGGCGCTGGCCCGCGACCGCGGGGCCCTCGTGCACACCGACGCCGTCCAGTCGGTGGGCAAGATCCCCGTCGACGTTCGCGAGCTGGGCGTCGACCTGCTGTCGCTGTCGGGCCACAAGTTCAACGGCCCGAAGGGAGCCGGGGCCCTCTGGATCCGCCGCGGCACGCGGCTGCACGCGCAGTTGACGGGCGGCCGCCAGGAGCGCAACCGGCGGGCCGGCACCGAGAACCTGCCGGCCATCGTCGGCCTCGGGGCGGCCGCGCGGCGGCTGCTCGAGGCGCGGGGGAAGGGGGCGGACGACGTGACCGCGCTGCGGAACCGGCTCGAGGCCGGCATCCTCGCCGGAGTGCCCGGCACCGCCGTCAACGGCGGGACGAGCCGCCGCGTCGGGAACACCTCGAACATCAGCTTCCACGGGGTCGAGGCCGAGTCCCTGCTGATCGCCCTCGATCTCGAGGGCATCGCCGTCTCCACGGGGTCCGCCTGCTCGTCCGGGACCCTCGAGCCATCCCACGTGCTGCGGGCGATGGGGTTGTCCCCCCACCGCACCCAGAGCTCGATCCGCTTCAGCCTCGGGCTCGGCAACACCGCGGCCGAGGTGGACCGGGTGGTCGAGGTCCTGCCCGGCCTCGTCGATCGGCTGCGGGCGCTGACCGGCCGCGGCGCCGCGGCCGCGGGACGCTGACCATGCGGATCGTGGCCGCGATGTCCGGCGGGGTCGACTCCTCGGTCGCCGCCCTGCAGCTCGTCGAGGCGGGGCACGAGGTCATCGGCCTCTCCATGCAGCTCTACGACCAGCAGCAGGGCGTCGCGCGCTTCGGCGGCTGCTGCTCGCTCGACGACCTGCACGACGCGCGCCGCACCGCCGCCGTTCTCGGCATCCCGCACTACGTCATGAACTTCGAACGGCAGTTCGAGGCCGCGGTCGTCTCGGTGTTCGTGCGCGAGTACGCGGCCGGCCGCACCCCGATACCCTGCGTCCAGTGCAACGGCGACCTGAAGTTCGCCCACCTGCTGGAGCGGGCCGAGGCCCTCGGCGCCGACTGCGTCGCCACCGGCCACTACGCGCGGCGCACGGCGGCGGCGCCGGACCGGCCCCACAGGCTGCATCGCGGGCTCGACGCGGCCAAGGACCAGTCCTACTTCCTCTTCACCCTCACCCAGGACCAGCTCGGGCGGGCGCGGTTCCCGGTCGGCCACCTGCGCAAGGACGAGGTGCGCGACCTGGCCCGGCGCGCGGGACTGCCGGTGGCCGACAAGCCCGACAGCCAGGAGCTGTGCTTCGTCCCGGACGGCGACACCGCGGGAGCCGTGGAGGCGCGCGCGCCGGCGGTGGCGAGGCCGGGACCGATCCGCGACCGGCAGGGGCGGGAGGTCGGCCGCCACGACGGCGTGCACCGCTATACCGTCGGCCAGCGAAAGGGCCTGAAGCTGTCGACCAGCGTGCCCCTGTACGTCCTGGGCATCGACGCGGCCGCGAACGCGGTGACCGTCGGCCCGCGGGAAGCGCTGAATCGCACCGCCCTCACCGCCTCGTCGGTCAACTGGATCGCGGGCTCGCCCCCGGGTCGAGACGCCCGCGTCACCGCCCGCATCCGGCACCGCCACCCCGACGCGCCGGCGCGGGTCGAGCCCCTGCCCGGCGACCGCGTCGGCGTGGCCTTCGACGAGCCCCAGCGCGCGGTCGCCCCGGGCCAGGCGGTGGTGTTCTACGACGGTGACACGGTGCTCGGGGGCGGGTGGATAGACTGACGGAGAGCTCGAGCGGTCGCAGACTCGCGCCCTGCAGCGAGGCGCGGACGTGGCATCCCGTCCGGCGGCGGCATCGCGACACCGACGGGCTCGCCGCGCGCCCGCGCCAGCCCGCCAATCGTCGCCTTCGGCTCCGGTTGGCGCCCCAACCAACCCTGCCAGGACCGTTCTACGGCGCAGACTCCTGGTGCGACTCGAGATAGCGCTCGGCGTCGATGGCGGCCATGCAGCCGGTGCCGGCCGCGGTGATCGCCTGCCGGTAGACGTGGTCCTGCACGTCGCCGCAGGCGAACACGCCGGGAACGCTGGTCCGCGTGCCGTTTCCCGCCACGATGTAGCCGTTGGCGTCCAGCTCGATCTGCCCCTCGAAGAGGCCGGTGTTGGGCGTATGTCCGATGGCGATGAAGACCCCGTCGACGGCGAGCTCCCTGGTCGCGCCGGTCTCGCGGTTCCGCACGACGGCGCCGGTCACCACGCCCTCGTCGACGTCCTTCACCTCCACCAGCTCGGCGTTCCACTCGAACGCGATCTTGGGATTGGCGAACGCCTTGTCCTGCATGATCTTCGACGCGCGAAGCCGGTCCCGCCGGTGGAGGACGGTGACCTGGGAGGCGAACTTGGTGAGGAAGATCGCCTCCTCCATGGCCGAGTCGCCGCCCCCGACCACCGCGATGGGTTTGCCGCGGAAGAAGTAGCCGTCGCAGGTCGCGCAGGTCGACACGCCGTGCCCCATCAGGGCGCGCTCGGACGGGAGCCCGAGCAGGCGGGCCGAGGCGCCGGTCGAGATGATGAGCGACCGGGTCTCGTGCGCCTGCTCCCCCACCCGGACGACGAACGGCGGCGCGGCGAGCTCGACCGCGGTGACGTCGCCGGCCACGATCTCGGCCCCGAACCGCTCGGCCTGCGCCCGCATCTCGGCCATGAGCTCGGGCCCCATGATGCCGTCGCGAAACCCCGGGAAGTTCTCGACCGCGGTGGTGAGCATCAACTGCCCGCCCGACTCGAGCCCTTCGATGACCAGCGGCTTCAGGTTGGCCCGCGCCGCGTACAGCGCGGCGGTCAGCCCGGCCGGTCCGGAACCGATGATGATGACGTTATGCATGCTGAAGCACCTCTCGGAGGGAGACGCCGTCCCGTTCGGCGGCGGTGAAGTCCGGCGGGTCCGCGGCTCTGGGCACGCGGCGCGGAAACCCGCGCCACGATGCAGGACACTACGTCGGGCCGCGGCGGCATCGGAACGTGCGGCTCTGCCACGGGCTGGAGCAACGTCGGAAGGGCCGGCGGGGCATCAGTCGGCGGCGGGGGCGAGCAGCACGCGGCCGCGGCGCGTCAGCCAGTCCACCAGCCGCCCCGTCTCGCGGAAGCGGCCGGCGTTGGATCGGGCCCCCAGCACGACCACCGAGACCGCGCGGTCGCCGACCCTGATCAGCGTCGCCAGGCAGTAGCCCGCCTCGTTGATGTAGCCGGTTTTGCCCCCCATCACGTCGGACCGGCTGTCGAGCAGGCGGTTGGTGTTCCGGACGACGCGGCTCTGACGGCTGGTGCTGATGCGGTGGGAGCGCTTGCGGATGATGCGGGCGATCTCGGGGTGGCTGCCGGCCGCCGCGATCAGCCGGGACACGTCGTGGGCGGACGACACGTTGCCCTCGTGCAGCCCCGACGGGTCCGTGAACCGCGTCTGCTCGAGTCCCAGCTCCGCCGCCATCGCGTTCATGCGGCTGATGAAGCGCTTCGTCCCCCACCGCGACGCCCGCGCGAGCACGCGGGCGGCCACGTTGTCGGACGCCACCAGCGCGAGGTGCACGAGGTCGCGCAGGCTGACCCGCTCGCCCCGCCGCAGGTAGGTCGTCGACGCCCGGCGGACGTCGCGCTGCGAGATGACCACGTCGCGGCTGAGATCGGGCTCC
>JAJEFC010000413.1 GCA_022820675.1 Vicinamibacteria bacterium | reverse complement strand
CCCAGCCCGCCATCGGCGCCGCCGCCCCAGCTCAGGTTCCCCGCCACGCGCACCGCGACGCCCCCGCCGTCGCCGGGGCGCGTCTCGCGCGCCGCCTCGACCGACACGCCGCCGGCATCGCTCAACCGGTACCCCGCCGTGGCCGCGACGCGGTCCGGCGCCGCCCCCGGCGCGCCCCCGGCCCCGCGATGCAGCTCCGGCGCCGCCCCCGGGTCCCACAGCGCGTTCACCCGGCTGTCCGACGCGCCCCATTCCGGGTTCAGGGCCAGCCACGGACCCGGCCGTTCGATACCCGGTCCGACCCGTAGCGACAGGCCCGCGCCCCACTCCTCGAAGCCGTCCGCCTGATGCGCCACCAGATACCGTCCCTGCGTCTCCAGACCCAGGTTCAGCCGACGGTTCACGTACGCCAGGCCGACCCCCATCTCCGCGCCCATGCCCTCGACGTCGGTGCCGCCGTCCCAGCGCAGGCCGGCCTCAAGACGGGGATTCAGGCTCGACGACTCGGACAACGCCCAGTCGGTCTGACCCTCGGCCAGCATCCGGCCCCGTATCGCCGTCCCCGTCGCCGCCGCCAGGTCGGCCTGCTCCGCCGACCGTAGCGTCGCGTGGAAGGCGTCCGCCTTCAGCGCCAGGTTGGTGGTCAGCGCCTGCCGCGCGCCGCCCGCGAACAGCCGGAACCCCAGCGGGGTCTCCACCGTCCCGGCCGAGTCGGCCAGGGTCAGCGACCCCCGGCCGCCGCCGCCCATGCCCCACAACGTCAGGCCGTCGCGCGGCGCCCAGTGCGCATACGGCTGCACGCTCGTCACGCTGCCGTCTCCCTCGCCCGGCAATGCGCCCCGGGCCGCCGAGCTCGGGGCCGTGTAGCCGAGCAGGCCCACCGTGTGCGACACCGACGCCCCCAGCAGCGCCGAGCCGCCCAGCCGCGTGTCCACCCCCACGTGGGTCGAGAACACGTCGCCGCGCGCCTGCCCCCCGGTCGAAGACTGCAGCCGGCTCCGCACCGTGCCCGCGCGGCCCCAGACCTGCCAGCCCCCGGATTCGTCTGCCTGTCCCAGCGGCGTCGAGAAGTAGGCGTTGTCGAGCCACCCCAGGTCTGCGAACGGCTGGTCCGACGGCTGGTGCAACGCCATCGCGCCCTGGCCGGACCCCGGTGAGGCAGCGGCGCCGCCGGCGCCCGCCACTCCCGCCGGATACGCCACCGCGAAGGCGGTCCCTGCGCCCTGGCCGGACGGCACCGGCGCCGCGCCCAGCCCCGCCCGCGGCGTGTCGCCGCCGGTCGCGGCGAAGCGTTCCCCGATCGCCGCCACCGCCTCGGACGCCATCGAGCGCGCCAGCAGATGCAGCGTGGGGCTCGTGCCCTCGCTCCGCGCCCGGGCCAGCTCGTCATCGCGAATCGTCCCCGTCACCTGCAGCGAGGTGGGGCTCGCCTGGGCGGTTGCGCCCGACCCGGTCAGGCGGAGCGGCGGGACGTCGCCAGCCGACGAGCCGAACGCGCGCGACCCGACCGGCACGACCGTCATCGACAGCAGCAGCGTCTCCGTACCCTCGACCAGGTCGTCGTCCATCACCGGCACGACGACCGCCTTCTCCGTCTCGCCCGGCGCGAACACCAGTCGGCCGGTGGTCTCGACGTAGTCCGCGCCCGCCGTCGCCGTCCCGTCCGCCGTCGCGTACTCGACGACCAGCCGGTACGGGCTCGCCGACGAGAGCGACCCCGTGAACGTCGCCGTCCCCTCGGCCTCCTGCACATCGGGTGCGGTGACCGACATCGTGAGCGCGTCGTTCTCCAGGATGGTTCCCGTCGCCGACGCCGACGACCCCGACGCATCCGCCAACTGCACCGTGAGCGTAAGCGTCTCGTTGTCTTCGACCTCGGCGTCGTCCGCGATCGGCACGCTGACCCGCTGCTCGGTCTCGTCCGCCGTGAACACCAGTTGCCCGGAGGTCGACGTGTAGTCGGCGCCGGCCGTGGCCGTCCCGTCGGCGGTCTCATACTGCACGGTCACCGCCTGCGGGCCGACCGATTGCAGGGTCACCGTGAACACCATGGTCTCGCCCTCGACGGCGCGGGCCGCGCTCACGCCCAGCCTCGGCGTCGAGTCGGTCAGCGTCAGCTCCGCCCCGTTCACCGTGAGGTCTCCCGCGACGCCGGCGACCTCGAGGGTCTCGTCGCCCTCGACCAGGGCATCGCCGATCGGCGTCAGCGTGAAGGTCCCGGTCCCGCTGGTCGCCCCCCCGGCGATGGTGATGTCGAAGTCGGCTACCGCCGCGTAGTCCGTGCCCGAGGTCGCCGTGCCGCCCCCCACGGAGACGGTCACCGTCCGGTCCTCGGTGAACGTACTGTCCGTCGAGAACGTCGCCGTCACCGTCACCGGCGTCGACCCGTCCTCCTCGCTCACGCTCGACGGGCCCACCGACAGGTCCACCGCCGGCGCGACATCGTCGTCGGTCAGCGTCAACGCCGTCCCGTTCACCGTCAGCTCTCCCGCGCTGGCGGTGACGTCGAGGGTCTCGTCGCCTTCGACCGACTTGTCCTGGAGCGGCCGCAGCCTGAACGTCCCCGTCCCGCGGCTCGCATCCCCGGGGATGGTGATGTCGAAGCTCGATACCGCCGCGTAGTCCGTGCCCGAGGTCCCCGTGCCGCCACCGACCGACACCGTCACCGTCCGGTCCTCGGTGAACGTACGGTCCGTCGAGAACGACGCCGTCACCGTCACCGGCGTCGACCCGTCACCCTCGCTCACGCTCGACGGGCTCACCGACAGGTCCACCGCCGGCGCGGCGTCGTCGTCGGTCAGCGTCAACGCCGCCCCGTTCACCGTCAGCTCATCCGCGCCGCCGGTGACCTCGAGGGTCTCGTCGCCCTCGACTGCCTTGTCCTGCATCGGCCGCAGCCTGAACGTTCCCGTCCCGCGGGCCGCGCCGGCCGCGATGGTGATGTCGAAGCTCGATACCGCCGCGTAGTCCGTGCCCGACGTCGCCGTGCCGCCCCCGACCGAAACCGTCACCGTCCGGTCCTCGGCGAACGTGCGATCCGTCGAGAACGCCGCCGTCACCGTCACCGTCGTCGACCCGTCACCCTCGCTCACGCTCGACGGGCTCACCGACAGGTTCCACCGCCGGCGCCTCGTCGTCGTCGAGGATCGTGCCCGTCGCCGTGTCGGTGTCGGTCACCATCGCCGAGGTCCCCGAGACGGTCAGGCTCACCGTGAATGTCTCGTCCGGCTCGACCGCGGCGTCGTCGATCGTCGCCACCGTGAAGGTCTGCGACTCGCCGGCCCTGCCCGCGAAGGTGAGCACGGCCGAGGTCTCGGTGTAGTCCGCGCCCTTCGTCGCCGTTCCGTCGGTCAAGCCCGGCGTCACCGTCAGGCCCCCCACCACCGCCCGGTCGAGCGTCACCGTGAACGTGAGCCCGTCGCCCTCGGCGGCCGAGGCGTGGCCGATCTTCAGCGTCGGCGGGGCGACCGTCACCGTGTCGTCGTCGAGGATCGTCCCCGTCGCGGTGTCGGTCGCCGTCACCGTCGCCGAGGTCCCCGAGACGGTCAGGGCTTACCGTGAACGTCTCGTCCGACTCGTCGTCCGCGTCCTCCGTCGTCGCCACCGTGAAGCTCTGCGTCTCGCCGGCGGTCCCCGCGAACCTGATCCCGGCGGTGTTCTCGGTGTAGTCGGCGCCCTTGGTGGCGGTGACGTCGGTGAAGCTCGGCGTCACCGTCAGGCCCCCCGCCACCGCCCGGTCGAGCGTCACCGTGAACGTGAGCCCGTCGCCCTCGTCGGCCGAGGTGTCGGCGATCGTCACCGCCGGCGTCGACGGCACGTCGTCGTCGACAATCGTCCCCGTCGCCGTGTCGGTGGCCGTCACCGTCGCCGTGGTGCCCGACACGCTCAGGCTGACGGTGAACGTCTCGTCCGGCTCCTCGTCGCTGTCCTCGGTCGTCGCCACCGTGAAGGTCTTCGCCTCGCCCGCCGTGCCCTCGAAGGCGAGCCCCCTCGTGTTCGCGGTGTAGTCGGCGCCCTGGGTGGCGGTGCCGTCGGCGTAGCTCGGCGTCACCGTCAGGCCCCCCGCCACCGCCCGGTCGAGCGTCACCGTGAACGTGAGCCCGTCGCCCTCGGAGGCTGAGGTGTCGGCGATCGTCACCGCCGGCGTCGCCGGCACGTCGTCGTCGAGGATCGTCCCCGTCGCCGTGTCGGTCGCCGTCACCGTGGCGGCCGAGGTCCCCGAGACCGTCAGGTTCACCGTGAACGTCTCGTCCGGCTCGACCGCGGCATCGTCGGTCGTCGCCACAGTGAAGGTCTGCGCCTCGCCGGCCCGGCCCGCGAAGGTGAGCGCGGCCGCGTTCTCGGTGTAGTCCGCGCCCTTCGTCGCCGTGCCGTCGGTGTAGCCCGGCGTCACCTTCACCCCCCCGGACACCGCGTTGTCCAGCGTGACGGTGAACGTGATCCCGACGCCCTCGGTGGCCGAGGCGTCGGCGACCGTCAGCACCGCGGCGTCGTCCGTCGTCCCCCTCGCCCTCTCGTCGTCGTTGAGAATCGTGCCCGCCGCCGTGTCGGTGGCCGTCACCGTCGCGGAGGTCCCAGAGACGGTCAGGCCTACCGTGAACGTCTCGTCCGGCTCGACGGCCCCATCCTCGGTCGTCGCCACCGTGAAGGTCTTCGCCTCGCCGGCCGTGCCCGCGAAGGTGAGCGCGGAGGTGTTCTCGGTGTAGTCCGCGCCCTTCGTCGCCGTGCCGGCGGTGTAGCTCGGCGTCACCGTCAGACCGCCCGGTACGGCCGCGTCCAGCGTCACCGTGAACGTGATCCCGTCGCCCTCGGTGGCCGAGGCGTCGGCGATGGTCAATGCCGGGTTGTCGTCGTTGGTGATCGTCCCCGTCGCCGTGTCGCTCGCCGTCACCGTCGTCGAGGTTCCCGACACGGTCAGGCCGACCGTGAACGTCTCGTCCGACTCGACGTCCGTGTCCTCCGTCGTCGCCACGGTGAAGGTCTGCGTCTCGCCAGCGGTGCCGGCGAAGGTGAGCGCGGCGGTGTTCTCGGTGTAGTCGGTGCCCTTCGTCGCCGTGCCGTCGGTGAAGCCCGGCGTCACCGTGAAACCGCCCGGTACGGCCATGTCCAGCGTCACCGTGAACGTGAGCCCGTCGCCCTCGTCGGCCGACGTGGCGTCAATGGTCAATTCCGACCACGGCCATATCACAACGATTGTCCACTCGTCGGTCACGGCCGGGTTTACGCCGTCGTTGGCGGTGATCGTCACGTCGTACTCCAGCCCGCTGTGGGACTCCAGCCGGTCTCCGCCCGGCGTGCCCCGCAACTCGCCGCCGGAGTACGACAGCCCCGGCGGCAGTCCAGTCACGGTCACGGTCACCGTGTCGCCGTCCGGGTCGGTCACCTCGACAGGAATCGGCGTCATCTCTCGGTACTGGGAGATCTGGGGTTTCCTCCCCAGCCCCTTGATCACCGGCGGGGAGTTGTCGGTGATCGTCCCCGTCGCCGTGTCGGTCGCCGTCACCGTCGCCCGGGTTTCCGACACGCTCAGGCCGACGGTGAACGTCTCGGCCGGCTCCTCGGCCGTGTCCTCGGTCGTCGCCACCGTGAAGCTCTGCGTCTCGCCCGCGGTGCCGGTGAAACTCAGCCCGGCCGTGTTCTCGGTGTAGTCGGTGCCCTTCGTGGCCGTGCCGTCGGTGAAGCTCGGCGTCACCGTCAGACCGCCCTGCACGGCCGTGTCCAGCGTCACCGTGAACGAGATCCCGTCGCCCTCGGCGGCCGAGGCGTCGGCAATCGTTACCGTCGCGGTGTCGTCGTCGAGGATCGTCCCTGTCACCGTCTCGGGGGCGGTGACTGTCCCCGATGTCTCCAGGCTCAAGCTGACGGTGAACGTCTCGTCCCCCTCGGCTATGCGATCTTCGATCGTCGCCACCGTGAGAGTATCCTGGGCGCTCAACGTCACGCCGTCGAAGTGGATCCCCTGTGCTTCCGTGAAGGTGTCGCGGTGGTCGGCCTTGGTGGTGGTGCCTGTGCTGATGGTCGGCCACACCGTCACACCGCCCGGCAGCACTTCGTCGAGCTCGAGCTTGAACGTGAACGAGATCGCATCACCCTCGGTGGCCGAGGCGTCCTCGACGGTCAATACCTGCGCCGTCGCCTGCTCGACCCCGAAGGCCACGTTCGCCGCGACGGCGGCGACGGCCAGGGGCAGGCACCGACGCCTGCTCCGGGTGGCGGGCCGTCGGTCGCGGGGGGACGCCGGGCGCGGCACGGGCGAGGCATCCTGCGATCGTCTGCCCGAGTTGGGTCGAGCGGGCTGGCCAGGGTACGTGGTCAGGCCGAGTTCAGTCAGCTTCAGCATCGTTGCTCCTTCACGACCGTGCAGCGGGGGGGCCAGACCCGGCCCCGCCGCGGCGGTAAGCGAGCCTCTTGTCAAGCAAAGACCGTTCCACTTTCGGCCGATGTGCCCTAAGTGACTGTCTTCAAGGTGTTTACCTCCCACTGGGACGGACGCCGCGTGGCCGCCGCGACCGGCGCAACCTGCGACGGTCCGACTGCCCGGCAACGGACCGGATCCGTTGCAAGTCCCTCCAGAACAGGGACTTGCGCCCCGGGCGCCGCCGATTGTGGTGCTTTGCCGCGGGTGCCGCGATTTGCCGCGCCCGCGGCTGGCGCCAAGTCTTGCCGGCAGCGTGTCGATGTCCAGGCGGCTGACGCACTCCGCCATCCGCAGCGCCTCCACCCCTGCGCCGGGGCCGTGCCGTCGTCGGGTGGCCGAGGGAGCCCCGCGGGCGGGCGGGGGTCGGGCCGCCGTTCCGACAGTGCGCGGGGGGCGGTCAGACCCGGGCGTCGCGGAGGCCGTGCTTCCGACGCGCGCCGGGATCCGCAGCGCCTCCGGCCCTGCACCCAGGGCCATGCCGTCGTCGGGTGGCGGGGAGGACGACCCGGCGGGTGGGCAGGGATCGGGCCGCCGTTCCGACAGCACGCGGGGCGGTCAGGCCCGGGCGTCGCGGAGGCCGTGCTTCTTCAGCTTGCGGTGCAGGGTGGTCCGGTCGATGCCGAGGGCGCTCGCGGCGCGGGTCAGGTTGTGGCCCGACCGCTCGACGGCGTCGGCAATCGCCTGTCGCTCCAGGTCGGCCAGCGTCTCTTGGTGCTGACACCTGGTGGTGCGCTGGGACAGCATGCCCTCGGTCGGCTACCAGTCCGGCGACATCGTGGCCGTGTAGCCGCACCCCGAACGCGGCCCAGGGCGACTCGGGTGTCAGGGCCAGAGGTCGTCGAGGCTGAAGCTCACGGCTTCGAACGGGGCGATCCGGACCGGCTCGTCGTCGGCAGCAATCGCGATCCTCGACCACTCCCCTGCGGTGAGCTCGAACGCTTCGAGCGTGCGTTCGGCGGGGTCGACGAGCCACAGGTGGCGTACACCCTCTCGTGCGTACACCGGGCGCTTGGCCTCAAGGTCGAGCCTGCGGGTCGACGGCGAGAGGATCTCGCAGACCCAGTCCGGCGCGAGTGTGGTGTACGCGGTCTCGGGATAGCTTGGCATGCGCGTGCGGCGCCAGCCAGCGAGGTCGGGAACGAGGATGTCGTCTCCGAGGTGGAGTTCGGGCTCGACGACGATCCACCAGCCGCCGGGACCGCCCCGGCCGAACTGAAACGCCGCGCCGAGGTCGATCTCAAGCGCCGAGGACGCCAATGCATGCGGCATCGCCGGTCGGGGGTTCGTGTACAGCACGCCATCGACGACCTCGGCCACGCGGTGGGGCGGCGCGTCGAGCACATCCTGGTACGTCGCCCGTGCCCGTGCCTCACGTTCTCGTCTCGGGGTTGCCGTCGTCATGACGTCGTGCCTACCGGTTGGTCCAGTGTACACGCGATGCGTCCACCATCATCGCGACGAGGCGCCGGAGCCGCCGACGCTCACGCTCCAGACCACCGAAACCCTGCCGAGGAACCGTTTCAAGTCCCTCCAGAACAGGGACTTGCGCCCCGGGCGCCGCCGATTGTGGTGCTTTGCCGCGGGTGCCCGATTTGCCGCGCCAGCGGCTTGCGCCAGGTCTTGCCGGGCAGCGTGTCGATGTACAGGCGGCTGACGCGTGCCGCCATTCGCAGCGCCTCCACCCCTGCGCCAGGGCCGTGCCGTCGTCGGGTGGCCGGGGAGGTCGCGTGGCCGGGGAGGACAACCCGGCGCGTGGCAGGGGTCAGGCCCCCGTTCCGACAGCGCTCGGGGACGGTAGGCGCGGGCGTCGCGGAGGCCGCGCGGCTTCAGCAGTGCGCGTTCGATGCGCAGGGTGTCGTCAGGCCCGCGCGTCGCGGAGGCCGTGCTTCTTCAGCTTGCTGTGCAGTGTGGTACGGTCGATGCCGAGTGCGACGGCGGCGAGGTTCAGGTTGTTGTCCGACCGCTCGACGGCGGCGGCTATCGCCCGTCGCTCCAGGTCGGCCAGCGTCCCCGCGGTCGGGGACTCGGCCGGCGCTCCGGGCACGGCGGCCGGCGGCCCCACCTCGGCGGGAAGCGTGGCCGCCTCGAGCACGTCGGACGTCTCCAGCACGAGGCCGCGGCAGATGACGTTCTCCAGCTCGCGCACGTTGCCGGGCCAGTCGTACCGCGCCAGCCGGGCGATCGCGCCGGTGGAGATGGCGCGCACCGAGGCGCCGAGCCGGTCGGCGTGCTTCTTGCGGAAGTGCTCGGCCAGCAGGGGGATGTCCTCCTGCCGCGTCCGCAACGGCGGAACCTCGATGGGAAACACCGCGAGCCGATAGTACAGGTCCTCTCGGAACCCGCCCTCGCGCATGGCGGCCTCAAGATCGCGGTGCGTCGACGCGACCACCCGGACGTCGACGGGGATGGTGGTGCTGCCGCCGACCCGGCGGATCTCGCGCTCCTGCAGCACCCGCAGCAGCTTGGCCTGCAGGACGAGGGGCATGTCGCCGATCTCGTCGAGCAGCAGCGTGCCGCCGTCGGCCTGCTCGAAGCACCCGGGGCGTTGCGCCGTCGCGCCGGAGAACGCGCCCCGCTCGTGCCCGAACATCTCGGTCTCGATGAGCGTCTCGGGCACCGACGCGCAGTTGACGGCGACGAACGGGCCCTTCCGGCGCGGGCCGTTGAAGTGCAGGGCCCGGGCGACGAGCTCCTTGCCGGTGCCGCTCTCGTCCGTCACCAGCACGCTGACGTCGCTGTCGACGACGCGCCGCATGAGCTCGCTCACCTTGCGCATCCCCGGGCTCGACCCGATGATCCCGCTGAACGCGTAGGTCGTCTCCAGCTCGGACCGCAGCCGGCCCACCTCGGCCTTCATCCGCTCGATCTCGAGCGCTCCCGACACGTCCCGGTAGACCACCAGGTCGCCCATCCGCTCGCCGCCGCCGTCGGACACGGGCTGCGTGAACTGGTGGAACAGCGCCGTCTCCGGCGCCCCATCGCGGCGCGGGTGCGGCTCGACCACGCGCGAGCGCGCGCTCGCGTCCACCGCCGCGAGCCGATTCGGCACCCGGAACTCCGGCGAGCATTCCCGGAACCGCCCCGCGGCAGCGCTCAGCGACAGCTCGCGCAGCTCGCCGGGGGGCAGGTCGAACAGCGCCTCGTACCAACGGTTGGCGAAGACCAGCCGTTCCGTCCGGTCGTACATCGCGATGGCGTCGCCGGTCGCGTCGAGCACGGCCTCGAGGCGCCGGTGGGAGTTCGTGAGCTGGCGGCGCCCCTCGGCGAGCTCCCGCTCCAGGTTCCACTTCTTCACCAGCGACAGGCTGATCTGCTGGACCTCCTCGCGGGCGAAGGGCTTGCGGATGTACAGCAGCTTGTGCAGCAGGTCCACGTCGCCGATGATGGCGGAGAGCGGCTTGTCGGAGTAGGCCGTCATGATGACGACCTCGAGGTTGCGGTCGACGTCCCGCATGCGGCGCACCGCCTCGACCCCGTCGATGCCCGGCGGCATGCGCACGTCGACGAAGGCGACGGCGATGGGCTCGTCGCACTCGTGCGCCTGCCTGACGGCGGCACACCCTTCCTCGCCGGTCCGCGCGTGCCGCAGCTCGAGCGGCGGCAGCCATGCCCTGGACGAGCGGCTCGGCGGATCCATGAAGGCCGCCACCAGGTCGTCGGACGCCGCCGTCGTGCGCCGCGGCAGCAGCATCTCCCGGAAGTCGTCGTGGATCTGCTCCTGATCGTCCACGACCAGCACGCGTGAGTTCACGAACCCTCCTGGGGAGGCGCGGCGCACCGGTCCGGGCCGATCCGGGCCGGGCGCTCGTCGCCCCTTCGATCACCTTCCGGATGTGGTGCAGGCCGAGCCGACGACGGCTGGCGTCCCTCGGGGAGTCCTGCCGTCGACGCCTCCTCGTCCCGCCGGCCCCCGACAGGTCACGGAAAACGGGGCCTCGGTCTCCAAGGCGTGGCGTCGGCGTGAGTTGTCGCGGATTTCACGTGACAATCGGATGTTATTGCGGGCAGATTCTAGCAGCTATCTCGCCAAATTATCGCAGAATCAGCCAGCGTCTACGCTGGCGGACACCGATCGCGTGGCACCACAGGCGTGCGGAGGTCGTGAGAGGGGGCTTTCGGATGATCGTCTTGTGGGCGCCTACCGGCTGCGAGTCGACGCAGGGCGCGTCGGAGGATGGCGCGTTGCTCGGGTTGAGGTCGGGTGGGTGCGGGAGCGCAGGGTGCGCCCGTCGGAGACGTCGGAGGATCGACGTGACGCGTTGCCGGCCTCCAGGATGCGGCGAGCGTACTCCAGTCCGGCGTGTCCAACGCCCCGGGAGTCCGCGCCGTGCCACGGCGCCGACGCCTACAGGAGCGTGAAGAGCTCGTCGGCGTCGAACCCGAGACCGGGCATCAGGACGGAACTTGCCGTATCGCCGGCCCGCGCCGTCTGCGCCAGCCGGTAGGCGCCCGCTTCCAGGTGGTGCACCTCGAGCTGCCGGCCGACGGGATCGCGCCGGCGGCCCGTCAGGGCGTCAACGGTAGCCCCACTTGCGGAAGATGGCCTGAAGTCCGGGATCATCCTGGAACGCCCGGTAGTAGATGTACTCCGGCGCCAGATCGGCTCCATTGGGCCATACGATCGTCCGAAGCTCCTCGTCGACCCGCAAGGTTCTGAACACGTCCGGATCCCTCAACGGCTCGAGCATCGGACCCTCGATCGCCTCCGCCAAATCGGCGATGCCCTCGCGGCCGTCGTCGAAGCACACTTCCACCCGGAAGCCGTCGAGCGGTCTCGCATTTGTCACGTGAAGGAACACGGGTCACTCCAGCGGCTCGATGGGGTTCGGCGCTTCCTTCCCGCGCCACCGCAACTTGCGCCCCGGCGGGCATCGCGGTGGCGGCGCGATCCGGCGACGTGCCCGGCGCCGTCGGTCGTCAGGGCAGGGCGCTCGTCCTCATGCGGAAGCCCCCGTCTCCGTCGTCCTCGCGGTACACGGCGTGGCAGGCGTTGCAGGCTTCGGTGATGTCGGCCCCGATCGCCCCGGCCGCCGCCGCGTCCACCGACTCGGCCGAGAGCACGGTGTCGAGCGCGTCGAGCCGGTTCAGGGCCGTCCGCAGCCAGCCCACCGCGTCGTCCCGGTCGCGATCGCGCCAGAACGTGATGGTGGTGGCGAGCTGCTCGCGGGACCGGATGGCGCGCTCCTTGGCGGTGGAGTAGTCGCCGTCGGCCAGGGCGGCGCGCACGCCGGCCACGTTGGGGCCGAGCGTGGTCATCGTGGCGTCGAGATGCGCCTCGGTGAAGATGGGGTAGGGGCCCTGCTGCGCGGGCGACGACGCCGGCAGCAGCAGGGCGGCCGCGGCCAGTACGGACGCGGCCGCCGCGAGGGCGGGTCGAGGGAGCCGGCGGCGGAGTCCCCGCCGCCTTCGAGTCTCGGGACGGCGCGCGGGCTCGACGCGCGCCCCCGGCGATCGTGGCTGCATGGTCGCGATTCCCAGCCGCCGGGCGCCTACGCCGTCAACTGGCCGAGCTTGCCGTTGCTGTCCCCGAACGCCTCCACCGGCGTGCCCAGCCACTCGAGAATCGTCATGTGCAGGTTGGCGAGCGGCGTGTCCTGGGGATAGCGGACGTAGCGGCCGCCCGCGATGCCGGCGTTCTGCCCCCCGACGAGGGCGACGGGCAGATCGTCGTGGAAGTGGGTGTTGCTGTCGCTGATGCCGGTGCCGTAGAGGAACAGCGTCGAGTCGAGCATCGAGCCGTCTCCCTCGGGGATGGCGTCGAGCTTGGCCACGAGATACGCGAACTGCTGGAAGTGGTACTCGTTGATGAGGTGCAGCCGGTTCAGCTTGGCCGGCTCGTCCTGGTGGTGCGACAGCGGGTGGTGCGAGTCGGGCACCCCTATCTCGGGATAGGCGCGGCCGCTCACCTCGCGCGCGAGCATGAAGGTGCTGATGCGGGTGAGGTCCGTCTGGTAGGCGAGGGCCAGCAGATCCATCATCAGCTTGGCGTGCTCGGCGTAGTCGCTCGGCACCCCGACGGGCTGGTTGACCACCGGCAGCTCGCGGGCGCTCTGCTCCTCGGCCATCGTGATCCGGCGCTCGATGTCGCGGACCGCCTCGACGTACTCGTCCAGCCGGGCCTGGTCGCCCGGCCCCAGGACCGTCCCCAGCCCCCGCAGCTCGTCGTTGACGAGGTCGAGGATGCTGCGGTCGCGCCGCATGCGGGCCCGCCGCGCCTCGGGGTCGGTGCTGCCGCTGGTGCCGAACAGCCGCTCGAACACCGCCCGGGGGTCGTTCTCGATGGGCAACGGGGTGGTCGGCGTCCGCCACGCGATGGTGTTGGTGTAGGCGCAGCTCGCGCCGCCGTCGCAGTTGCCGACCATCGCGTTCGACTCGATGCCGAGCTCGAGCGACGCGAGCTGGGTCTCGTTCTGCAGCTCGCGGGCCGCGATCTGGTCCACCGAGACGGCGTTCGAGACGTCGGCCCCGTTCGTCATCTTGTAGGGCACGCAGGTCAGGAAGGTGCCGGCGGACCGGGCATGGTCGCCGCCGCCCCTGACGAGGTTGGCGGGCTCGTCGTCGAGGCCGCCGCAGATCGTCACGCGGTCGCGGAACGGCTCGAGCGAGCGCAGGGTCGGCGGCAGGGCCTCCAGCTTGCCCGGCGCGTGCCGCGGGTACCAGTAGGGCATCGACATGCCGTTGGGCACGTAGAAGACGCCGAAGCGCTTGATCGGCGCGGCGGCGGTACGGCTCTGCGCGGTCGCGGCCGGGACCATGGCGTCGAGCAGGGGGAGGGCCACGGTGGCGCCGAGGCCGCGCAGCACGGTGCGGCGAGGCAGATGCGTGCGGGTGATGAACATGGCCGTTTCTCCAGAAGTTCCGAGTCGATCGCGTGCAATACGTCCTTCGATGTCGCGCGTCCCCGGCGAGGCGGGCACCCTGCCCGCGTCTCGCGTCCGGCCGGCGGGCGGGCCGGCCGTTCAGTCTCCGCCGCCGTGGAGCCCCGGCGCGTTGACGTGAGCAAGCACAGCGTCGGTCGTCGTCTGCAACTGCCCGCGCACTTCGGCCAACTCCTCACGGACCGCCGCGAACTCGGCCGCCACCTCCTCACGGAACGCCACCAACTCCCGCTCCGTGGTCCATGACTGGAACGCCGCGAACAGCGCCGCCAACGCGGCTACCGCGAGCGTGAAGTCCCGGATGGTCTCCCGCATGCGCCTCCGTTCCTGCCCCAACTCGCGCCAGCCGCCGCCTTCCACAAGCGGTTGGGCAACAGCACCCCCCTCTACGGCTGGGCGTCGACCAGGATCTCCCCCTCGGGCGCGCGCCGCATCAGGAACTGGTCGCTCGTGACGACGCCGAGCACCAGCGACGACCACCGGTAGTCGTCGTGCTCCAGGTCGCGCACGATGCGCCGCAGGGTCGGGGCGTCGTAGTAGTCGAGGCCGCGGCCCAGGGCGTAGATCATCATCTTCTCGACGACCGTGTGCACGAAGTCGTGCCCCGTCGCCAACAGCCCCTCGCGGAACGCGCGGGGGCTGTCGATGGTGGCGCCGTTCCACTCGATGGTCGCGTTGATCGCGGCCCCGCCGTCGCTGTCGCGCCAGCGCCCGACCGCGTCGAAGTGCTCCATCGCGAAGCCCAGCGGGTCCATCCTGGCGTGGCAGCTCGAGCAGACGGGGCTGGCGCGGTGCTGCTCCATGCGCTCGCGCAGCGACGTCGGCCGGGCGCGGTCGCTCTCGGGCAGCGGCGGCACGTTGGGCGGCGGGGGCGGCGGGGGCGCCCCGAGCAGGGTCTCGAGCACCCAGAGGCCCCGCAGCACCACCGACGTGCGGTTCGCGTAGGAGGTGACGGTCAGCAGGCTGCCGTGCCCGAGCAGCCCGTGCCGGCGGTCGTCCTCCCACTCGTGCCGCCGGAAGTGTGTGCCGTAGAGGTCGTCGACGCCGTAATGGCGCGCGAGCTGCTCGTTGAGGAACGTGTAGTCGGCCCGAAGCAGGTCCTGCAGGGGGCGGTCGGCCCGCACCTGGCTCTGGAAGAAGAGCTGCGTCTCGCGGACCATCGCCTTGCGCAGCGAGTCGTTGAACCCGGCGAAGAGCGCCCCGTCGGGGTCCTGCGAGAAGATGTTGCGCATCTGCAGCCACTGGCCCGCGAAGTCGTCCATGAACCGCTCGGCCCGCCGGTCGGCGAGCATCCGCCGCACCTGGGCGGCCAACGTCTCGGGCTCGCTCAGCACGTCACGCTCCGCGAGGTCGAGCAGCTCGTCGTCGGGGACGCTCTTCCACAGGAAGAACGACAGCCGGGTCGCCAGCTCGAGGTCGCTCAGCCGGTAGATGGCCCCGGCCGGCGTGTCGACGGGCTGCCGCTCGACCCGCATCAGGAACTGCGGCATCGACAGCAGGCCCTCGAGGGCCCGCTCGATGCCCGCCTCGAAGTCGCGCTCGCGCCGTCCCTCGCGGTAGAGGCCCAGCAGCGGCTCGACGTCGTCGGGGCCGACGGGCCGGCGGTAGGCCCGCCGCGCGAGGCGGCCGATGATGGCGCGTGCGCAGGGCTCCTCGTCCGCGATGCCCTCCGGGTAGCAACTGAAGATCTGCCGGCGGCTCGGGGTGTCTTCGGGCACCGCGCCGTCGAACGGCCCGGAGACGAACACCTGGTGGATGCCCGGCATCAGCCCGGGCGGATGCGGAGACGGGGCCGAGTCGGTGAACGCGACCGACAGCAGCCGGGTGCCCGCCTCGACCGGCACCCGCACCTCGAGGGCGTGGTCGGCGGTCATGCGGTACTCGTGCAGCCGCTGCCCCTCGACGTCGTCCTCGGGCACCGCGATGAGCGACCCGGGGTCGGGGCCGGGGTACCGGCCGCCGATGGCGAACTGCTCGACGAGGGCGTGGTCGATGCGGATCTCGATCTGATGCTCGTTCTCGGCGATGCCGTCGATGGTCTCGATGGTCTCGTTGCGCTTGAGGCGGATGGCGAAGAGATACTCGCCGTCGAGCGGGAAGTGATGGCGCACCGCGAGCCCGCCGTGGGTCGCGAACGGCAGGTCCTCGCCGGCCCGCACGTCGCGCTGCTCGTAGCCCACCTCGTAGAGCTGCATGACGGGGCGGATGTCGGGGCTGCCCACCGCGGCCCGGCTGATCTTGGTCGCGGCCGCGATGTAGCGGGACATCAGCCCCGGCGTGATCGACAGCACCTCGGCGTTGTTGTCGAAGCCGAAGCCGGCCATGTCCGACGGCAGCAGCTCCTCGCCGTTGACCTCGAGGCCCAGGAGGTCCTCGATGACGTTGACGTACTCGACGCGATTGAGCCGCCGCGACGCCACCCGGCCCGGGTTCGGGTCGGCCGCCGCCGCCGCGTCGAGGGCGTGCTCGAGGCGGGTCACGAAGGCGTCGACCTCTGCCCGGTCCGGGCGCGGGCGCCCCTCGGGCGGCATCTGACCCGTGCGCAGCTTGTGGACGACCCTCTCCAGGACGGGGGCATGGGCCGCGGTCTGCGTCGGGTCCACCGCGCCGAGGTCGAGCCCGCCGGTCAGCAGCCGCGGGTTGTGGCAGGTGACGCAGTAGCGGTCGAACAGCTCGCGCGACGGCGGCCCCGCCTCGGCCTGGCCGCCCGCCGCGGGCGACGGCCACGCCGCGAGCGCCACTCCCACCGCCAGCGCCGCACCGATGCCTCGCTTCAGCATGCCACCACCTCTTCTTCGCTCTCCGGTTCCGGGAGCCTCCAGTATAGCGCCGGACGAGCCCGGAGAGCCGCCGGGAGCCCCGCAAGCGGCAGGGCTCCCGGCCGACGCTCGCTTCTGCCACGCTCAGGCGATCATCACGGTCCTCGGGAACTGCGAGTTGTCCTCGAGGCCGGTCTGCTTGATGGCCGACAGCTCCTCGCTGGTCGGCTGCACGTTACCGTCGACGTCGGTGACCCGCGACACCAGGGTGTGCTCGCCCGGGGTGGCCCCGTCCCACGCGAACCGGAACAGCTTCCACGAGTACTGGCCGCCGGTCGACGGGTCGAGCGTCGCCGCCTGCCACGCGCCGTCGTCCACCTTCACCTGCACCCCGCGCAGCGGCGTGCCGTCGTGGAGGACGAAGCCGAGCACCTCGTGGCGGCCGCCGACCCGGGTCACCCGCGCGATGACCGACTTGACCCGCAGCCGCGACACCTCGGTCTCGTGCCACACCGTCTCGCCGCCGATCTCCTCGGACCACAGGGTGCGGTACCACCGCGCCTGCCATTTGCCGAGGAACCGCTCGGACTGCACGCGGACGTGCGAGAGCCACTTCACGTTCGTCACGCCGTACCAGCCCGGCACCAGGAGCCGCAGCGGCGCGCCCTGCTCGACGGTCAGGGGGGCCCCGTTCAGCGCGTAGGCGAGCAGCGGGCCGGTGGTCATGCCGTCGGCGAGGGAGAGGCTGCGCGCGAACGGCTGGTCGATCTCGTAGGGGGTCCCGCGGAAGTCGACGGTCTCGGGCCCCTTGTCGGCGCCGAAGAACACGACCTCGCGGGCCGACGGCTGCACGCCGACCAGATCGAGGACGGCGCGCAGGGGCACCCCCGTCCACCGGCCGTTGCTCGCCAGCCCCTGGATGAGCCGGCGCGAGTTGCCCGAGCACTCGTAGCCGGCGTCGATCTCGATGCTGTCCATGCCCCGCAGGTCGTCGAGGGTCAGCGTCGCGGGTCGGTCGACGAGGCCGGACACGCCCAGGCTGAACCCGTCGGCGTCGATGACCGGCTTGCCGAAGTGCTGGATGGTGTAGAACGAGTCGGCCGGCGTGTAGGGGCCGTCGATGTTGCGGACGTCGTAGATCCGGATGGCGGCCGCGGGGTTCGGCTGGCCGAATCCCTCCGGCACGTCCGTGAACGGCACCGGCGTCTCGTCCTGGGCCAGGGCCGGCAGGGTCCACCCGTGCACGCCCAGCGCCCCCGCCCCGGCCAGCGCCAGGCTCTGCTTCATCATCTCCCTGCGGGTCGTCTCCCGGGGGCTCGTTCCACTCGTCATTTGCGCACTCCTCTCGCCGGCGTCGCCAGCGAAAACGGTCAGTTACCCTTGGTCACCAAGCGGGGTGTCAGGCACTTGCCCCTTGCCAGTGTCTTGCTCCGCGACCTCGGCGGCTCGCTACTGCTCCGCCCCCGCGACGGCGGCGCCGGCCAGGATGTTGTAGAGGCCGTAGTTGCCCTCGTGGCAGGCGTACTCGTACACCGGATACGGGTTCCGCTGCATCGGCACCGAGTAGGTCCACGGCCGCGTCCACACCGTCGGGTCGTCCACCGTCACGTCGTATCTCAGCGTGTCGGCGTCCACGCGGGTCAACCGCTCGATCAGGGTCAGGTTGGGGGTGGTCGCCCCCCGCTGGAAGTTGGTCTCGCGCAGGAAGTTCCTGGTCTCGACGACCAGGGTGTCGCCGTCCCAGCGGCCCCGCGAGTCGCCGGTCCACTGCCGGACCGAGTCCGTCAGATGGTCGCGCCCGTCGAGCGGCACGACACGGGCCTCGTGGTTCATCTCGGCGAAGAGCACCACGGTGTCCTCGGTCTGGAACACCTGCACGTTGTTGTTGTAGGCGCTCGGGGCCATCGGCGGGCCCGAGTTGAAGCCGAGGATGCAGCGCACCTGCAGCCCCCCGGGGCCGAGGTCCTCGACGAAGCCGCCGGGCGTCGGCTCGTGGCTGGACACGGCGCTGCGCGCCTCGGCCAGCGCCGCCTGCCGCTCCTGCGCTTCCTCGGTCAGGGCCGGGATGCGGCCGTCGGGCGGATCGACGATCAGCGACGTGCGCTCGGTCGTCACCGAGGTCCCCTCGTCGAACCAGAAGTCGTTGTAGGGCACCACGCGGTCCGAGGTGTCGGCGTCGCGGCTCCGCGTGCGGATGGTCTCGGCCGCGAACTCCGCCGCCTGCTCGGGCGAGAAGCTCTCGTCGTCGGCCAGCTCCTCCGGGCGCTCCATCGGGGTCAGGCTGCGGAAGTCCCAGACGCCCTGCAGGTCCGGGGCGCCCCACGCGGTCCGGGGAGCCTGCGAGGCCTCGGTCTGGGCGGCGGCGCCGGCCGGCGCCAGCATCACGAGGGCCAATACGGTCAGCGAGCATGCGAGCAAACGGCAGTTCATCTTCCACCTCCAGGACAGTCCGCGGCCGCCGGCCTCGCTTACGGGGCGGCAACCCGAATCTCTTGGCGCCACGGCGGGCGTTCACCGATGGGGACAAGCCCCGCGACCGACGACGCGAACGCTATATGGTATACCCCTTGTCGCGCCCGCGCGTCCGGCACCAACCGGCTTCCGGCGGGCAGGCGCGGCAGCTCCCGCCGGCGCGGCGAGGACATGGGAGGGCTCGCCGCGCCGTCAGCGGGCCGGCCAGGTCCGCTCGACCACCCGGTCGAACGGGCGCGGCACCCGCTGCACGCGGTAGGCCTGCCGGCGCCTGAGGTCGTACCGGTCCCCCTCTCCCAGGAAGTAGAACCGCCCCCCCGAGTCGAGCAGCCGCTCGTGGTCGTAGATGACGACGTAGCTCTGCCCCATCACCTCGAACTCGTCGCCCTCGACGACGATGGCGGTGTCCTCGTCGATGCCGATGCCGAGCAGGTGGGGGTGGGCCTCGATGACCTCGATGAGGTCGAACTGCCGGTTGCGCCGCAGCAGGTGCTGGTCGATGGCGGTGTCGCGCAGGAAGCCGAAGCCCTCCTCGTGGTCGCCCATCATGATGGTGTTGGTGGCGGTGTCGCCGCGCACGAGGTACGAGCCGAGGATGGTCGCCCCGGCCGACGAGCCGCCGACCACCCCGCCGCGCTCGAGCACGCCGGCAATCTCCTCCTGCACGCGCGTACCCAGGTAGGCGTCGGCCAGGCGCCATTGGCGCCCGCCCGGGAACCACACCCCGCGCGCCCTGCGCAGCGGCGCGCTGAAAGCGGGGTCGTCGGCCACCTCCCGGTCGGTGGTGTGCAGCACCGTCAGGTCGGCGGCCCCGGCCGCCCGAAACGCACGAAGCCCCGGGTAGAACTGGTCGTAGGTCTCCCCGCCCCCGGCCGTCGGTATCACCACGATCGGCGCCTCGGCGCCGCCCGCGAGCTGGACGAACCGCTCGACGATGGCGGGGTCCTGCATCGCCCCGCCGACGACCACCAGCGCCCCCCGCGCCGGCCCCACCTCCTGGGCCGCGACACCGACCGGGGCCAGCCACCCAACGATCCAGACCGCGACGAAGACGCTCGCACCGACCCGCGTTCTGCTTCGCATCGCCCGTCCTCTCCACTTGAATGACGGCCGAATTGTACCCCCAACCCGCCCCCCGGATGCCCGCCCGGAAGCGCTGGCGTGTGAGCGTCCGCTTGCCGTACGATCGACCAGTCAGGTCGACTCGACCGTCCTCGCCAGTTCGCCCATCGAACGACACGGGATGCCGATGCCTCTCCGACACCGCCAGAACGCCCTCTACTTCCTCAGTCTCCAGATCACCAACGCCCGCTGCTTCACCGAGACCCAGACCCTCAGCCTCGCCGACCCCGACGCCCGTCCGGCCCAGTGGACCCTCCTCGTCGGCGACAACGGCGTGGGCAAGTCGACCCTGCTTCAGTGTCTCGCCTGGATGCGGCCTACCCCGTACTATCCACACGGCCCCGACACGCCCCACGGCATCCAGCCCTGGCTGCACGACCAGGACCCGCCCACCCTCATCACCCTGCTCCGTGACGGCGCCCGCCGCACGGAACTGCGAGCCACGATGGTCGAAGCGCGCGCCCTCGCGTCCCCCCGCTCGTCCACTGTCAACACCGGCATCAAGCTGCTCGCCGAGCACAACCGGCTACAGGACGTCCAGCTCATCGAAAGCGGCAACACGCCGGCGGCGACCGTCGAGCCATTCGTCATCACCTACGCAGCGAATCGCCACATGGGCCGGCAGAATGCCGATGCGTCGTCCGAATCCGAACCCGTTGACCTGCTCCAGACAGACAGTACCGAACTCGTCGATGCCGCCCACGTTCTGTCGCGGCTCGAGTACTCGGCCCTCAAGGACAACGCGAGGTCACGGGCCTCTCTGTCCAGCATGAAGCGTGCGTTGACCGAGATCCTGCCTTTCGTCGGCGACGCCGCCGACATCGATATCCTCGACCCGGCCGAACCCGCCGGCGGGCTCCAATTCCGCACCCGAAACGGGCGCGTCCCGCTGAGTGGCCTGAGTCTCGGCCACCGCACCGTCACCGCCTAGATCGTCGACCTGGCCTGGAAGCTGGTCCGGCGGTACCCGACGAGCGACGCCCCGCTGGAGGAACCGGCCGTCGTGTTGATCGACGAGATCGATCTTCACCTTCACCCGCACTGGCAACGCACGATCATGAAGCAGTTCTCCGAGCACTTCCCCAACGTCCAGTTCGTGGCCACCACGCACAGTCCGCTGATGATCACGTCCATGACCGACGTGAACGTCGCCGTACTCAGCCAGACGGACGCCCGCGACCACGTCGTCATCGAAAACGATCCCCGGGTCGTGGAAAGCTGGCGCTCCGACCAGACTCTGGTCAATCTCTTCGGACTCGAGACCGCGAGATCGGCCCGCATCGAGGCGCTCATGAAGGAACGGGAGACGCTGCTGCAAGAGACGCCGCTCACCGCCCGGGCCGAGGAGCGACTACGGCATAGGGTGCGGCTCTTTTGCGTAGAAGTCTATCTCGCTCATTCATAAGGGTTTATGCTCTCGGACACCGCCTCTGCGGCGCGGTTTGAGCGGAGATAGCGCCCCGCCAGCCTCCTCACCAGCCTCTTTCGGGGCAACCAGCCCG
>JAJEFC010000277.1 GCA_022820675.1 Vicinamibacteria bacterium | reverse complement strand
CGAGCCGCTGCCGTCGCCGCTCTCGGGGACGGTGCGGGCCGTCCGGGTGCAGCCCGGGCAGACGGTGGCCGTCGGCGACGTCGTTCTCGTGCTCGAGGCGATGAAGATGGAGACCAACGTCAGCGCCCCCCGCGCGGGCCGCATCGTCTCGATTGCCGTCCAGGAAGGCGGCCAGGTCCGGAAGGGCGACCCCCTGCTCCACATCGCCTAGAACGCGCCGCATGCAATCCGACCTGCTCCTGAGGCTCTGGGAAACGACCGGTCTTGCGAACTTCGGCGGGATCGGGCCGATCGCCATGATGGCGGTCGGCGGGGTCCTCATCTATCTCGGCATCTCCAAGCGGTTCGAGCCGCTGCTGCTGATTCCCATCGGCTTCGGCGCCATCCTGAGCAACATCCCCGTGGCCGACATCGGCGGCCCCGACGGCATTCTCGGCTACTTCTACTCGGTCGGCGTGTCGACCGGCATCTTCCCGCTGCTCATCTTCCTGGGGGTCGGCGCCCTGACCGACTTCGGCGCCCTGATCGCCAACCCCAAGACGTTGATGCTGGGGGCGGCCGCGCAGTTCGGCATCTTCTTCACCCTGCTCGGGTCGCTGGCCATGAGCGAGCTCGTGCCGGCCATCGACTTCTCGCTCCAGGACGCCGCCGCCATCGGCATCATCGGCGGCGCCGACGGCCCGACCGCGATCTTCCTCGCGTCGCGGCTGAGCCCGGACCTGCTGGGGGCCATCGCCGTCGCCGCCTACTCGTACATGGCGCTGGTGCCCATCATCCAGCCCCCGATCATGCGGGCGCTGACCACCGAGGAGGAGCGCGCGGTGGCCATGGACGAGCTGCGTCCGGTGTCGGCGACCGAGCGCATCCTCTTTCCGTTCACCGTCCTGCTGCTCGTCGTCCTGCTGCTGCCCGCCGCGTCCCCGCTCGTCGGCATGCTGATGTTCGGCAACCTCCTGCGCGAGGCGGGGGTGGTCGAGCGGCTGTCGCACACCGCGCAGAACGAGCTCATCAACATCGTGACCATCCTCCTCGGCCTGACCGTCGGCTCGCGGCTGGCCGCCGAGACCTTCCTCAGCGCCGAGACCATCGGCATCCTCGCCATCGGGCTCGTGGCGTTCGCGGTGGGCACCGCCACCGGCGTCCTCATGGGCAAGGCGATGCACCGCCTGAGCGGCGGGCAGGTCAATCCCCTGATCGGCGCCGCGGGGGTCTCGGCGGTGCCGATGGCGGCCCGGGTCGTCAACCGCGTGGGCCTCGAGTCCAACCCGAACAACCACCTCCTGATGCACGCCATGGGTCCCAACGTGGCCGGCGTCATCGGCTCGGCGGTGGCCGCGGGCTTCCTGCTGTCGCTGCTGGGGTAGGTGACTTTCCCCTGGGGGCACGACCGGAAAGGACGGATTCTGCGGCCCGTCGCGACACCGACATCGCGACGACCTCGTCCGGGACCTGCTCCTGGAAGAAGGGGTCCTCGTGCACCGGCCGCCGATACGGCTCGCGCCGGGTGACCATGCCGAGGGTCGGCACGATGAAGGCGTTGCGCGCCGCCACGAGCCCGAGGTAGTCGTCGTCGACGGCCGCGTCGTAGGGCCCGCAGCCGGCCGCCTGCAGCGACCGCTGACGGGTCATCTCACAATCCTGTCGTGCACCCCTGTCTCCTTCTGCCGGCCGCTCTGGCCGCACCGGCAATAGCCTGTTGCGCTAAAATGCCGTGAATGGCATTTTGTCGCAATGAAATTCGATCAACTGCTGGAGATCGTCGGCGACGAGCCCCTGTTCGAAACCGGCCTCCTTCTGGCCGGCGTCGTCGACCCCGCCGACGTCCGGCGCCAGCTCGCGCGTTGGACCCGGACCGGCCGGCTCCACCGGCTGCGGCGCGGGCTGTATGCGCTGGCGCCTCCCTATCGCCGACGTGCGCCCCACCCCTTCCTCGTCGCCAACCGCCTCGTGCCGGGGTCCTACGTCAGCGGCCTCTCCGCGCTGGCGCACGCGCAGCGCATTCCCGAGTACGTGCCCGAGGTGACCAGCGTGGCCGCCGCGCGGCCCCAGCGCCGCAGCACGGCGCTCGGCCGCTTCTCGTTCCGCCACGTGAAAGCCGACCTGCTGTTCGGCTATCGGTGCGTGGAGGTGGGCCGGCATCAGCAGGCGTTCGTCGCGCGGCCCGAGAAGGCGTTGCTCGATCTCGTCCACCTGTGTCCGGGCGGCGACGAATCGCCCCATCTCGCCGGGCTGCGCCCCGACCTCGACGCCCTGGACCTGGACCTGATGGACCGGCTGGCGGCGACCGCGGCCCGGCCGAAGCTGCGGCGGGCGGCCCGGCGCGTTCGCGCAATGGCCGGTGATCAGGCGGACAGCTTCGAGGTCCTGTGAAGGCCCATCTTCTCGACCTCATGCGCGTGGCCGATCCGCTGCAGGGTCGCAACCGGGCCCGCGAATACCTGCAGGCCCGCATTCTCGGCGTTCTGCAGAAGGCGGGCGCGATGGTGCCGCTCGCCTTCCACGGCGGGACCTGCCTGCGATTCCTCTTCGCGCTGCCGCGCTATTCCGAAGACCTCGACTTCACGCTCGAAGGCGAACCGTCGCGGTACGATCTGCGGGCCTGGCTGAAGGCGATTCGCGCGGAGCTGGCGCGCGAAGGCTACGACGTCGACCTGTCGATGCGGGACAGTCGGACGGTGCACAGCGCGTTCGTGCGCGTCAGGGGCATCCTGCACGAGGCGGGCCTGTCGCTTCGCCGGGAGGAGGCGCTGGCGGTCAAGATCGAGATCGATACGCGTCCACCGGCCGGCGCCGTGCTCGCCACCCGCCTCGTGCGCCGCCACGTCACCCTGCGCCTCTGCCATCACGACCGGGCGTCCCTGCTCGCCGGCAAGCTCCACGCCGTCCTGCAGCGACCCTACGCCAAGGGGCGGGACCTGTACGACCTGATCTGGTACCTGAGCGACCCGACGTGGCCGGCGCCCAACCTGACCCTGCTGAACGCGGCGCTACGGCAGACCGACTGGGCCGGCGCGGAGCTGAGCGCCCGAACCTGGCGGGAGACCGTGGCCGCCCGAATCGACGTCCTCGACTGGGACCGCGCCGTCGCCGACGTCCGCCCGTTCCTCGAGCGTACCGAGGACGTGGAATCGCTGACCAGGGAGAACGCGGCGCGGCTCCTGACGGACCACGTTCGACCTGATTGACGGTGGAAGCGTATGTGGCGTATGTTGTGCCCGGCTCTCGTGGCGGTTTTCACTCGTTCGCCAGGACCTCCGCCAGACGTGCCCTCACCTATCCGCGAGGGCGTTCCTGGAATCTAAGTCGACGTGGGACGCCCAGACCGTCCTTTGGTGCGCGGAGCGGCCACCCGATGAGCGCTACCTCCGTATCTCGATCGGGTCTTTGGCGGGCACCTGGATCTGTCAGGACGGAGGCCCGGCGCGCAGAACCACCGATGGCAGGAGAGTTCGTCATGGCCACGATCGATCGGGTGCTCCAATGTCTCAACCAGGAGCAGATTCGGGCAACGTACGGGGCTGTCGCGGATGTCATCGGCACGTCGCCGCAGAACGTCCGGCTCTACCTCGGACAGCGTCGACCATGGGCCTCATGGGTCGTCGCCGCGCGTAACGGTGAGCCGACCGGCTACGCTCCACACGAGAAGCACCCGCAACTGTACCGGCGGTACTGGATCATCACGACCGGCGCCGATCTACGGGAGGTTCTGCGGGCTGTAGGGGAGGTTTCCGTGCCCGAGGTTCTGCCGCCACGGGATCCAGCGCCGGATTCCGTGGTGGAAGTTCGCCAACCCGCCGAACTAGACGAAAGCACCGAAGCGGATTCCGATGTGGGGCGCGATCCGCAGGCCGAAGCTCCAATATCTGGTGCCGGTGACAGGCAGCGCCTCACTTGGTTGATCCTGGGAGCGATTGCGTTGCTGGTCTACTACTTCATGTCCCGATGAGACGAGGAGCAGCCGAGTGCCGGGCGCGACGCGCGACGGCTGATGCAGCGTCCCATGACCAGTGCCGAAACGTGAAGCGTGGCGAGGGTCTCGTCGGCGTCGCGCAGCGCTTCGAACGCGGGAACCGCGTGGCGAAGGTCGCTCAGCATCAGAGCACCCCGACCCGCGGGCTCCAGCGGTCCAAGGAACCTCCACGGCTACCCTACCCGGAGGAAGCAGGTCTGTCGATGCGAGTTCCCCCCCCGGCCCTGTTCTGCGACCGCGTGCGGTCCGAGCACGGTCGTGGCGTTGCGGCTCAACGGTCGCCGGGCACGGTTGCCTGCGGGCCGAGCGTGCATTCTGGTCCGGCCACGGGAGGCAGAACGCTGGTCAATCCGCGAGTACCGCATAGGGAGGGTTCGCGGTCTGCCACGCGCGCATCTCCGCCCATAGCCCGGTGCCTCGCAGATCCTCCGGAGACATGCCCGCGCGAAGGAGTCGCGCGATGTCGCTGACTCCAATACTCGCCGGGAGGTCGCCCAGAACCCGCCGGAGTCCCGTCCGGAGAATCTCGATCAGGTCGTGCCCCCTGGCGACGTGCCACCGGTCGGCCTCCGGAAGTCGGCCAAGTCGGATGGCGATCGCCCGCACGTCCTCCCGAGACGAATCAGGCACGGCGCCGCGGATCAAGGCCTCCTCGTCCACCATCCACGTATCTCGGTCCAGGTACCGCGGTACCGGCATCTGCAGTTCGACCGCCGGTTGGGCGAGGAGTGCCGCCAACCGCAGGCGACCGAAGACCAGCGCCCGCTCCAGGAGGGCGGTGCGGATGTCGGCGCCGGCGCTCTCGAACCGGCGGATCTTGCCGGGATCGCCGTGCTCGGCGAGCACCTTGTCGAGCGCGGATGAACGGCAAAGCAGACACTCCAGGTCGTGGGCGTCGGTGTACACCAGGTTGCCGGATTCGAAGCGCCCGCCTGTCAGGCGTTCGAAATCGCTGTCGACAACGGCGAGAACCCCGGTGAAGCGCGCCGTGTCGAGCCGTCGAACGGCGCCGACGACGTTCTGCTTGCCTTCCCCGTCGACGAGATCGCAGTGGGCATGACGCCGCGATCGCCAGAATCGAACGTCGTCCTTGCCCTCGACGACCAGGAAGGCGCCGTCGTGAGACGCGCGGAGCATCTTGATTTCGGCGACAAGCGTGCCGGGAGATTTGTGTCCCCGTAGCATGGTCGGTCTGGCCGGACTATACGGAATCGCCCAAACCAACCATCAGATCGTCGTCATCGCCGACGATGAACGGCGAATGCGTGGCGACTACCGCATCGAAACCTGACAGTTCGACGATTTGCTTGAGATCGGGGAGGAATCTCTTCTGCCATTCCACATGAAGAGACAACTCCGGTTCGTCGATCAAAACAACCGTATTCGGCTGTACCCTGAACAGAAGATCGTAGTGCAGCACGAGTTCGTGCTGCTCACCGGAGGAGAGAGAGTTCAACTGTAGCCGTGAGCCTCCACATTCAGCTACCAAGCCATCGGTTCTGTCAAGGTGAATCTGCTTGTTCCGGAATTTCCCGTTCACGTTGCCGAGAAGAAGACGAGTTCGCGTCGCCAGATCGTCCAATGCGCGTAGTTTGTGCTCAGTATCCTCGACGTACAGTGTCATTGCTCGCGCCACCGTCACGTCCATATCTCGCAGTCTGGCGGTGTCAACGGGATGTGCGGGCGTTTCGTCGAGAATACCGATCGTCTTGAGTCCTTCTGTCTTCCGGTCCAGATCGGCCATACGTTCCTGCAGCTCGTCTTCGGGCAGTCGTCGAGTCGCCGAGATCAGGCGTTGAGGGAAGGTCTGGTCGAGGGTCTGTGCCTGTCGTCCGTAAGCAGCCATCGTGCGGCCGAGACGGTCGTAGAAGTCGCGACTGCATTCCAGAACGCTGGAAACGAAAGTGGATGGTCCAGGAAATGGTGCGATTCGCGGCCTGGTGGGCGACTTGGTGCGGACGAGTCGCTGGGCTTCGATCAGGAATGCGTTGGTTTTTTCCAGAAACGCATTCAGCCAAGGCGGTCTTTCACCCGGAGCCCGGTCGGCGCCGAGGACAGGGGATGACAAAGTCAGGAGGCCAGCTAGTTCCGTCCATTTGGCGCCGAGGTTGTTGCCGAATCGCGAGAGGACCTCTGAGTCGGAGAGTACCTCGCCATCGCGTACGTCAATCCAGTTGCCTGGAAGGCTGTGATGAGGCTGGAGGTACGGGATCCGGTCGGCAACGGACTCGGCAGCGGAAGGACGGAGGTCGATGTGGTCGCTATGGCTGGTTCCGTCGGGGTTCGTCAGCGTGAGTGTTGCGGAACCGTCCTTGTCGATGGAGTTGGCGGATCCATGGAGTTCAAGGGTGCTGCCGTCGTGGAATCTCAGAAGGAAGCGAGCGAAAGGGATACGCCTGAAGCATGCGAAGTCGTTTCTCAAGAGAGCGTCGACCATACGAAGAACAGAGGTTTTCCCCACACCATTGGGGCCGTGCAGGAGAGTGACACGGTCCTTCAGGTTAAGGTGTATGCGATGGTCGTAGATGCCGAAGAGCTGGTCTACCTCAATGCGCTGAAGTCTAAGTAGCTCGGGTTGATGCATCGCCTTGGGGTCGATCGCCTGCGATACGGATGGGTTGCGAGGACCCCTCCCCGGACGGTCCGAGTGTCCGGGGAGGGTCGGACCGATCGTCAGCGCTGGTCGAGCGCGAACACGAAGAGGTAGCTCGAGTTCTCGAGGTTGTCGTACCGCACCGGGTGCAGGTGACGGCCGCTCGACTGCACGGCGACGTACTGCGTCGGCCCGATGGCGTAGGTGACGGGGGCGCCCTTGAGGGGGGTGCCGACGTTGAAGCGCCACAGCTCTTCGAGGGTCTCGTCGTTGTAGGCCACGAGCCAGCCGTCCTGGAGGGCGGTGAACACGAGGCCGCCGGCGGTGGCGGTCACGCCGGACCGGATCTCGATCTCGGTCACAGCCTTGCCGATCACCTCGTGGTCGACCGCGTCGAACGCGGTCAGGGCCCCGTAGTAGAGGTCGCTGTCGTACTGGCGGCGCTCGCTGCGCTGGGGATCGATGTCGCCGTCGGGCGAGGCGGGGACCATGGCCGCGCCGGTCTGCTCGAAGCAGCCCTCGGTGCCGACGCCGTAGGCGATGTGCTTCACGGGGTTGTAGGCCATGGGCTGGTGGGCGACGCCGCCGTGCCAGGTCGGGCAGGCGCGCTTCATCTCGTCGCGGTCGCCGCGCATGGCGCGGGCCTCGGGGTTGTAGATCTGCACGTCGAGGTTCGGGTCGTACTCCACGGGCTTGCCGGTGACGGGGTCGAGCCCCGCCGTCCAGTTCAGGTCGTTGACGTACTGCGCCCCGCGGATGAAGCTGCCGTCGGTGCGGTCGAGGGTGTAGAAGAACCCGTTGCGCGCGTAGTGGGAGACGACCTTGCGCATGCGGCCGTCGATCTCGAGGTCGTAGAGCATGTGCACGCCGACCTCGTCGTAGTCCCAGGAGTCGTTCGGGGTGTACTGGAAGTACCACTCGAGCTCGCCGGTGTCGATGTCGAGGGCGACGGCACTGTTGGTGTAGAGGTTGTCGCCGGGGCGGAACTCGGCGTCGTAGCCGGGGAACGGGTTGCCGGTGCCGACGATGTAGAGCCTCGTCTCGGGGTCGTAGGACCCGGTCTGCCAGATGCCCCCGCCGCCGGTCTTCCAGGCGTTGTGGTCGTCCTTCCACGTCTCGCTGCCGGGCTGGCCGGGCTCGGGCACGACCCACCAGCGCCACAGCTCGTCGCCGGTGTCGACGTCGAGGGCCGCCACCCAGCCCCGGGTGCCGCCGTCGCCCGCGCCGTTGTGCACGATGACCTTGCCCTCGGCGACGATCGGCGCGGTGAGGAACCGCTCGCGGCGGCCGAACTCGTTGACGCCCGTGACCTCCACGTCCCACATGATCTCGCCGTTCTCGCGGTCGATGGAGATGACCCGCCCGTCCGGCAGGTTGGCCAGCACCCGGTCCTCCCAGAGGGCGATGCCGCGGGTGCGCGAGGTGTTGCCCTCGTGGTCGACGCCGGGGTCGGCGATCCAGACGAACTCGCCGTAGTTGGGGTTGCGGGCGTCGATCTTGTAGACCGTCCCCCACCCGTCGCTGGTGTACAAAAAGCCGTTGTCGACCAGCGGGTTGAGCTCGGCCTCGGGGCCGTTTCGCCCGGTGTCCTGCATGCCGCCGAGGGCGAGGGCCCACACCATGCGGAGGTCGCCGACGTTGTCGCGGTCGATCTGGGTGAGCCGCGAGTAGCGGGTCGCGGTGTAGTCGCCGTTCATGAGCAGCCAGTTCTGCGGCTCTCTCGCGGCGTTGATCAGCCGGTCGCGGTTGACGGTGAGGCTGTACTGGGCTTCGGCCGCGATCGCCGACCCGACCACCAGGAGGGCGGCGGCACCGACGACTTTCACCATGGAGTGCTGGCGCATGCAGGGTCCCCTTTCTGGACGTTCCGATCGCCGTAGCTTACACCGAAAGGCGCCGCCGGGCCGGTTCGTCCGTCACGCCCTGCCGCCCTGCCGTCTGGCGGCCCGGCGGCGCCTTGCGGCCTTGCGGGTCTCGGCGCGACGCGGGGTCGCACCGCGGTTCGCTGGCTCGGCGGTCACGCTCCGCGCGCTGCACGCCGAGCCGGTCTGCCGGGAGTCGCCGCGGGCTGAGGAGGCGGCCGTCTGCGGCGCGGACGCCGGGTGGCGTGTCACGTCCCGGTCTTCGGACACGGGCATGGGTTCGCACCGCGATCGTGGATCGCGGCGCCGCACGCCCGAACGCCCGCCCCACTGCGCAGCGCTAGCCGAACATCCCGTAGAGCGTCAGCAGGACCCCGCCGGCGATGACCGAGCCGAGCTGGCCGGCGGTGTTGGCCCCCATGGCGTGCATGAGGACGTGGTTGGTGAAGTCCTCCTCCTGGGCCACCCGCTGCACGAGCCGTCCGCTCATGGGGAAGGCGCTGATGCCGGCGGCGCCCACGAGGGGGTTGACCTTGCCGCGGGTCGCCGTGCACAGCACCTTGCCGAACAGGATGCCCGCGATGGTGTCGAGGGCGAACGCGAAGAGCCCGAGGCCGAGGATGAAGAGGGTCTGGGTCTGCAGGAACGTGTCGGCCTGCATGAGGCTGCCGACGGTGAGGCCCAGGAAGATCGTCGACAGGTTGGCGAGCTCGTTCGACGCGGTGTTCGCGAGCTGGGCGACGACGCCCGACTCCTTCAGCAGGTTGCCGAACATGAGCGTCGCCACCAGGGGGGCCGAGGGCGGCACGAGGATGCCGATGCCGATCGTCACCACGATGGGGAAGGCGATGACGGCGCCGCGGGGGACGGGGCGCGGGGCGTACTCCATCCGGATGCGGCGTTCCGCCCGCGTCGTGAACAGCCGCATCAGCGGCGGCTGGATGATGGGGACGAGGCTCATGTACGAGTAGGCGGTCACCGCGATCGGGGCCAGCAGCTCGGGGGCGAGCAGCGACGAGACGTAGATGCTCGTCGGCCCGTCGATGGCGCCGATCACCGCGATGGAGGCGGCCTGGTTGAGGGGGAAATCGAAGAGGGTCGCGAGGATGAGGGTGGCGAAGATGCCGAGCTGGCCGGCCGCCCCGAGCAGCGCGAACATCGGCTGCGACAACAGGGGGCGGAAGTCCATCATCGCCCCGATGCCGATGAAGATGAAGAGGGGAAAGAGCTCGGTGTCGATGCCGAACGCCTTCAGGAGCTGGAGCATCCCCTCGGGCTGGTTCATCGGCGAGTTGGGCAGGTTGCCGAGCAGCACCCCGAAGCCGATGGGCAGCAGCAGGGTCGGCTCGTACTCCTTCGCGATGGCGAGATAGATCAGGAGCCCGCCGATGGCGAACATCAGCAGCGCTTCGGGGCCGATCGTGGGGACCAGGGGAATCATGAAGACCGGTGGGCGCCGCCGCGCGGCGCGGACGGCAGCGCCCGGAAGCGCGGCCGCGTGAGGCTCAGGGCTCGAACGACACCAGCGGCTCGCCCTGCGCGACGCGGCTGCCCTGGGCCACGTGCACGGTGTCGATGCGGCCGTCCCGCGGCGACCGGATGACGTTCATCATCTTCATGGCCTCGAGCGTGAGCAGCTCGTCGCCGCGCGCGACGGTCTGCCCGGCGGCGACCGCGATCGACGAGACCACGCCGGGAATCGGCGCGATCATGCGGTCGGTATCGCCGGAGGCGGCGGTCGCGGCGGGGGCCTCGGCGGGGGCCGCCTGCCGTATTCCCGCCGCGCGCGCCGGAGCGTCGCCGAGCGGCACGTCGGTGCTGTCGGACGGCTCCACGTCGACCGAGAACGTCGTGCCGGACACCGTCGCGGTGACCGGACGGGCATGCGGGTCGTCGATGTCCACGTAGTACCGCCGGCCGTCGACGGTGACCCGGTAGCGGCTCACGAGCGCGCCCTCGCCCGCGCGACCCGGCTGCCGAGGCGCCGCGCGAGGTGCAGGCGCCGCCACTGGGACGGGGTCCGGTCGGGGACGCCGGGCGCGCGCGCCACCGTCGCGCAGGCCGCCGCCACCGCTATCGCCACCGCGCGGAGGCGCCGTTCCCGCTCGGCGTCGGTGATCCGGCCGAACGTCGCCGGCTCCGAGCCGGGAACGGTCTCGAGCAGCCACTGCGCGGCGCGGGCCGGCCACTGCGCGGTCAGCAGGTACATGAGGCCGAGCAGTCCGGCCAACGCCGCGAACAGGATGACGGTGCCGTAGGCCGAGATCTCCAGCACCGTCTCGAGTTGGGAGAGCATCAGAGCGGAATGTTCCCGTGCTTCTTCGGCACGGTGGCGGTCTGCTTGTCCTTGAGGAAGTCGAGCGCCGCCGTCACCCGGGCCCGGGTCTCGCGCGGGTAGATCACGTCGTCGATGTGCCCCGCCGCCGCCGCCACGAACGGCGAGTTGAACTTCTCCTGGAACGAGCCCTCGAGCCGGGTCCGCTCGGCCTCCCGCTCGGCGGGATCGAGGGCCGCGAGCTGCCGGGCGTACAGGATGTTGACGGCCCCCTTCGGGCCCATCACCGCGATCTCCGCCGACGGCCAGGCGAGGCACACGTCGGTGCGGATCATCTTGCTGCTCATCACGATGTAGGCGCCGCCGTAGGCCTTGCGCAGCACCACCGAGACCTTGGGCACCGTCGCCTCCGAGTAGGCGTACACGATCTTGGCGCCGTGGCGGATGATGCCCTGCCGCTCCTGCCCGCTGCCGGGGAGGAAGCCGGGGCAGTCGACGAGGGTGACGATGGGGATGTTGAACGCGTCGGAGAAGCGGATGAACCGCGCGATCTTGTCCGAGGCGTCGATGTCGAGGACCCCCGCGAGGTGCGCCGGCTGGTTGGCCACGAACGCCACCACCCGGCCGGAGAGCCGGGCGAACCCGACCACCGCGTTCGGCGCGAAGTCGGCCTGCACCTCGAGGAACGAGCCGCGGTCGGCGATGAGGCCGATGGCGTCGCGGACGTCGTAGGACAGCTCGGCCGACTCGGGAATGAGCCCGTCGAGGGCCGCGGTGTCCGGGGTCAGGGCGTCGTCCGGGGTCAGGTCCGGCGGATCGTCGACGTTGTTCGACGGCAGGTAGCCCAGCAGCCGCCGGGTGAGGGCGAACGCGCCGTTCTCGTCGTCGGTCACGAAGTGCGCGACGCCCGAGCCCGCGGCGTGGGTGGTGGCCCCGCCGAGCGTCTCGACGTCGACCTCCTCGCCGGTGACGGTCTGGATGACGTCGGGCCCGGTGATGAACATGAAGCTGTTGCCGCGGGTCATCACCACGAAGTCGGTCAGCCCCGGCGAGTAGACGGCGCCGCCCGCGCACGGACCCAGCATCAGGCTGATCTGCGGCACCACGCCGCTCGCCTGGGTGTTGCGCCAGAAGAGGTCGCCGAACCCCGCGAGGCTCCACACCCCCTCCTGGATGCGGGCGCCGACCGAGTCGAGCAGCGCGACGATGGGCAGCCCGCTGCCCGTGGCCGCCTCGATCAATCGGCCCACCTTCATGGCCTGGACCTCGGAGAACGAGCCGCCGAGCACCGTGAAGTCCTGCGCGAAGATGGCGATGCGGCGGCCGTCGACGAGGCCGAAGCCGGTGACGACCCCGTCGCCCGCGTGGCGGTTCTTCTCGAGCCCGAAGCCGGCGTGGCGATGCTCGACGTAGGGCGCCAGCTCCTCGAACGAGTCGGCGTCCAGCATGCGCTTGATGCGCTCGCGGGCGGTCAGCTTGCCGCGGGCGTGCTGGGCGTCGATGCGGTCCTGTCCGCCGCCCCGCCGGGCCGCGGCGCGGCGCTCGGCGATGAGGTCCCGGCTCGCGGCGACCGGGGAGAGTCCCTCCGGCGACGCGTCCTCCGTGGGCGGCCCGGGGGTCCCGGACGGAGCGGGCGACTCGCCGCTCGCGGGCGGACCGCCCGCGCGGTCGGGCGCAAGATCCTCGGCGTCGGGGCCCGCGCTCGGCGCGCCGAGGTCGGCAATCGCCGGGACAGCGGCGTCGGCTGCCGGAGCCGCCTCGTCAGCGGTCGGGGGAGCGGCGTCGGGTGCCGGAACCGCCTCGTCCGTGGCCCGGGGAGCGGCGTCGCGTGCGAGATCGGCCTCGTCCACCGCCGGTGGCGCGGGCGGCGCGGCCTCGTCGACGGAGGGCTCGCCTGCATCCACCGACGCACCGGCGGCCGAACGCAACGGCGGATGCGCGGCGTCGAGGGCGTCGGCGCCGGGGGGGGCCTCGTCGGCGCGCTTCTTCGACCGCCGCCGTCTGTTCCAGTTGCGGAGCGACGCCAGCACCGTCCCGCCGGCGACCGGGGCGCCGGCCGGCACGACCAGGTTCAGCGCATAGCCCTCCGTGGTGGTCGCGCGGTCCGCGGCGCCGGCGACGGGGACCGCCGCCTGCGACGGCGTCTCGTTCCGGGGCGCGTCGCCGGAAGGCTCAGCCATGTG
>JAJEFC010000286.1 GCA_022820675.1 Vicinamibacteria bacterium | reverse complement strand
GGGCTTTGGCAGGGCGAGCGGCGAGGCGCCCGCCCGACAAGGCGTGAGGAGAGCGCATGCCGGGCAGTGCAGCCGAGGAACACGCAGGCGGGATGTCACCGCCGCTCGAACGGAGCGGGGCTTTCGCCGCCGGGGGCCGAGGAGGTCACGGGCCGGCTTCGCCCTTGGCCTCTTCGAGCGCCCGATACATGGCCCGGGCGCTCAGCCCGTACCTCGCGGCGAGCGCCTTCACCGCGTCGCGTCGGGAGCCGCCGTCGACCGTCATCCCGTCGAGCTCGGCGATCAGCGCCCGGCCGGCCGGCCGAGGCCGGGCGGGCTCGGCGCCCGACCCCGCGGGCCAGACCACGCACGTGTACTCGCCCCGCGGCGCCCCGACGGACCGGAGCAGCGCCGCCACCGGTCCGACGACGGTGCTCTCGTGCAGCTTGGTCAGCTCCCTGCACAGCGCGACGGTCCGCTCGCCGAGACGCTCCTCGAGCAGCCCGAGGGTGGTGGCGAGGCGGTGCGGAGACTCGAAGAACACGAGGGTCCGGGGCTCGCGGGCCAGCTCGTCGCACCACCGCTTCCTGTCGTTCAGCCCGCGGGGGGGGAAGCCGAGGAAGGTGAAGCTCGCGACCGGCGCGCCCGAGGAGACGAGGGCGGCGGTGACGGCCGATGGGCCGGGAATCGCGGTGACGCGGACGCCGGCGTCAAGAGATTGACGCACCAGGTTGAACCCCGGATCGGAGACCAGCGGCGTCCCCGCGTCCGACAGCAGCGCGATCGAATCGCCGTCGAGCAGGCGCTTCACGAGCCCGGGCGTCCGCCGGCGCTCGTTGTGGTCGTGGAGGCTGGTGGACGGGGTCGAGACCCCGTAGCGCCGCAGCAGCTTGCCCGTCCGGCGGGTGTCCTCGGCCGCGATCAGCCGCACCTCGCGCAGGGTGCGCACCGCCCGGAACGTGATGTCCTCGAGGTTGCCGATGGGCGTGGCGACGAGATAGAGCGTGCCGGGCATGCCGGGACACGGCGTGGGCGGCGACGCGCCCGCGGAACGTCGCTTCGCCTCCGGTTCGGCGCCCAAACCAACCGCGCCATCCTCCGGCGCGCACTCCGGGGCGGAATCGTGCGATATTGTAGCATCCAGGGTTCGCCGCCTCGCCGGCCCGAGGGCGGCGGGACACGTCCGGCCACGCAAGACTCGCGCCGACCACCCATGCACACTTCGGAACCGCTCTCGCACTTCATCGACGAGTACCTGGAGTTTCTCTACGAGAACGCTCCCACCGCCGCCTGCGGCGACGGGATGCACGCGCACGACGACCGCCTCGAGGACGTCTCGCGGACGGCCATCGACGCCCAGGGGCGCGAGCTCGGGGGCTTCGCGCGGCGCCTCGACCGCATCACCACCCGCAGCCTGACGGCCGAGGAGCAGCTCGAGCGGCGCATGCTCGCCGACCACATCCGCGGCCGGCTCTACGAGCTGGAGGAGGTCAGGCCGTGGGAGCGCGACCCCCGCCACTACGCCGAGCTGCTGGCCACCTCGCTCGCCGGCCAGGCCCTCTTCAACCACGCGCCGGTCGAGGAGCGGGCGCGGCGCGTGGTGTCGAAGCTGCGGCAGACGCCGCGCTTCCTCGAGGCGGCCGCCGCCAACGTGGAGGACCCGCCGGGCATTCTCATCAAGACCGGGGCGGAGATGTTCGACGGCGTGGTCGCGTTCATCGAGCGCGACCTGCCCCGGGCGTTCCGGCGGCTCGAGGACCTGCACCTGCTCGGGGACCTCGCCGACGCCGCCACCGAGGCGACGGAGGCCATCAACCGCCACAACGACCACCTGCGCGGCACCCTGGCGCCCCGGAGCCGGGCGACGTTCCGTCTGGGTCGGGAGCGGTTCGACGGCCGGCTGCGCCATCGGGAGGGCATCGGCCTGGGGGCCGAGGCGCTGCTCGCGATCGCGGAACGGGAGCTCGTCCGCGAGCAGAGCCGTTTCTGCGAGGTCGCGGCGCGCATCGACGCCAGGGCGGAGCCGGCCGACGTCTGGCGTCAAGTGAAGGCGCGGCACCCCGAGCCCGGCGCGCTCGTGCAGACGGTGGGCGACCAGCTCTCGGACCTGGTGTCGTTCATCGAGCGCAACGCTCTCGTCACCCTGCCCGCCGACCGGTCGATCATCGTCGCCTCCACGCCCGATTTCCTGCGCTGGACCCAGGCCGGCGTCTGGTCCCCGGGGCCGTTCGAGCCGAAGGCCGTGTCCTGCTACTACTACCTGACCGACGCCGACCCCGCCTGGCCGGCCGAACGCCGGGAAGAGCACCTGCGCGAGCTGAACTTCGCCACGCTCTGGTCGGTGTCCGCCCACGAGGCCTATCCGGGCCACTACCTGCACTTCCTGCACCAGCGGGGCGTCCGGAGCACGTTGCGCAAGTCGCTGATGTTCGCGCCGGTCTCGTTCGTCGAAGGGTGGGCCCACTACGCCGAGCACATGGTGATGGAGGCCGGCCTCGCCCGCGACGACGACGCGATGGAGCTCGGCCAGATCGTCGAGACGCTGCTGCGGCTGGCGCGGCTCGTGGTCGGCATACGACTGCACGCGGACGACCTCTCGGTCGAGCAGGGCGTGCGGTTCTTCCGCGAGGAGGCCTATCTCGAGGAGGGTAGTGCGCGGCGGGAGGCGGAGCGGGGGACGTTCGACCCCGACTACACGCTGTACTCCGTCGGACGGTTGATGCTGTCGAAGCTGCGGGAAGATCTCGAGGCGCGCGAGGGCTCGGGGTTCTCGCTGAAGTCGTTCCACGATCGTCTGCTGGGGCACGGCTCGATCCCGCTCTGGCTCCACCGAACGCTGTTCCTCGGCGACACCGGCGACGACCTCCTCGATTGATTCCCGAGCCGCCGGCCGGGTACCATGGGCAGTTGATCTTCCTCCGTGCCGGCCCGCCGATGGGGAGGATGCCGCGTTCGGTCGGGAGTGGGCGCCGCGGGACGGCGCGGATTCCTGGACGAGCGGTTGGGCGCCAGGCGGAGCCGAAACCGGCGGTCGGCCGGCGACAGGACCCATGCCACTCTACGAATACCAGTGCGAAGCCTGCGCGCATCGGTTCGAGCAGATCCAGCGGTTCTCCGATCCGACGCTGACGACCTGCCCCGAGTGCGAGGGCCCGGTGCGCAAGCTGCTCTCCTCGCCCGCCATCCAGTTCAAGGGCACCGGCTGGTACGTGACCGACTACGCCAGGCAGGGCAAGAAGGATCCGGCCGACGCGGCTGACCCGAAGGCCGCGAAGGCCTCCGACGGCGCGTCCAAATCGGAGAAGCCCGAGAAGAAGTCGGAGAAGCCGGACGCCGCGAAGTCGGGCGGCGCGTCGGGCTCGTCCGATGCCGCGTCCGGGTCCGGGTCCGCCAAGCCGGCGTCCGCCGGCGCATCGTCCTGAAGTCCCGTCACCGCAGCAACGGGCCGGCCGTCCCGCGTCGATTGTCGCTACGGCGCTGCCTGGCGCCCAACCGACCCTCCAGGAGTTTGCGCCTCTTCCTGAGGCGGGGCCGTTCTACGGTGCAGGCTCGCGACTGTGCGGTTCCGCCGGCACGGCGCCGAGCTCGGGGTGCTTCCGCGCGAAGTGGAGGATGGCGCGCAGGCAGCCCGGCTTGTCTACGGCGCCGGCTCGCGGCCGGGCGGTTCCGCCAGCACGGCGCCGAGCTCGGGGTGCTTCCGCGCGAAGTGGAGGATGGCGCGCAGGTAGCCCGGCTTGTTCCCGGCGTCGTGTCGCACGCCGTCGAGCTCGACCGCGAAGATGGGACGTTGCGCAAGGAGGCGGCGCAGCCCGTCGGTGAGCTGGATCTCGCCGCCCTGGCCTTTTCCCGTCTGCTCCAGAGCGGGATAGACGTCGGGGGTGAGCAGATACCGGCCGATGATCGCGAGGTCCGACGGCGCGTCTTCCGGGGCCGGCTTCTCGACGAGATCGGTGACCCTGTGGACGCCGCCGCCGAGCGGGTCGCCCGCGATGACGCCGTAGCGGCCCACCGCCTCGCGCGGCACCCGCTCCACGAGCAGGACCGGACCGTCGACCTCGGCGTACGCCGCCAGCATCTGCCGCAGCGCGGGCGGGTCGGCGTCGATGACGTCGTCGCTCAGCACCACCGCGAACGGCTCGTCGCCGACCCTCTCGCGGCTGACCAGCACCGCGTGGCCGAGGCCGAGGGGCTCGGCCTGGCAGGCCGTCGACAGCTCGATGCCCGCCGTCAGGTCGCGGAGCCCGGCCAGCAGGACCGACTTCCCGCGCCGGGCGAGCACCGCGTCGAGGGCCGGGTGCGGGGCGAAGTGGTCCTCGAGAATCCGCTTGCCGGGGCTGTTCACGAGGACGATCTGCGACATTCCGGCCGCGGCCGCCTCCTCGACGCCGTATTGGATGATCGGCTTGTCGACGATGGGCAGCAGCTCCTTGGGGAGCACCGCGGTGGCCGGCAGGATGCGCGTGCCGAGTCCGGCGGCGGGGAACACGGCTTTCCGGATCGGGCGGGGGGTCGGCATGGCGGCGCATGATAGCAGCCCCGGGCCGGCGCGCCGGCCCGGCGGGTCGCGACGAGACCGTCAGATAGAGCAGGTCCCCGCGCGCCGGCCCGGCGGGTCGCGACGGGACCGTCAGAGAGCAGGCACGGCCCGGCGCGTCGGAACGGCGGGTCGCGATGAAACCACCGCAGGCGCGCCGTTCGAGGCGGGGACGGAGCCCCGGCTCCGCGAACCCGACCCGGCGCAGGGCGGGGCGTCGCCGGACGAGGTGCCGCGACGCGGCCGGTGGCAAGGGCCGGGGAGGTTCCGCCCCGGTGGCCGCTGGTGGCCGCGGTCACCCCTGGGCGGCCGGGTACAATGGTCCCCCCATGCTCGATCCAGCGTTGTTTCGTGACGATTCCGCCGCTGTCGAGGCCCGTCTCGCGGTGCGCGGCGACGGCCTCGCCGACGTGCTGGCGGAGGTGCGCCGGCTCGACGGGGAGCGCCGCACGATCATCCCCCTGCTCGAAGAGGCCCGGCACGCCAAGAAGGCCATCGGCGCGCAGATCGGCAGGGCGAAGCGCGCCGGCGAGCCCGTCGACGCCCTGATGGCGGCCGGCGGCGCCCACACCGCGACCATCGAGGCCAACCAGGGGCGCCTCGAAGAGGTCGAGCAGGCCCGGGGCGAGCTCCTCCTGAAGCTTCCGAACCTCGCCCACGAGAGCGTCCCCGTCGGCGACGGCGAGGCGGACAACGTCGAGGTCCGCCGTCACGGCGAGCCGCCGGCGTTCGACTTCGAGCCGCGGTCCCACGCCGAGCTGGGCCCGGCCCTCGGCATCGTCGACTTCGAGCGGGGGGTCCGGCTGGCCGGGGCCCGGTTCACGGTGCTCACCGGCGCCGGCGCGCGGCTGTCGCGGGCCCTCATCGACTTCATGCTCGACCTGCACACCGGCGAGCACGGCTACGTCGAGGTGTCGCCGCCGTTTCTCGCCAACCGCGACTCGCTCGTCGGCACGGGGCAGTTGCCGAAGTTCGAGGAGGACCTCTTCAGGGTCCACGACTGGCCTCTGTACCTCATCCCCACCGCCGAGGTGCCGCTGGCGAACCTCCACCGGGGCGAGTTCCTCGACGGGCGCGACCTGCCGCTGCTCTACACCGCCTACACGCCGTGCTTCCGCAGCGAGGCGGGGTCCCACGGGGCGGACGTGCGCGGGCTGATCCGCCAGCACCAGTTCGACAAGGTCGAGCTCGTCGCCTACACCCGGCCCGACGACTCCTACGCGATGCTCGAGACCCTGACCGGCCACGCCGAGACGGTCCTGCAACGCCTGGGCCTGCCCTACCGCACGGTCACCCTCTGCACCCGCGACATGGGGTTCGCGGCCGCCAAGACCTACGACATCGAGGTGTGGCTGCCGGGGCAGGGCAAGTATCGCGAGATCTCGTCGTGCAGCAACACCGAGGCGTTCCAGGCGCGCCGGGCCGGCATCAAGTACCGCCCCGACGGCAAGGGCAAGGCCGAGTTCGTCCACACCCTCAACGGCTCGGGCCTCGCGGTGGGGCGCACCCTGATCGCGATCCTCGAGAACTGCCAGCGGGCGGACGGCTCCGTCGTCGTGCCCGAGGCCCTGCGCCCGTACATGCGGGGCCTGGAGGTCATCGCGCCCCGCCCGGCGCCCGTGCGGTAGAGGTAGCGGCCGCGTCGATGGCTCGAGCGGGCGGCGGGTCGGGCGCCGAGCGCGGCGGCGGGCGGCCCGAGCCGAGGCCCGCCCCGCCGTACCGCCACCAGCGACAAGCGGCCTGTCCGTTGGAAGCGCGGGGCAGAGCGCGGCCGGCTCCGCCGTACCGCCATCGCGACAGCCCGACGGGTTACCATGACAGGAGGCGCGCACACCAGCACGGAGGGATGGCCGAGTGGTTGAAGGCGGCGGTCTTGAAAACCGTTGGGCGTGACAACGTCTCCTGGGTTCGAATCCCAGTCCCTCCGCCACGTTTTGCTGTGAAACGCCACCTGGATCCGGGCGCACGGAGAGCGTGACCGTGGTTGGAACGGCCTTGAGCGCACCGACGAGGGGTCCGGATCGGATGGACGGTGCGGACAGCCCCGACTATGGTCCGTCACGGCGTCGCGGG
>JAJEFC010000215.1 GCA_022820675.1 Vicinamibacteria bacterium | reverse complement strand
GATCGAGATCCAGAAGACCAACGCGCCCACCGTCGTCGAGCGCTTCCGCGCCTACCTCGGCCAGCAACTGTGCAGCACCGCCAACGTCATCGAGCATCCGTCGGGGCGGCGCGAGGCGGTGCCCATCGTCACCATCTACCTCCTGGGCTACGACCTGGGGATCTCCGACGAGGCGGTGCTCGACATCTGCCCGCACGTGACGGCGCGGCGCACGGGGGCCGGGGTCGACGCCGGCCATCCGTTCATCACCGGCATCCACCACCGGAGCCACATCGTGCAGATCCCGCTGCTGCGGGGGCGGCGGCGGACCGACCTGGAGCGGGTGCTGTCGATCTTCGACCAGGGGGCGGCGCGCATCGAACGGGCCGGGGCGCAGGTGCTGACGATCGACGAGTCGGCCTACCCGCGGGAGTACGGCTTCGTGCTGCGCCAGCTCCAGCGGGCGGCGTCGGAGGCGGAGGTGCGGCGGTTCATGGAGGGCGAAGACCAGTTGCTGCGCGACTTCATCTCCCTGGGCACGCAGGCGGAGTACGAGAGACAGCGGGCAGAGCAGGAGAAGGCCGAGAAGGAGCGCGAGAGACAGCGGGCGGATCGCGAGAGGGCCGAGAAGGAGCGCGAGAGAGCCGAGAAGGAGCGGGCCGAACAAGCGCTTTCCCGCTCCATCCGGCACTTGCACGGCCTCGGGCAGGAGGTCGACGAGATTGCCGCCGCGCTATCAATCGGTGCGGACAAGGTGCGGCGGGTGCCGGCCGACGCCGACAGCGGCGAAGGTTCCGCCTGAGCCTCGTCGCGCCTGTAACGTCGTGGCTCGGTGGTCGGTACGTTGTCTTTGGCGTGGCTCTGGGCGGGGTTCGCGCTCGGCCGAGTGAGGTGGCTCCGGCGAAGGAGGCTGCTCTGCCTCCACCCGGTCGGCGCCTTGCTGCATAATCCGGGTGGTGGCGGTCAGAGCCGCCCGAATCGATCGAGGAGCGTTGGTTGGGATTGCATCATGCCCATCAGGACCGACCGTGACCGTCGCCGGCGTCACCGGCGGCTCCTGGCCGCCGTGGCGGTGGCCGCCCTGTCGATCGGCGATCTTCGCGCCCAGCCGGCGGCGGACCTCCTGCTGGTCGGCGGCTTCGTCCACGACGGCTCGGGGCAGCCGCCGCTCCGGCAGGACGTCGGCGTGACGGGCGACCGCATCAGCTTCGTCGGCGACGCGGCGGCGGCCGGCCTCGATGCGGCCGTGGTCGTCGACGTCGACGGGCTGATGGTGACGCCCGGCTTCATCGACATGCACTCGCACGCCGAGCTGGCGGAGGACTGGGGCCGGGACGCGCTGCCGTTCCTCCATCAGGGCATCACCACGGTGGCGATCGGGGTCGACGGCGGGGGCACGCCCGACGTCGCCGGGTCGCTCGCCGCGCTCGAGGGCCGCATCGGGGTGAACGCGTTCGCCTACGCGGGTCACGGCGCGATCCGGCGGCGGGTGATCGGCGACGACGACCGCGCGCCGACGCCGGCCGAGCTCGACCAGATGCGCGCGCTGGTCCGGCGGGCCATGCACGAGGGGGCGTTCGGCCTCTCGACCGGGCTCTTCTACGTGCCGGGCTACTACGCGACGACCGAGGAGGTCATCGAGCTGGCGCGGGTGGCCGCCGAGTTCGACGGCATCTACGACACCCACGACCGCGACCTCGGGGCCAGCTACCGCGGCGTCGGCTACCTCGCCTCGATACGCGAGGCGATCCGCATCGGCGAGAGCGCGGGGACGCGCGTCATCTTCAGCCACTTCAACGCGCAGGGCGCAGCCAACTACGGCCGCGCGCCCGAGGGGGCCCGCCTCGTCGAGGAGGCGAGAGCGCGGGGCGTCGAGGTGGCGGCGGCGCAGCACGTCTACACCGCGACCCAGTCGAGCCTGGCCGCCTACGCCATTCCGCGGTGGGCCTCGAACGGCGGCCGCGAGGACATGCTCGAGCGGTTCCGCGACCCCGAGACCGTCCGCCGGCTCGACGTCGAGACCCTCGAGATGCTGGCCATCCGCGGCGGCGCCGACAAGCTCCTGTTCGCCGACCCGCGGCCCGAGCTGAACGGCCGGACCCTCGCGGCCGTGGCGGCCGAATGGGCGCTGCCGGTGCCCGCGGCGGTGCGGCGCATCCTCGCCGACGGCAACGCCGCGGTGATGAACCTCGACCTCTACGACATCGAGAACACGCGCTACCTCGCGCGGCAGCCGTGGATGATGACCTGCACCGACGGCCGCACCCCCTCGCCCGGGCAGAACGTCACCCACCCCCGCGTGTTCGGGGCCTTCACCCGCAAGCTCCGCCAGCTCGTGCTCGACGAGCAGGTCATCACGATGACGTTCGCCGTCCGCAGCATGACCGGCCTCGCCGCCGACTTCCTGCGCGTGGACGACCGCGGGTACCTGCGGGCCGGCGCCGTCGCCGACCTCGCGGTTTTCGACCCCGGCCGCATCCGCGACCGCGCCACCTACGAAGACCCGCGGCAGCCCGCCGAGGGGACCGTGCACGTGCTCGTCAACGGCCGTTTCGCGATACGGGACGGCGCCCCGACCGGCGCGCTGGCCGGCCGGCCGATTCGCCGGCCCGCGCCGACGGGCGCGGCCGCCCCCGGCCGGTGACCCTCACGCTCCGGAGGAAGTCGACATGAAGCGTCGCGCCTTGCTCGCGTTGTTCGTCGGTGTCGGCGTCGCTCTGGCGACCGGGGTCGTCGGCCGGGCGCAGGTCCGGGAGCCTGCCCCGGTCACCGACGCGATGCTGCAGGACCCCGACCCCGCCGACTGGCTGAGCTGGCGGCGCACCCTCGACGGGTGGGGGTACAGCCCACTCGACCAGATCGACCGGAGCAACGTCGGCGGGCTGCGGCTCGTCTGGTCGTGGGGCCTCGAGCCCGGCGTGTCGCAGACGACGCCGCTCGTGCACGACGGCGTCATGTACGTCGCCAACCCGGGCAACGTGGTGCACGCGCTCGACGCGGGCACGGGCGACTTCATCTGGGAGTACCGCCGCGAGATGGACGAGCGGCGCCGGAGCGCGGCGCAACTGCGCAGCCTCGCCGCCTACGAGGACCTCGTCATCCTGAACACCGTCGACGCGCACGTCGTCGGGCTCGACGCCCGGACCGGCGAGGCGCGCTGGGACACCGCGGTCGGCGGCGGCCACGAGGGCTACACCTTCTCCAACGGGCCGATCGTCGTCGACGGGACGGTCGTCGCCGGGCTGACCGGCTGCGGGCGCTACCGCGACGACACCTGCTACGTCGTCGGCGTCGACGGCCGCACTGGCCGCCTGCTGTGGCGGACCTCGACCATCGCCCGGCCCGGCGAGAGCGGCGGCGACACGTGGGGCGACCTGCCGCTCATGTTCCGCGCCGGCGCCGACGCCTGGATGACCGGCAGCTACGACCCCGCCACCGGGCTCGTCTACTGGGGCACGTCGCAGCCCAAGCCCCACAACCGCGACGCCCGCGGCACCGCCGGCGACGCCCTCTACAGCAACTCGACCCTCGCCCTCGACCCCGCGACGGGCGAGCTGAGCTGGTACTACCAGCACATCCCCGGCGATTCGCACGACATGGACGAGTCGTTCGAGCGCATCCTCATCGACTACGACGGCCGGCAGTCGCTGTTCACGATGGGCAAGCTCGGCATTCTCTGGGAGCTCGACCGCGTCACCGGCGCGTTCCGGCGCGCCGTCGACCTCGGCTACCAGAACATCGTGGACGTCGACCCGCGGACCGGCGAGGTGACCCATCGCGACGGGATGCTGTCCGACGTCGGCGAGGAGATCTTCTTCTGCCCCAGCACCGGCGGCTTCAAGAGCCTGCGGGCGATGGCCTACCACCCGGGGACCGGGGCGCTGTACGTGCCGCTCAACCTCAACTGCGAGACCGCCGCCTTCGCCCCCGTGGAGCGGCGCCCCGGGGGCGGCGGGGGCGGCGCCGTGCGCGGCCGCATCAACCACTTCCATCCCCAGGCGCCCGACCGGCTCGGCGAGTTCCGGGCGCTGGACGTGCGGACCGGCGAGACCCTCTGGCAGCGGCGTCTCCGCGTGCCCTACAACACGTCGGCGCTGACGACCGGCGGGGGCCTGGCGTTCATCGGCGACTGGGGGCGGCGCGTTCACGCCTACGACGTCCGAACCGGCGAGCCGCTCTGGCAGAGCCGGCTCCCGACCATGGCCAACGGCTTCCCGATCACCTACGCCGTCGACGGCAGACAGTTCGTCGCGTTCGTGGCCGGCCCGTCGATCGGCGGCTCGAGCTGGGCGACTATCCTCCCGGCCGACCTCATTCCCGACCAGCGCAACCCGCGCGGCGGCAGCGGCGTCTTCGTGTTCGCGTTGACCGTCAGGTAGCTCCCGGCCGTCGTTCGGCCGACGCGGATTCTGCGCCGCTTCAAATGCCGGAGGCGCCCGGGAAACGCAACGTCGGCGCCGAGTCGTCGCGACGCCGCCCGGGGGCGCCCGGGCGGACGTGGATGTCCATCTGCGGAAAGGCGATCTCGATGCCCTCCCGGCGGAACCGGTGGGCGATGGCGGTGTGGAGCACATGAATGGCGGGAAGCCGTTCCTCGACGTCCCGCACGTAGGCGCGGATGGAGAACTTCAGGGCGCTGTCGCCGAACTCCTCGAAGGTGACTTTGGGCTCGGGCGTCTCCAGCACCAGCGGGGCGTCGGTCACCAGCTCTACCTGGATGCCTCATCCGGCACCGCCGACAAGGGCAACGACAGCCAGTATTCCACGACCGACTTTGGTGCGAGCAGGGTGTCTCTCTCGTTTACGGGCAACGCCGGCGAGCGGCTGTCACTCGATCGGAACTGGGTCGCCATCTACCAGGATGAAGTCGTCGAAGGGACAGAGACCTTCAATATCTCCTACGCCCTGGGTCCCCTGCCTGGAGAAGGGCCCCTCCCGCCGGTGCCGGCCGGCGTGAAGGTCGCCGGTCCCGCGACCGGGACGATCATCGACGACGACGGCAGCGCGACGGTGACTATCGCCGACGCGTCCGCGATCGAGGGAGGCGCGGTCACCTTCACGGCCACGGTGGACAAGGCGGTGCAAGGGGGGGTGACGGTGACGCCGAGCTTCACCGACGGCACGGCCACCGGGGGCACCGACTACACCGAGAGCACGACGAGCATCACCTTCGCTGCCGCGGCGGGCGATACGCAGACCTTCACGGTGGCGACGACCGAGGACGCGGTCGAGGAATCGGACGAGACCTTCACCGTGGGCCTGACCGTCTCGGGGACGACGCTGGTGACGGCGACCGACACGGCGGTGGGGACCATCGTCGACGACGACGGCCCGGCGTCCGTGACGGTGACCGATGTCTCGGCCGCCGAGGGTGGCTTGCTGACGTTCACGGTGAAGCTGAACCAGGCGGTGGCGAAGGGTCTGACGGTGACGCCGAGCTTTACCGACGTGACGGCGACGAAGGGCACCGATTATGTGGAGAACACCGCGGGGATCGCGTTCACCGGCACGGCGGGCGAGACGCAGAGCTTCACGGTGCGAACGACCGACGACGCGGAGGTCGAGCCGGACGAGACGTTCACCGTCGACCTGAGGGTGTCGGATACGCAGGCGAGCGTGACGGCGACCGACGGGGACGATCACGAACGACGACGGCAGCGCGGCGGTGACGATCGAGGATGCCTCGGCGGCCGAGGGCGATCGACACGGGCGTCGGGATGCGGCTGGCCGGGGGCGGCGTGCGGCAGGAGGTCACTCCGGCGGGTGGCCTGGCTGTGAAGGCGGACGTGTTTCACGTCGGGCTGTCATCGGACGCGCACGAGGATCTGCCCGAGGCGCAGGCGACCGCGACGCGCGCGCGGACGCTGATCGAATGGCAGTCCGATTGGGCGCCGTCGAAGTCGATGCGCATACGTCCGCGGGTGGAAACAGGCGGCCGGTGGGACGGCGGCAGCGACGTGCGCGGGTTTGGCACGGAGGTGGGCGGCGGTGTCGCACTGGTGCACGTGGGACTGAATCTGGAGGTGGCCGGCGGGGCGCGGTACCTGCTGGCGCACCAGGCGGAAGGCTTCGAGGAATGGGGGGCGAACATGGCGCTGCGGGCGGGCTCGGGCGTGACCGGTTCCGGTCCGTGGGTGTCGCTGGAACCGGAGTGGGGCGCCGCGGCGAGCCGGCTGCAGACACTTTCGGGGCCGCAGGCGGACCTGGGGCTCTCTCCCGGCGCGGCGGTCACAGGCATCGACGGCGTGCAGCCGGGACGATTGCGGCTGGCGGCCGGCTACGCGCTGCCCGAGGCCGACGCCGACCTGAAGTTGGAGGTTGCGCAAGAGAACCGCGGCCCGGACGCCGGCCCGACCCTCGGCGTCCAACTCTCCGCAACGCTCGGTTGGTGATCAGGACGATTCGGCCGACACTGTCGAGCATTCTGATCATTGACGCCGACTCCGGCGCGCTCGAGACTCTTTCCCGCTCCCTGACCGGTCTGAGGTACACGGTCTGCCACGCCGCCGTACCCGGGTGGCCGGCGCTCGACCTCCCCGCGGGGACGACTCCCGACCTCGCGCTGATCGGGCTCGAGGCCGGCGACGTCGCCATGGCCGCCATTGATGCGGCAGAACGGGTCGCGAAACGGTTCGGCGTTCCGTCGAGTCCCAGGATGCGCCGGCCGAGCGCGTCGCTGTCGCCGATGATGACGGTCTCTCATGTTGTGCTCCGAGAGGTGCGCGCTCGGACGAGCGTGGAGATGGTGGCGGCCTGGCGTCTCGGCCGGGGGTCCGCTCCCGGCCACAGCCGCCAGGCCGCTCTCGGGGCCGATTCGGCCCGTCGCCGAAGCTCCGCTACCGTTCCTTCCTCACCTGGAGGAACAGGCGCGCGTCGCGCAGCTGCACGAGGATGAACGCGGCCGCGCCCGCCTCGACGGCCTCGAGACTGGCGGCCGCCTCCGCGGCCGAGGCGACCTCGACCCGGTTGACGCTGAGAACGACGTCGCCCGGCTGCAGCCCGCCCGCCGCGGCGGCGCTGCCCGCCTCGACCTCCGCCACCACCGCACCGGCGGTGCCCGCCGGCACGTCCAGGCGGCGCATCGCCTGCGGCGTCAGGTCCTGCAGGGTGATGCCGAAGCCCACGGTCGGCTCCGTCGCCGCTGCCGGCGCCGCGCTCCGGCCCTCGGCGTCGAGGTCGAGCCGGCCGATGGTGACGTCGAGGTTCGATCGGCGCCCGTCGCGGATGATGTCTACGTCCACCCGCGTCCCCGGCCTGGTGGTGACCACCCGGCCCTGGAGGTCCCGTGCGTCCTCCACCGGCTCGCCCGCGTAGCCCACGATGACGTCGCCGGGCGCCAGGCCCGCCGCCTCGGCGGGGCCGTCGGGAGCCACGGTCGAGACGATGACCCCGCGGGGCGCGTCGAGGCCGAGCACCTGGTAGGCGTCGGCCGGCACGTCGGTGATCTGCACGCCCATGACCCCGCGCGTCACGTTCCCGCCCCGCAGCTCGTCGAGCAGGCCGAGCAGGGTGTTGCTGGGCACCGCGAAGCCGACCCCCGCGTTCGAGGCCTGGTTGCTCATGATGGCGGTGTTCATGCCGATGACCTCGCCGGCGATGTTCAGCAGCGGCCCCCCGGAGTTGCCCGGGTTGATCGCCGCGTCGGTCTGCAGCATCTCGTTGGTGCGGCCCGGGACCGACCGCATCGGCCGGCTGAGGGCCGAGACGACCCCGACGGTCACGGTGTGGTGGAGGCCGAAGGGGGCGCCGATGGCGACCACCCAGTCGCCGGGCTCCATTCGGCCGGAGTCGCCGAACCGGGCGGCGGAGAGCTTCCGGTCGGGGCGCTCGACGAGCTCGAGCAGGGCGCTGTCGGTCAGCGCGTCGCGGCCGAGCACCCGCGCCTCATAGCGCTCGTCGTCGCCGAAGAACTGGACCTCGATGCCGGTCGCGTTCTCGACGACGTGGTTGTTGGTGAGGATGAGGCCGTCGCCGTCGACGACGAAGCCGGTGCCGGTCGCGGCCAGCGGCGTGCTCCGCTCGCCCCGGTCCTCGCCGTCCTCGCCCGACCGGTCGCGGTCGAAGCCCGGCGGCCCGCCGAAGAAGCGGCGGAAGAGCTCGTCGCCGCCGAAGAGCTCGTCGCCGCGGCGGAAGAACTCCTCGCCGCGGAAGAAGTCGTTCACGTCGACCCGTGATCGCGACTGCTCGGTCCAGACGGTGACGACCATGTCGGTCTGCGCCTCCGCGATGTCGCGGAACGTGGTCGCGGTCAGGGTGCCGTCCAGTATCGCGCCGGCCGATGCCGGCCGCTCGACGCTCGCGGTCAGGGTGGGTGTCAGGGCGAAGTGCGACCCGATCGCCATGCCGACGACCATGGCCGCCAAGGCAACGGCGGAAACGAGGGTGGTTCTCGATCTCGACATCGTGTCCTTCCTCCTGCGCGGGGCGCATGCCTCGCAACCGCGGGATGGCCGCTTCGCGCTGCTTTCAAGAGAGCTCTTCCAGCGGCGCCGGGAGACGCCGCGCTTCCCCGAAACGGCGCCCCGCCCCGGGGAGCGACCCAAGGGAGAAAAGAGTCGCCCCGGGAGCGGGGATCGGGCCGCGCCTCATGCGGCGCGCGCCACACCGTCGTCGCTGCCCGCGATGGCGATTCGCCGCGGCTTGGCGGCCTCGGCCAGCGGCAGCGTCAGCTCCAGCATGCCCCGGTCGTAGTGGGCGCTGACGTGGTCGGCGTCGACGTTCCCCGGCAGGTCGAACGTCCGCTCGAAGCGGCCGTAGTGGAGCTCCGAGACGTGCCCCTGGCCGTTCTCCCCGATGCGCTTGCGCTCGCCGGAGATGGTCAGGCGGCTGCCCTGAAGGTCGACGTGCACGTCGTCGGGGTCGATGCCCGGCAGGGCCGCCCGGAGCGTCCAGCCGGTGTCGCCGGCGTGGATCTCGGTGGCCGGAGCCCAGGCCGCGGTCGGCGTGCCGGGCCGCTCGTCGCCCAGGTAGCGACCGAACACCTGGTCCATCCGGCGGTGCAAGTCGGTCAGCTCCTGGAACGGGTTCCAACGGGTCATGCTCAGCATTTCGGTCCTCCTTTCCGACGCGCCTGCTCGGCGTCCCTTGCGCGTCTGCACCATGCCGACGCGCCAATGTCCAATTAGGACTAAGATTATATCAGTGTTACTGGCTCACTTCACATATACAGGACGAAGGCCGGGCCGAAGAAGTTCCCGTGGTCCAGTCCTTTGGTTGGCGACGAGCTACCGGAGATCGTGGGAGGGGGGGGCAGCCGGCTGGAGCCCCTCCGCGGTATCCCACTGGTCAGGATCGAACATCCTGATCGTGCGCAGGTAGTCGGTCGGAACCGGAGCGGGGAACACCAGATACCGACCGACGATGCCCGCGAAATCCCGCGGAATTTCGACCTCGCCGGCCACCGCGCCGCCCTCGCGATCGCCGGGGTCGCCCTCGAGCGTCGTGATCGGGTTGACGGCATCGTCGGCCAGGGTCGGTCCAGCGAAGGCCGGCGCGGCCGACCACGGGTGCCCCTCCCCCTCGTGGCCTGCGGCTCCATCGGCGGCCGCGACGCCACTCAACCCGAAGAGGAGCAGGGCGGCCGGCGCCATGGTCTTCCGAAAGACGTCGGTTGGGGTCAACATCGTTCTCTCCTTTCCCGGGTTGCGTGATGGCCTTCATGCGGGTGACGCGGGCATCAGCCGGCACGTGCCCCCGCTGATGCCCGCTGGCGGCTCGAGGTGGCCGCCGCGTGTCGTTGCAGCGCCCTCCGGTGCGGTTCCCGGCACCGGCTCAGGCGATCTTCTTCGTCTCGATGCTCGTCACGTCGGGCGCGGCGATCTGAATGCGACGCGGCTTCGCGCGCTCCGCCACCGGCACCGCCACCGACAGGATCCCGTGCCGGTACTGCGCCTCGATGCGATCGCCGGCGGCGGCCACGGGGAGCGTGAACGTGCGCTCGAACGGTCCGTAGCTCATCTCCGAGTGGGTGTACCGGTCGCCGTCATGGCTCCGCGGCCGCTCGCCGCTGATCCGCAACGAGCCGCCGTGCAGCGTGATCTGCACCCGGCTCGGGTCCACGCCGGGCAGCGCAAGCCGCACCTGCCAGCCGTCGTCGGTCGACGCGACCTCGCACGGCGGCGTCCAGGCCCCGGCCCCGTCGACCCCGGGCGTCCCGGCGTCGAGCTGCTGTCGGTTGAAGACGCGGTCGAGGCCGCGGTGCAGCGTGGCGAGCTCCTCGAACGGGTTCCATCGATGGGTCGGCGCGTTCATCGTTCTCCTCCTTCCTCGTCGAAGCGAACGGAGCCCCCTTCGGTCTACGCGGCGGCCGGCCAGAGACGCCGCACGAGCTCGCGATAGCCGGCCCGAGGACTCTGGCGGTGCCGTGCGGCGGTGCGGTTGGCCCGCTGGAGCGCGTGGTACGGGTTCCGCGTGGGCGCGGCGACCAGGCGCAGGCGCGGGTGGGCGTTGCGGGCGACGGCGGTGGCGCTGTTGGCATGACGTCTGGCTCTCATCGTTGCCTCCTGGGAATGCTTGTCAGTCACAAGTCAGCCTGATATGAGAAGCTTAATGCAAAGATAACGGTTGTCAAGTCCCTTGCGCAAAAAAATATCTTCGCGCAGAATACGCACATGAAGAGAGCAGCCGTCGCCGTCATGATCGAGCACTGGACCCGGGAACGACCCGACCTCGACGTGTCGTCGCTCGCCGTCCTGGCCCGCATCAGCCGCCTCGCCAGGGTCGCCGCCCAAAACGCGGAGGCCGTCTTGAGCCAGTTCGGGCTCAGCGAGGTCGAGTTCCTCCTGCTGGCCGCCATCCGCATGGCCCCGGACCAGCATCCGTCGCCCCGCGACCTCCTCGACTCGCTGATGGTCACCTCGGGAGGGCTGACCAACCGCCTCGACCGGCTGGAGAACGCCGGCCTGATCGAGCGCGCCGCGCACCCGACCGATCGGCGGGGCATCCGCATCGAGCTGACGGCCGAGGGGCGGGATCTCGTCGACCGCGTGACCACCGCGTACGTGGAGAACCAGAACCACGTGCTCGATGGCGCGCTGCGGCCGGAGGAACGCGAGTCGCTCGCGCGCCTGTTGCGGAAGCTGCTGGATTCGCTGACCGACGACGGCGGCGACGACGTCACCGGG
>JAJEFC010000168.1 GCA_022820675.1 Vicinamibacteria bacterium | reverse complement strand
GCGCGAATGTCCAGAAGGGAGCGCGCATGGAGGAGGACCAGCGCGTACCGTCGGCGTGCTCGGGTCGGGCGGCGGCCCGAGAGAGGCGGACCGAGCCCTCACCGAACGCTGTCACCCCTCAAAACGCACTGACGAGGGAGTTTCCACGGGCATAAACCCTTATGAATGAGTGAGATAGCAACCTACGGAAAAGAGCCGCACCCACGGAGATTGGCGACCCTCATGTTGGACTTGCCTCCCGCCGGTGAGCGGGAAGCGTAGACGGGATCCCACAGTCGGATCCCGGAACTGTTGGATGCAGGGTTGGCCGCACTTGGCGGCACTGCTCCTGCGATGCGAGAGGAACGCGCAATGCACAACTGTCACGACGATATTCTGGCGTATCACGACGACGAAGTGACGCTTCCCAAGTCCGAGCAGGACGAGATGCGGGAACGACGCGACACGAACCGACGACGTCTCAAGAGCGGTTTGGACCGGGACGAGGAGCCGTCTCCCAGCGAATGTCAGACGCAGGGCTCCTACGCCCACCGCACGATGGTGCAGCACCCGCAGAAGGATTATGACATCGACGACGGTGTCCATTTCTGGAAGGACGACCTGAAAGGGCCGAATGGAGGGGACAAGACGGCGCGCGCAGCCAAGGAGATGGTGCGCAAGGCGCTCCACGATGGCCGGTTCACGAGGCCGCCTGAGATCCGTTCGAACTGCGTTCGAGTGTACTACGACGCCGGGTACCATGTCGACGTACCGGTCTATCGCAAGGCGAAGCGCGTCGTATGGGGTGAGGAGCAGATCCACATCGAGATCGCGAGCACGGACTGGAAGACGGCCGATCCCGTGGCCGTGACTCGCTGGTTCCGGGAGCGGAACGAGCGCCTGAGTCCCGATACTACGAACGGTCGTCAGCTCCGGCGCCAGACACGGCTGCACAAGGCCTTTGCCGGCAGTCGCGAGAGCTGGAGAACACGGATGGCTACCGGCTTCACGATTACGACGCTCATCGCGAACGAGTGTTACCGCGCGAATGTCCTCCGCGAAGACGAGTCCCTCTACCACACCATGGTCGCTATCCGCGACCGGCTGGACGGGGATCTGGAGGTTGCACATCCCACGGTTCATGGCGAGATGCTGACATCGGGTCCGGACGATGGCCGAACCAAGTTCCTGCGCGAACGGTTGAGTTGGGCCGTCGATGAGCTCGACGTGCTCTTCAAGCCGAATTGTACTCGGCAGGAGGCGCTGAAGGCGTGGGACCGGGTGTTCGACACGACGTTCTTCAGCGATCGCCTCAAGAGCGAGGAGGCGAGCGGGCGAGCGGGCGCGGGTGTTGGAGGCGCGCCAGCGCTGATCGGCGCACCGGACCGTCCGGTCGTGGACAGGCGTGGCGGTGGACGGTATGCCTGAGCCGTCGTCCAGCATGCGGCGGCGGCGGTCCGCCGCCATCGCACAGGTGGATGATTTCGTCGACCGAGTCTTGAAGGGCGGCCGGTTGTCATCCCGAGAGCTGGGGCAGTATGGCGGCAGAGGCATCCAGGTTGGCTGGCGTCTATTCGTTGACTTCTCCAATGGGGCTCGGCATGAACTTCACCTCCTCGTCGACGCCGCTTTTCCTTACGCAACGCCACGGGTGGCCATAGCCGACGGACCGGATGTTCTGACATGGCCACACGTTGAGAAGGACGGGTTCCTTTGCACTCTGCCGGCGGATGCCTCGGTGTCGCCCCACCGTCCTGTTGACGTCGTCGAGCACGTTCTCGGCGAAGCCCGTGAACTCATTGAAGAGTGCCTCACGGGCCGTCACGAAGACGACTTCCGAGAGGAGTTCTTGAGCTACTGGGCGATCTCAGCGGACGTCAGTGCTCCTCGTGTCATCAGCTTGATCGAACCCCGGGGGCCAGGGCGGCGGGTAGTCGTGTGGCGTGGAAAACTCGCAACGGTCATCGGCGAGGACTCTGAAGTCCTGAAACGGTGGTTGTCACGATGGACCGCGAACCCCCAAGGGGCAGCCTACCGGCTTCATGACGGCGCGCTGATCTGGCTGCCAGCCCCGCTCTTGCCTCGTGAGTATCCGCGCACGGCAGCTGACGTGCGCGCATTGGTGCAGCAGAGATCGCCAGAAGCCACGGGCGTCTTGGAAGATCTGGCTGCGTCGAAAGCCGACGCTATCGACATCCTCTTGGGTGCTGCGACTGCCAATGGGAAGTGCCTGGGGGCCATGCGGGTTCGCCCGCCCGCCCGGATTGCTGCGCTGGAACACGGTTTTCGTCCCGGTCGAACGCCGCGGGACTTGTTGGGCAGGCGTTACTTGTCCAGCGCCGCGAGGGTGACCAAGGCGGTGGTCGAACGGGCGGACCACGCACGGATACACGGTCGTGACCGCGATGGCCGGCAAGAGGCCCTTAGGCAACGGCGTGTCGCTGTCTTGGGGGTGGGGTCGGTGGGCGGCGCGGTGGCCCGCCTGCTAGCGCAATCGGGGATCGGTGATCTGCTGCTGGTTGATCCGGGTACGCTGGATTGGCCCAATGTTGGGCGGCATGAATTGGGCGCCGCTTCGGTGAGACGCAACAAAGCTGTAGAGTTGGCCAGCCAGATCAGCGCGTCACTTCCGCACGTGGCAGTTTCGGGACGTACCGACCGATTGGAGTCTTCATCAAGTAGGCTGGTGGAAGAGCTCGCTTCCCGTGACTTGGTCGTTAGCACCACGGGCAACTGGGCCGCCGAGAGTTTTCTGAACGATGTCCAGCACGGATCGAGTGGATATCCGCCCGTTCTCTATGGCTGGGTGGAGCCGAATGCCGCAGCCGCCCACGCGGTCTTGGTCACCGGTGAAGACGCGTGCTTGCAGTGTGGGGTCAACGAGGTGGGACGTCCAAGCCTCACCGTTACGGATTGGACGCAGGGAGGGGACACCCTGCAGGAGCCTGCCTGCGGGGCTGTCTTCACTCCGTATGGTCCTGTGGAGCTTTGTCACGCGCATGCGCTGGTGGCTGGGTGTGCAATCGACACCCTTGTGGGCGCAGTGACGACCGCTGTTCATCGCGTCTGGATAGGCGCACGTCGTCACGTAGAATCAGCCGGAGGGGCTTGGTCCGCAGGCTGGGTCTCGGAGGTCGGTGACCCGGGGGAGGGAGGTGTCACACTTGAACGACCTTGGTCAGCTTCGGACGCCTGCCTTGTCTGCGCCGCACGCAAACAGGTTGCGTAGTCATCCGGTCCTCCGCAATGTTCGTCGGCGCGCCAACCGTCGGTCGGCTCTGGTCGCTCGGGGTAGAGAGTGCGACGGCAGGCGGGTCGGAGTGCTGCAGACTCCCACGCCTAGCTCGGCTGGCGCTCCCGCCGGTTGCCGGCCTCCGGCGCGCCGGCCGGCTTGTCGAGCAGCGCCTTGCGGCTCAGCCGGATCTTGCCCGACGGGTCGACGTTGATCACCTTCACGAGCACCTGCTCGCCTTCCTTGAGCTCGTCCCGCACGTCCTTGACGCGGTAGTGCGCGATCTCCGAGACGTGCAGGAGGCCGTCGACGCCCGGCAGCACCTCGACGAAGGCCCCGAAGTCGGTGATGCGCTGCACCGTGCCCAGGTACGACTTGTTGAGCTCGGGGGTCGCGGTGAGCTCCTCGATGATCGAGAGCGCGCGCTGGGCCGACTCGTCGTCGTTCGACGCCACGTTGACGGTGCCGTCGTCCTCGACGTCGATGCGCACCCCGGTCCGCTCGATGATGCTGCGGATCGTCTTGCCGCCGGGGCCGATCACGTCGCGGATCTTGTCGACGGGGATCTTGATGGTGATGATGCGGGGGGCGAAGGTCGAGATGTTCGAGCGGGGGTCGGGGAGGGTGGCGCGCATGCGTTCGAGGATGTGCAGCCGGCCCGCCCGGGCCTGCTCGAGCGCCTCCCGCATGATGGCGGGGGTGATGCCCCCGATCTTGATGTCCATCTGCAGGGCGGTGATGCCGGCCTCGGTGCCGGCGACCTTGAAGTCCATGTCGCCGTAGTGGTCCTCGGCCCCGGCGATGTCGCTGAGCACGGCGTGGCGCCCCGAGGCCTCGTCGACGATCAGGCCCATGGCCACCCCGGCGACCGGCGCCGCGAGGGGGACGCCGGCGTCCATCATGGCCAGCGTGCCGCCGCACACCGAGGCCATCGACGACGACCCGTTCGACTCCAGGATGTCCGACACCACCCGTATCGTGTAGGGGAACGCCTCCTCCCCGGGCAGCACCGGCAGCAGGCTGCGCTCGGCGAGGTTGCCGTGGCCGATCTCGCGCCGGCCCGGGCCCCGGAGGAACTTGACCTCGCCCACCGAGAACGGCGGGAAGTTGTAGTGCAGCATGAACCGGCGGTACATCTCGCCGTCGACCAGCTCGACCTTCTGCTTGTCGTCGGCGGTGCCGAGGGTCGCGGTGACGAGGGCCTGGGTCTCGCCGCGGGTGAACACGGCCGAGCCGTGGGTGCGCGGCAGCAGGCCGACGTCGGCGGTGATGGTCCGGATCTCGTCGAACTGGCGGCCGTCCAGCCGTTGGCCGCGCTCGAGGACCTCGTCCCGCAGCACCCGTTCCTTCAGGCCCTTGAAGACGGCCTTGACGTCGCCGCGGCGCTCCGCGTCGTCGTCCGGCAGGGTCGCCAGGTGGTCGTCGAGCACGCGGTCGACGGCGGCGTAGCTCTCGAGCTTGTCGCGGATGCGCATGGCGTCGGCGAGGGGACCGAGCAGCGCGCTCTCCGTCTCGCTGACGACGTCGGGGGCCGGCGCCTTCGTCTCGAGCTTCAGCTTCGGCTTGCCGGCCGCCGCGGCCAGCTTGTCGATCTCGTCGATGATGCCGCGGATGGCCTCGTGGCCGGCGTCCAGCGCGTCGATCATCTCCGCTTCCGAAAGCTGCTGCGCCCCGGCCTCGACCATGACGAGGGCGTCCCGGCTGCCCGCCACCACCAGGTCCAGCCGGCCCCGCCGGCGCTGGTCGTAGGTCGGGTTGATGATGATCCGGTCGTCGAGCATGCCCACCCGGACCGCCGCGATGGTCGCCGCCATCGGAATCTCGGAGACCGCGAGGGCGGCCGAGGCGCCGGTCAGGGCCAGCACGTCCGAGTCGTTGTCGGTGTCGGCGGAGATGACGAAGGCCACGACCTGCGACTCGCGATGCCAGCCGGCGGGGAAGAGCGGCCGGATCGGGCGGTCGATCAGCCGGCTCGTCAGGACCTCCTTCTCCGGGGGCTTGCCCTCGCGTTTGAAGAACCCGCCGGGGATGCGCCCCGAGGCGTAGGTGTTCTCCCGGTAGTCGACGGTCAGGGGCAGGAAGTCGATCCCCTCCCGCTCGCCGGGCGCGTAGCACGCGGTGACGAGCACCATGGTGTCGCCGTACCGGACCACCACCGAGCCGTTCGCCTGCCTGGCCAGCCGGCCGGTCTCGAGGGTCAGGGGACGACCGCCGACATTCACTTCGCCTGAAAACATGATTGCACTCCAGTGCGCGCCGAACGGCGGGAGAGGGGCGAGGGGGAAGAACCCGCAGCGAGACCGGGGCCGTCTCCGCCTACTTGCGAAGCCCCAGCCGCCGAATCAGGTCGGTGTAGCGCCCCGAGTCCTTCGACTTGAGGTAGTCGAGGAGCCGTCGCCGCTGTCCGACCAGCTTCAGCAGCCCGCGGCGCGAGTGGTGGTCCTTTGCGTGGATCTTGAAGTGCTCGGTCAGATAGCTGATGCGCTGACTCAACAGAGCGACCTGCACCTCGGGCGAGCCGGTGTCCGTCTGATGAACTCGATACGAACCGATGAGCTCGGTCTTCTGATCCTTCTGTAGCACCACTGCCGATCACTCCGGTCTGGGGTCAAGCTGCCAACGATACAGGAGGTGGCTCAGCAGTCCCGTGCTCCAAGCCGCAATCGTCCTCGACGATCTCATCCCTCTGGTCAACCGAGCAATCCTACACTAGAACGATCTTGGGATGCAAAAGCCCGCCCGCGGCGGGCTCGGCGACGGCCAGGAGCCGGCCGTCGGGGTCCAGCACCCTGACCCGCTCGCCCGGCCCCGGCCTCCCCCCGCCCGCGGCCCGGAGGGCCGCGCCTGCGCCCTCCCTCGCCGCCCGACCGACCCGGCCCGAATCGGGTGCCGCTCCGTCACGCATGCTCTCGTCCCACACGATGTCCGAGGGGCCGAGCGGGTTGCCGTGCGCGGCCCGGCGCGCCCCCCGTTCGTTGACGACGACGCCCGGCAGCTCCGGCAGCAGCTCGCCGGGCGGGATGAGGCGGTCCGCCGCGGCGGGCCCCTCCTCGACGAGACGGGCCAGCGGCACCGCGTCGTCCAGGGTGAACCGGCCGTGCCGTTCGCGCCGCAGCGTCTCGAGGCAGCCCCCGCAGCCCAGCTTCTCGCCGAGGTCCCTTGCCAGCGCCCGCACGTAGAAGCCGCTCGAGCAGGCGATGCGGCACCGCACCCGCGGCCCGTCGACGGACAGCACCGCCAGGGTCTCGACGGCGACGCGGACCGGCTCGGGCGCGGCCGGGCGCCGTCGCCGGGCCAGCTCGTAGGCCCGCACCCCCTCTATCTTCTTGGCGGACACCGCCGGAGGCCGTTGCAGGTGGGAGCCGACGAAGCCGGCCGCGGCCTCCTCGATGGCCCGGGCCGACGGCGGCGCGGCCGTCGCGTCGCCGTCGCCGGCGTCCCGTCCGCCGATGACCACGCCGCCGACGTCGTCCGTATCGGTCGACAGGCCCAGCCGAACGACGGCGTCGTACTGCTTCCCGGCGCCCGAGAGCAGCGGGGCGAGCCGGGTGGCCCGTCCCACCACGAGGGGCAGCACCCCGGTCGCCAGCGGATCGAGGGTGCCGAGATGCCCGACCTTCCGGCACCGGAGGGCGCGCCGCGCCACCGCCACGACGTCGTGAGACGTCGGGCCGGCGGGCTTGTCGACGACCAGGACGCCGGCCGGGGCCTGCGAGGTGCTCACGCCGGACGGGACTCCGCAATCGCCGCGGCCACCTGGCGCACGAGCCGGGCCCGAACGTCCGAGGCCGGATCCTCGACGGTCAGCCCCGCGGCGTTGCGGTGTCCGCCGCCGCCGAACGACACCGCGACGCGCCGGACGTCGATCTCGTCCTTCGACCGCAGGCTGACGCGCAGGCCGCCGCCGAGGGCCTTCAGCAGGATGACCGCCTTGACGTCGCCGGCGGCCAGGGGCAGGTTGACGACGCCCTCCAGGTCGTCCGCCTCGCAGCCGGTCTCCCGCAGCATCGCCTCGTCGACGGCGAGAACGGCGATGCGGCCGTCGGCCTCGAGCCGCATCCGGTCGATCACCCGCCCGGTCAGGCGCAGACGCCCCAGGCTGCCGTTGTTGAACACGCGCGCGGCGACGGCCGCCGCGTCGACGCCGGTGCCGGCGATGCGACGGCAGATGTCGAACGTGCGCGCCGTGATGTTGGCGTGCCTGAACGATCCGGTGTCGGTGAGGATGGCGACGTAGACGTTGGTGGCGATGGACGGCGTCAGCTCGGCGCCCAGGGCCTCGATGAGCTCGAACACCAGCTCGCCGCACGCGCACGCCGACTCGTCGCACCAGTTGACGGCGCCGTACCCGGTGTTGCCGGCGTGGTGATCGATGTTGACGACGGGCCGGCCCGCGAGGCCGGACACCTCGGTCCGGCCGAGGGTGCCGCACTCGAGGACGACCGCGGTGTCTGCGTCGTCCTCCACCGATCCGGCGACCTCGATCGCGGCCGCCCCCGGCAGGAACGCGTAGCGGGCCGGCGGCGGGTCGGCGTTGACGACCCGGACCTCCTTGCCGAGCTGCGTCAGCGCCTCGGCCAGCGCGAGCTGGGAGCCGAGCGAGTCGCCGTCCGGACGCGCGTGCGAGGCGACGAGAAAGCGGGTGCCGTCGAGCAGGCGGTCCCGAACCCGGGTGCGTTCGGCGGAGGGTCTGGTCATTCGGGGACGTCGGGCGAATCGGGCGGACCCGGGGACGCCGGCCCGTCGAGGCGCAGCTCCTCGAGCACGTGCGCGATCCGCTGCTCCCGCTCGATCGAGTCGTCGTGCACGAAGGTCAGATCCGGCACGTGCCGGAGACGGAGCCGGCGACCGAGCCCGCCGCGCAGGAACGACGCCGCGCGGCGCAGGCCGCGGCCGGCCTGCCGGCGCTCCGCCGCGTCGCCGGGGGTCGTGTAGTACACGCGCGCATGCTGCAGGTCGCGGGTCATCCGGACGTGGGTCACGGTGACGAGCGCGAGCGCGGGGTCGGAGGCCGACGTTCGCAGCAACGCGCACAGCTCGGCACGTACCTGCTCGCCGACGCGTTCGGGACGGGAAGAGGTCATGGACGTGGTCTTCGGGTGGGCCCGGCCGCCGCTTCGAGGGCGGCGCAGCTCAGAGGTGGGCCCGGCCGCCGCTTCGAGGGCGGCGCGGCTCAGAGCAGCCACTCGACCTCGCTGCGCACGATCAGGCCCGGCTCGATGCGATCGATCTCGGTGAGGACCCCTTCGAGGGTGCGTTCGGCGACCTCCCGGTCGACGCCGACGGCGACCACCCCGAGGCCCGCGCGCTGGTGCAGATCGTGATGGTCGACCTCGGCGAGCCCCACGTTGAGGCGCCGCACCCGGTCCTTCAGCCGCCGGAGCGTGGCGCGCTTGTCCTTCAGCGAGCGCGCGCCGGCCAGATGCAGCTCGATCGAGAGCAGTCCGACGATCATCGGTACCGGCGCGAGCTCCCGGAAGCGGCGGCGTCTTCAGCTCGTGAGAGAGCCACGGGTGACTGGTGGACTGTCATCGACCAATGTCGGGGCTGCCCGGGAAGTCACCTCGAAGCGGAAGCTCCCCGGACAGAAGCTGCGTCGTTCGACTCGAGTCGGCTCGTCGGAGAACCCACGACGTGACGGACCCGCTACACGGTGGCCGCGATCGTCTCCGTCGAGAACACCTCGATCACGTCGCCGACCTTGATGTCGGCGTAGCGTTCGAAGGCGATCCCGCACTCCAGGCCGTTCTTCACCTCGTTCACGTCGTCCTTGAACCGGCGGAGCGAGCCGATGCGGCCCTCGTGGATGACGACGTTGTCGCGCAACAGCCGCGCCTGCGTCTCGCCCGACCGGCTGATCTTGCCCTCGACCACCATGCAGCCGGCCGCGGCGCCGAACTTCGGCACCTTGAACACGTCCCGCACCTGCGCCTGCCCGACCTGGATCTCCTTGACGGTCGGCTCGAGGAGGCCGGCCATCGCCTTCTTGATCTCCTCGGTGACGTCGTAGATGACGCGGTGGAGGCGGATGTCGATGTGCTCGCGCTCGGCCATCGCGGCCGCGTTGCGGTCGGGGCGGACGTTGAAGCCGACGATGACCGCGTTGGACGCGGCCGCGAAGACCACGTCCCCCTCGTTGATGGCGCCGGCCCCGCTGCTGATCAGCCGCACCTTGACGCGTTCGTCGCCGAGCTTGCTCAGGGCGTCGGCGAGGACCTCGGCCGAGCCCTGCACGTCGGCCTTGACGATGATCGGCAGCTCCCGGGTGCCGCCCTCGGCAATCTGCTGCTGGAGCGACTCGAGGGTCAGGCGGCCGCCCTTCTCGCCCAGGGTCTTCTCCTTGGCCTGACCCTGGCGCAGCATGGCGATCTGCCGGGCCTTGGCGGCGTCCGCCACCGCCTGGAACGTGTCGCCGGGCTGCGGCAGGCCGGTCAGCCCCAGGACCTCGACGGGGCTCGACGGACCCGACTCCTTCTGCGGCTGGCCGCGGTCGTCGATCAGGGCGCGGACCTTGCCGACGATGGGGCCGGCGATGAAGTTGTCGCCGATGCGCAGGGTGCCGTCCTTGACGAGGATGGTGGCCACCGGCCCGCGGCCCCGGTCGATCTTGGCTTCCAGCACCGTCCCGCTCGCGCTGCGCTTGGGGTTGGCCTTGAGCTCGCCGAGGTCGGTGACCAGCAGGATCATCTCCAGCAGCAGCTCGAGGTTCTTCTGCTGCTTGGCCGACACCTCGACGGTGACCGTCTTGCCGCCCCAGTCCTCCGGCGTCAGGTCGAGCTCGGACAGCTCCGTCTTGACGCGCTCCGCGTTCGCGTTCGACTTGTCGATCTTGTTGATGGCGACGATGAGGGGGACGTCGGCGGCCTTGGCGTGGTCGATGGCCTCCCGCGTCTGGGGCATGACCCCGTCGTCGGCGGCCACGACGAGGACCACGATGTCGGTGACCCGCGCGCCGCGCGCCCGCATCAGGGTGAACGCTTCGTGGCCGGGCGTGTCGAGGAAGACGATCCTCCGCCCGCTGATCTCCACCGAGTACGCGCCGATGTGCTGGGTGATGCCGCCCGCCTCCCGCTCGGCGACCCTCGAGTCGCGGATCGCGTCGAGCAGGGTCGTCTTGCCGTGGTCGACGTGCCCCATCACGGTGACGACGGGCGCCCGCGACGAGAAGTCGTCGTCCTGGGCGGCGGTGGTCTCGACCTCCAGCATCTCCTCTTCGAAGGAGCGCATCTCGACGTCGGCGCCGAATTCGCGCGCCACCATCGTCGCCGTCTCGGTGTCGAGCGTCGTGTTGATGGTCATCATCAACCGGCGCTCGATGAGCTTCTTGAGGACGTCCTTGGCCCGCAGCTCCAGCTTCTCGGCGAGGTCCTTGACGGTCATGCCCTCGGCGAGCGAGATCGTGCGCGTGATCGGCGGCGGCGGGGCCGGCGTGAACGGGGTCGACTGGCGCGGCGGCCGCCGCTTCCTCCCGCCGGGGGGCCGCGGCGGCGGCCGGT
>JAJEFC010000248.1 GCA_022820675.1 Vicinamibacteria bacterium | reverse complement strand
TGGTCGATCTGGAGTTCGTGGGACAGCCGGAGGGCGACGCGCCGCCGGCCCTGCCGGCGACCCTGTGCGCGGCCGGGTTCGTGCCGGTCGTCGCGAGCATCGGGGCCGACGCGGATGGACAGTTGCTGAACGTCAATGCCGATACTCTGGCCGGGGACCTCGCGGTCCGGTTCCGGGCCGACCGGCTGCTGGTCGCGGGCGGCACCGCCGGCGTCCTCGACCCGCACGGCGACACGCTGCCCTCCATCGACGACGCGATGCTCGCGGCGCTCATCGCCGACGGCCGCGCCAGCGCCGGCATGGTGGCCAAGCTGAACGCCTGCCGCCACGCGCGGCGCCAGGGGGTCGGGCGGGTGGAGATCGTCGACGGTCGAGGAGCGCGGGACCTGGACGGTCGTCCGGGGTCGGTGGTCGCCTAGCCGCGCGACCGAAGAGAGAGAGCAGTCATCGATGTCGACAGGAACGACGGACGCGACCGGGGCGCAGGACGTCCGGGCGCTCGAGAGCGAGCACCTGCTGCAGGTCTACAAGCGGGTGCCGGTGGTCCTGACCCGGGGCGAGGGAAGCTACGTCCACGACGCCGACGGCCGGCGCTACCTCGACTTCCTGTCGGGGCTCGGGGTGGCGTCGCTCGGGCACGCCCACCCCGGGCTGGCGGCGGCCCTCGCCGACCAGGCCCGCACCCTCGTCCACACGTCCAACCTCTACTTCCATCCCCTGCAGGGACAGGTGGGAGCGCGTCTCGCGGCGCTGTCGGGCCTGCCGCGGGCGTTCTTCTGCAACAGCGGGACCGAGGCGGTGGAGGGCTGCCTGAAGTTCGCGCGCCGCTACTGGCACACGCGCGGAGAGACCGGCCGGACGCGGATCGTGGCGCTCGAGCGCTCGTTCCACGGGCGCACCTTCGGCTCGCTGTCGGCGACGTGGGAGCCCGGGTACCGCCGTCCGTTCGAGCCCCTCCTCCCGGGGGTCGACTTCGTGTCGCCCACCGACCCCGGGGCGCTGGAGGGCGCGGTGGGGCCGGACGTCGCCGCCATCATCCTGGAGCCGATTCAGGGCGAGGGCGGGGTGTGGCCCCTGACGCCGGCGTTCGCCGAGGCGGTGAACGCGGCGTGCGAGCGGACCGGGGCGTTGCTGGTGGCCGACGAGATCCAGTGCGGACTGGGCCGCACCGGCCGGCCCTTCCACTCGGCGACGCTCGGGCTGCGCCCCGATCTGATGGCCCTCGGGAAGGCGCTGGGCGCGGGGATGCCGGTGGGCGCGATCCTGATGAGCCAGGCCGTCGCCGACGCCATCTCGCCCGGCGACCACGGCACCACCTACGGCGGCAACCTGCTGGCCTGCCGCGCCGCGCTGGTGTTCCTCGACGCCCTCGAGCAGGGCGGGCTGGAGCGGGCGCGGACGGCGGGCGCGCGCCTCGCCGACGGCCTCGAAGCGCTGGCGAAGCGCTATCCGATGGTCTCCGACGTGCGGGGCGCGGGGTTGATGCGGGGGCTGGAGATGCCCGAGGCGGCCGCGACCCGCGCCGTCGAGCTCGCGCTGGCGCGGCAACTGCTCGTCAACCGCACCGCGGGGCGCGTCGTGCGGCTGCTGCCGCCGCTCAACGTCTCGGACGCCGAGATCGACGAGGGGCTGCAGATTCTCGACCGGGTGCTCGAGCAGATCGTCACCCGGTAGTCTGCGCCGTGGGACGGCGCGGACTACCGGAGGGTTGCCATGGAAGTACACGGTGGTGAAGACACACGGCCCCTGGCGCAACGGGAGGGCTGCAACGGAGCGGCGGTTCATGCGCTACGTGGCGACGCTCGGCTCGAGGCTGCCCATCGGCCTCGACGGCGTAGCGTGCCGTGAGCGCGGGCAGGCTACCCGGCTACCCTGCTTTCATGCGGTTGGGTGGCTGCGCGAAACGTGGCCATGAGCGTCTGGTTGGGCGCCAAGCGGAGCTACGGGCGACGAATGGCCGGCGAGGAGTCGCCGTAGAACGGCGCGGATTCCCGGAGGCCGGATGGGCCCGGCGGAGCCGTCAGGCGACGAAGGACGGGCAAGGAGCGGGCGCCTCGGGGCCCCGCAGCGAGGACCCGCCAAGAGCGGTCACGACCCGATGATCACCACGTCCACCGTTTCCGTCGAGCTCGCCGCGGATGTCCGGCGCCGTTCCGCCGCCCCGGGGGCCGAGGTGTCGATTCGCCCCGCCGGCCGTGCGGACGTCGACGCCATCGACCGGCTGGTCGCCGCCAACGTCGGCCCCGGGATGCTGCTGCCCCGCTCCACCGCGGACATCCTGCGTCACGTGCCCCGGTTCCTCGTCGCGACCCGAGGCGGCGAAGTGATCGGGTGCGGCGAGCTGGCCCCGCTCAGCAAGACGATGTCCGAGGTGCGGTCGCTGGTGGTCGCCACCGCGGAGCGCGGCGGCGGCATCGGCGCGCGGCTGCTCGCCGCCCTCGTGTCGGGCGGGCGCCGGCAGGGCGCGGCGCGGGTATGCGCGTTCACCCACATACCCCGCGCCTTCGTCGCCCAGGGGTTCTCGATCGTGCCGCACACGTGGCTGCCCGAGAAGATCATGACCGACTGTCAGGCCTGCGAGTGGTTCAGGCGCTGTGCGCAGTACGCGGTGGTCATCGAACTCGGCGGCTCGCGGGGCCGCGGGCCGCGGCGGGGAAGCCCGTAGGCGGGCGGCAGGGCGGCGCCCCCGAAGCAGCGCTGACGTGGCGCGAGGACCACGGGGGCTCGGGGGCAGGCGGAAGGCAGGGCGGCGGGCCGCCGAAGCGGGGCGGCCGGTCGCGCCGAAGCAGGGCGGCCGGTCGCGCCGAACACGAGGAGTCCGCACCGTGGAACGGCGCGGATTCCTGCGGGGCGGTCGGGCCGAGCGGAGCCGACGGCAACGATTCGGCGGGCCACAGCGGACGACACTCATGCATGAACGCATTCCCAGGGGCATCACCGCGCCGACGGGCTTCCGGGCCGCCGGGGTCGCCTGCGGCATCAAGGCGTCGGGGCTCGACCTGGCGCTGCTGGTGTCGACGCCGCCGGCCCGGTCGGCCGGCATCTTCACCACCAACCTCGCGGTGGCCGCCCCGGTCACGGTGACCCGCGAGCACCTGCGGCGGTCGGACGCCACCACCGCGGCGGTGGTCGTCAACAGCGGCTGCGCCAACGCGTGCACCGGCGAGCGGGGGCTGGCCGACGCGCGCGACATGGCGGTCACCACCGCCGACCTCCTCGGGTGCCCGGTCGAGCAGGTGCTGGTGTCGTCGACCGGGGTCATCGGGGCGTATCTGGAGCGCGACAAGCTGCGGCAGGGCATCGGGCAGGCCGCCGGGTCGCTCGGCCCCGACGGGCACGCGGCGGCGGCCGAGGCCATCATGACCACCGATCCGTGGCCCAAGGAGGCGGCGGTGCGGGCCGAGGCGTCGTCGGGCCGGTTCCACGTCGGCGGCATCGCCAAGGGGGCCGGGATGATCGAGCCGAACATGGCCACGATGCTCGCGTTCCTGACCACCGACGCCGCCGTCGCGCCGTCCCTCCTGCAGCGCGCCCTGCGGGAGGCGGCCGAGACGACCTTCAACGCCATCACCGTCGACGGCGAGCCCTCGACGAACGACATGGTGCTGGCCCTCGCCAACGGGGCTTCGGGAACGGTCATCGACGGCGCGTCGTACCCCGCGTTCGTCGAGGCCCTCCACGCCGTCTGCCACGAGCTGGCCCTCGCCGTCGTGAAGGGCGGCGAGGGGGCCACGAAGCTGGTCTCCGTCGGCGTGACCGGCGCCCACAGCGCGGCCGAGGCCAGGCAGGCGGCGCGGGCCATCGCCAACTCCCCGCTCGTCAAGACCGCGGTCCACGGCGAAGACCCCAACTGGGGCCGCATCGTGGCGGTGGCGGGCCGGGCCGGGGTGCGGTTCGACCTCGGCCGCGCCCGCGTCGCCGTCGGCGGGGTGGAGCTCTTTCGGGACGAACAGATCTTCAGCGACCGCGAACCGGCGGCGGCCGAGCACATGCGGACGGCGGAGGTGGCGATCACGATCGACCTCGGCACCGGCGGCGCGGGCGCCGCCACCGTCTGGACCTGCGATTTCAGCGCCGAGTACATCCACATCAACGCGGACTATCGGACCTGAGGCGGGCGCATCCCGCGCGCCCGGCCGGGCCCCGGCGCGACGGAGGGCGCGACGCCCCGACGAAGCCATGAGCACCACCGATACCCTGCCGGACGCCGGCGTGGCCGCCCCGTCTCCCCCGTCCGCCTCGGCCCGAACCTGCCTGTCGGTGCTGGACCTGACGCCGGACGGGCTCGAGACGTGCCTGGCCCTCGCGGCGAAGCTGAAGCGCGAGCGCGGGATGGGCGCCGACGCCCCCACGAGCCGTGCCCTGGCCGGGCACTCGCTGGCCCTGCTGTTCGACAAGCCGTCGCTACGCACGCGCACCGGGTTCGAGATCGCGATGCAGGAGCTGGGGGGCATCGTCACCTGCCCGCCGTCGGCCGACGCCCTGGGCACGCGCGAGGCCCTGGCCGACGTCGCCCGCACCCTCGAGCGGTGGATCTCGGTGGCCGCCATCCGCACGTTCCAGCAGTCGAGGCTGCGCGAGATCGCCCGGGCCACGACGCGGCTGCGGGTCGTGAACGCGTTGACCAACGAGGAGCACCCGTGTCAGGCCCTCGCCGACTGCCTGACCCTGCGCGAGCGGCTCGGCGACGTGCGCGGGGCGACCCTGGCCTACGTGGGCGACGGCAACAACGTGGCCACCTCGCTCACCCACGCCGCCGCGATGCTCGGGGTCCGTCTGCGGCTGGCGTCGCCCGCGGGCTACGCCCTGCCCGCCGCGACCGTGGCCGCCGCGCGCCGGGTGGCGCGGCACGGCGCCGAGGTCGTGCTGTGCGACGACCCCGTCGAGGCGGTGCGGGGGGCGGACGCCGTCTACACCGACGTGTGGACGTCGATGGGGCAGGAGGCGGAAGCGACGGGGCGGCGGGAGGCGTTCGAACCCTACCGGGTGACCGGCGACCTGATGGCGCAGGCCGGCCGCGACGCGTTCTTCATGCACTGCCTGCCGGCCCACCGCGGCGAGGAGGTGGACCCCGACGTCATCGACGGGCCGCGTTCCGCGGTCTTCGACCAGGCCGAGAACCGGCTCCACACCCAGAAGGCGCTGCTGATGCTGATGCTCGGCGCGGCGCCCTGGCCAAGCCGGGCATCGGCGCCGTAGGAAGGCGCAAGCGCCCCGCCCGGACCGGCCGACAAGACGCCGCCGATGCCGGGCACCGCGCCCCTGCCCGAACCGGGAACCGGCCCCGAAGGAACGCGCAACGCCCCGCCGAACCGGGAACCGCCCCCGAAACGCGCAACGCCCTGCCGAACCGGGGACCGGGCCCCCGAAGGAACGCGCAACGCCCTGCCCGAACCGGGAATCGGCCCCGAAGGACGACGCAACACCCTGCCCGAACCGGGAAGACGACGCAACGCCCTGCCCGAACCGGGAACCAGCCCCGAAGGAACGCGCCAACGCCTGCCCCGACCGGCAGACGAGGCCGCACAGGGTGCAACCCTGCCGGCCGGACGCCCCCACCGCGCCGCCGCGCTCAAACGGGCTCGAGGCCGGCCGCCGCCTGCTCCACCTTCTCGGCCAGCCCCCGGCGATAGGCGTCGAGGCGGGCGCGGACGTCGGGGTCGCCGAGGGCGAGAATCTGCGCCGCGAGGACCGCCGCGTTCGTGGCCCCCGCCTTCCCCACCGCCACCGTGGCGACGGGGACCCCGGGGGGCATCTGCACTGTCGACAGCAACGCGTCGAACCCGCCGAGCGGCGACGAGTCGACGGGCACGCCGATGACCGGCAGCGCGGTATGCGCGGCGACGACCCCCGCGAGGTGGGCGGCCGCCCCCGCTCCCACCACGAACACCTTGACCCCCCGCCGCACGGCCTCGTCCATCACCCGGCGGACCCGGTCCGGCGACCGGTGGGCGGACGCCACGGTCATGTCCGAGGCGACGCCCAGATCGCGCAACGTGCGCACGGTGTTCGCCATCACCCCCGCGTCCGACGCGGACCCCATCAAGATCTGCACCTGCATGTCACTCATCCGACCCTGTATCTCCCTGCTCTTGGCCTGTCGATTCGACCCCCGGCGTCATCATGGACACTGACGGAAAGCACGCGCCATGGACCCTGACGGAAAGCACGCGCCACGCGCCCGGCGCAGGAAGCCGAAGAAAACGGGCTGCGCGCGGGCGAAGCCGGCAAACCTGGTTTCGATCACCGTCCTGGCCCGCCAATCGTCGCCTTCGGCTCCGCTTGGGCCCAACCAACCCTACCGGGAGCCCGCGCCGTTCCGCGGCGCAGACTCCCAGTGATCCGTCACACCATAATCTTCGGGCATGGACGTGGGTTTATGGCCCGCAATCGTTGACGAATCAGAGCACCCATGTCCGAACTTTTGGTCGCGACGCAGCACTAGTGGTCCGTCCGCCATAATCTTCGGGCATGGACATGGGTTTGCGGCCCGCAATCGTTGGCGAATCAGAGCACCCATGCCCGAACTCCGGCCGTGTCGAAGCACTAGGCGGGAGCCCCGACCCCACGCGCGGCCGACAGCGCCTTGCGTCCGATGTCCGAGCGGACGTGCTTGCCGGCGAAGGTGATGCACGCCTCCGCCTCGTAGGCCCGCGCAATCGCCGCCGGGAAGTCCCGCCCGCGGCCCACCACCGTCAGCACGCGACCGCCCGCGGTCACCACCGACCCGTCCCGCAGCGCGGTGCCGGCATGGAACACCAGCACGTCGTCGAGGGCGGACGCCGCGGCGAGCCCCGCAATCGCGGCTCCGGTGTCGTAGCGGCCGGGATAGCCCCCGGAGGCCAGCACCACCCCGACGTGCGGATCGTCCGAGTGCTCGCAGACCGACCCGTCCAACGCCCCCCGGGCCGCCGCGTCGAGCACGGGGGCCAGCTCGCCGGCGATCATCGGCAGCACCACCTGGGCCTCGGGGTCGCCGAGCCGCACGTTGAACTCGACGACCTTCGGGCCCTCCGCCGTCAGCATCAACCCGACGTAGAGGAAGCCCCGGAAGGGGTGCCCCGCGCGGCGCATTCCCTCCAGCACCGGCTCCACGATCTCGTGCCGGATGCGGCGGTCCAGCGCGGAGCTCATCAGCGGGCTGGGCGCGAACGCCCCCATGCCGCCGGTGTTGGGCCCCCGGTCGCCGTCGAAGGCCCGCTTGTGGTCCTGCGCCACCGGAAGGCCCACCGCCTCGCGCCCGTCGCAGATGGCGAAGAACGACGCCTCCACGCCGGAGAGGTGCTCCTCGACGACGACGCACCGCCCGGCCTCGCCGAACCGCCCGTCGACCATCGCCTCGCGCACCGCCCGCTCGGCCGCGGCCCGATCCGGGGCCACCGTCACCCCCTTGCCGGCCGCGAGGCCGTCCGCCTTGACGACCACCGGGAACCCGAACTCGGACCCCTCCACCGCGGCGAGGGCCTCGTCAGGGCTGCGGCAGACGCGAAAGCGGGCCGTGGGCACCGCGTGCCGGGCCATGAACTCCTTGGCGAACGCCTTGCTCGACTCGAGCCTCGCTGCGTGCCGGCCGGGCCCGAAGAGGCGCCGGCCGCGCGCCTCGAACAGGTCACCGACCCCGCGGGCGAGCGGCAGCTCCGGCCCGACGACGGTGAGGTCGACCGCTTCGGCCTCGGCGTACGCGAGCAGGGCCGCCGGATCCCCGACGTCGAGCGAAGGCGCCGGTGCGTCCGGTGCCGTTCCCGCGTTGCCGGGGGCGCAGATCACCTCCCGGACCGCCGACTCCCGCCCCAGCTTCCACGTCAGCGCGTGCTCGCGCGCGCCGCTCCCGACGACCAGCACCTTCATCGGTCCAGCACCCTCCCGACCAGCCGGGGTACACGTCAGATTTGTGAGACCCGCCTCTGCCGCCACGAGTACTTCGCCGAAGCCACCCGTTCGCACGCCAACTTGGCGCGGAAAGGCTCGCCAACCTGGCGCGGAAAGGCTCGCAATCGCGAATCCGCAACTTTCCCGACGTGCACTCGACCAGCCGCCGTCCTTTGACACGCCGCCGGGCACCTCCTATAATGCCCGTTTGCTCCGTGCCGCACGAGGGCACCGAGCCCGATCGTGTGGGCCGCCGTCGCGCGGCCCCATGCTACACGTTTCCGCGGCGGCCGGCGCACCCGTTCGGCGCGAACGGGCGGCGGGACGGCGATGCGGGACCACGCGCGGCCGCCCGATCGGCGCCGCACGCGCATCGAGCCGCCCGAACCGCGGCCCCGGCGGGGCACCCCGGGCCGCCGGTTTCGAATCGCGACACTCGCCACGCAAGGGAGGTGACGGACAGTTTGGCTGAAGTCAAGGTGCAGGAGAGCGAGTCGATCGAGAGCGCGCTGCGGCGCTTCAAGCGCAAGGTGCAGCAGGAAGACATCATCAAGGACATCAAGAAGCACTCGTTCTATCTCAAGCCGGGCGACAAGCGTCGGGCCAAGCAGGCGTTGGCCCGCAAGCGGACCCGCAAAAAGCAGCGCCGCGAGACCGAGTAGCGAGACCGAGTGGATCGGGGGAGTTCCGCGCGAGGCCGCGCATTGACAGTGCACCGGGTTCATAGTAACTTCGCGCGGCTGGGAGACCCGGCGACAGCGCGTGACCGCCCGCATCTTGCGTCACGCTTCCGGCGACGGCGTAAACCGCAGGCGCGGAGAAATCCATGGAAATCCAGGAACGAACGCTTCAGGACGTCGTGGTGCTGGATCTGACGGGAAAGCTGACCATCGGCGAGGGCGACGAGCTCCTGAAGGAGCGGATCAGCAACCTGATACAGCAGGGCCGCCGCAACCTGCTGCTCAACCTCGAGGGCGTTCCCTACGTCGACAGCGCGGGGCTCGGCGAGATCGTGCGGACGTACACCACGGTGAGCCGCCAGGGCGGCCAGCTCAAGCTCGTCAACCTCACCAAGCGCATCACCGACCTGCTCGCGATCACGAAGCTGCTGACGGTGTTCGAGACGTACGAGTCGGAAGACGAGGCCGTGAAGAGCTTCAGCGACTGACTGACGAAACGGGAGTCACCCATCCGGCGCCCGCGCCTGCGTTCCGACCGTGCACGGCCACGCCCGGTGTCCACGTTGCCGGGCCGGCGGTCGGGTGACTGCACTGATCATTTCCTTGCCGCCGCCGGCCCGGGCGAGTCGAGGCCCTCGTCTCGCTCACCGAGCCGGCCGCCTTCCAACGCCCCTCCGGCTCGGCGACGGCGCAGGCCCGGGCGGGCGCCGGCCTTCGGGCCCCGGTCGAGTCCCGGCCCCCGAAGTCCGGACGGCAGAGCCGCGCGGACTCCGGAAGGGCCCGGTTGGGCGCCCGGCGGAGGCCGCGGCGCGACCTTTGCGGTCGCGTTCGACCGCGATTGGCGGGCCAGACCCTGACGCTCCGCGCGACCCACCATGGCCGAGTTCGACACCCGGACCGATTCCGTCGACGTGACCCGGCTCATGGAGCGGATCCGCCGGGGCATTCGCGAGCAGCGGGGCGGCGACGACGCCGAACGGCAGGCCCGGGAGCTGGCCGAGGTCACCCTGGAGCGCTGCCTGGAGCCCCGGCGGACCGGTTCGGACCTGGTCGAGCACAACCGGCGCCTCACGCCGCCCGGACGGTTCGACCGGGACGGGCAGGGGAGGAGCCTGGCGCCCGAGCCCTTCGAGTTCGACGAGAACACGGTGTACGTCTCGTCGTCCGGGGGAACGATGGGGAAACTGATCTACCTGATCCGGAAGCTCCTGAACCCGATCCTGCGACTGTTCTTCAACCCCGACCCGATCATCCTCGCCATGGTGAGACAAGCGGAGATCAACTCGCGCCTCCTCGACCTGCTCGATCGGGTGAACGCCGAGTTCGAGCGCACCGGCAAGAAGTTCGCGGCGCGCGAGGAGCTCGACGCCCTGAACTACGAGGTGACCAGCAACCTGGTGACGGAGATGACGCGGCTCGCCGTCGACATGAAGAACCACCGGATGCTGGTCGAGTCGGTCGCGGGGCGCCTCGACTTCGAAGAGCGGCGGGCGCAGGCGCTCGAATCTACCCGGCAGGCCCGATCGACGCCGCCGGCGGGCGAGGCCGAGGGCGCGGAGAGCGACGGGACCACGGCCGGGCCGACCCGGAGCCGCCGGCGCCGGCGGCGGTCGCGG
>JAJEFC010000118.1 GCA_022820675.1 Vicinamibacteria bacterium | reverse complement strand
GCCGGTGGCGGGCGACGGGCCGGCCGGCGCGTTCTGCGACGACTCCCGCCGGTCGCGGCCGGCGATGGCGGCGTCGGCGATCCGGGTCAGGAAGAGCCGGATCGACCGCAACGCGTCGTCGTTCCCGGGAATGACGTAGTCGACGTCGTCCGGGTTGCAGTTGGTGTCGACGATGCCGATGACCGGGATCTTCAGCTTGCGCGCCTCGTCGACGGCGATCTTCTCCTTCCGGGTGTCGACGACGAACACGGCGTCGGGCAACCTGGACATGTGGCGGATGCCGTCGAGGTTCTTGTGCAGCTTCCGCTTCTCCTTCTCGATGCGGGCGATCTCCTTCTTCGAGAAGGTGTCGTAGCGGCCGTCCTCGGCCATCGCCTCCATGTCGCGAAGGCGCGCGATGCTGCGCTGGATGGTCACGAAGTTGGTCAGCAGGCCGCCCAGCCATCGCTGGTTCACGAAGAACATCCCGCAGCGCCGGGCCTCCTCGACGACGAGGTCCTGGGCCTGGCGCTTGGTGCCGACGAACAGCACCGTCTTGCCCTCGGCCGCGAGGTCGCGAACGAAGGTCTCCGCCTTCCCGAACAGCTCCGCCGTGCGGCTCAGGTCGATGATGTAGATGCCGTTGCGCGCCCCGAAGATGTACTGCTTCATCTTCGGGTTCCAGCGCTTGGTCTGGTGGCCGAAGTGCACGCCTGCCTCGAGCAGGTCCTTGATGGCGATCGACGTCAAGCTTCCTCCATCCCCTCTGCGGAACGCGGCCGGCCTCCGACGGCCCGCGTCGCATTCCGCCTGCTCCCACCGCTACACCGGGACTGCCCGGCCGCCAGCCCGCCGATTGTCGCCTTCGGCTCCCGTTGGCGCCCGACCGACCCTGCCAGGCGCCTCCACCGTTCTACGGCGCAGGCGCCTGGGGCGGACTCAGCGCTTGCTGAACTGGAACCGCTTGCGGGCCCCCGCCAGGCCGTACTTCTTGCGTTCCTTGATCCGGGCGTCGCGGGTCAGCATGCCGGCCTTCTTCAGCACCGGCCGCAGCTCGGCGTCGAAGGCGACGAGGGCCCGCGCGATGCCGAGCCGCAACGCATCCGCCTGACCGGTGACGCCGCCGCCCTTCGCGGTCGCGAGAATGTCCACCTTGTCGGCGGCCTCCGCCACCTGCAGGGGGGCGGTGATGCGCATCCGCACCGCCTCCGACGGGAAGCGCTTCTCCAGCGAGGTGCCGCGGATGGCCAGCTCGCCCGAGCCGGGCTTCAGAAACACGCGCGCCGTCGAAGACTTGCGCCGTCCGGTTCCGTAGAAAGTCGTCGCCGCCACGTCAGGACACCTCGAATCGAACGGGTTGCTGGGCCGCGTGCGGATGGTCGGGCCCCGCGTAGACCTTCAGCTTGCGGTACATGTGCTTGCCCAGTTTGGTCTTGGGCAGCATGCCGCGCACCGCCGCCTCGACCATCCGGGCCGGCATGCGTTGCCGCATCGTCTTGGCCCTCGTCTCCCGCAGGCCGCCTTCGAAGCCGCTGTGGCGGCGGTAGAGCTTCTGGTCTTCCTTCGCGCCGCTCAGCTTGACCTGCCGCGCGTTCGTGATGATCACGAAGTCGCCGGTGTCGAGGAAGGGCGCGTACTTCGGCTTGTGCTTGCCCTGCAGCAGCTTCGCGGCGACCGTCGCCACGCGGCCGAGCACCTGCTCGCCCGCGTCGATGACGTGCCACCGCCGTTCGATGCTCGAGGGCGACGGAACATACGTGGACATCTACTCTCCAGCGGCCTCCCGGGCCGCATACGCAAACCAAGAGGCTACGCGCAAATCGACCGTGGTGTCAAGAATTGCCGCCCGTCGGGCGGGCCGGGTGGCGGTTTTCGCAGCCTCCGGGTGCGTCGGACGCCGGACGGCGCCCTCCCGGCGGGGTGCGAGCGCGCCGGCGCGGGTGGACCGCGAATTGCATTGAAATGGGCGCGGCGGTCGCGGCTCCCGTCGACCGGGGAGGCGCCGCCCGAGGAGCACGCAACATGATCTTTCGCCGCAGGGAGTCGGTGGTCGGACTCGACGTCGGCGCGGACGCGATCAGGGCGGTCACGTTGCGCAGGACGTCGCGGGGCCGCGAAGTGGCCGCGATCGGGCGCGAGCCGGTGCCGCCCGGCAGCATCGTCGGGGGGGAGATCGTGGACCGGGAAGCGGTGACCGAGGCCATCGGCAGGACCCTGGACCGGTGCGGAAGCCGGACGAGGCGGGTGGCGGCCGCCGTCGCCGGCAACGCGGTCATCGTCAAGCGGGTGACCCTGCCCCTGATGGACGAGGACGATCTCGCCGGGTCGATTCACTCGGAGGCCGAGCACCACATCCCGTTCGACACGAGCGACGTCAATCTCGACTACCAGGTCCTGCGGGCCGGCAGCGACGCCGACGACCGCGCCTCGATGGAGGTGCTGCTGGTGGCCGCCAAGAAGGACAAGGTCGCCGACTGCGCCGACGTCATCTCGCGGGCCGGTGGGGTGCCGGTGGTGATGGACGTCGCGGCGTTCGCCCTGCAGAACGCCTTCGAGCTCGGTTACGGCGTCGACCCGGGGCGGGTCTCCATGCTCGTCAACGCGGAGGCGGGCGGGCTGAACATCAACATCGTCGAAGGCGGGCGGACGCTGCTGACCCGCGACGTCTCTCCGGGGGGCGTCGCCGAGGCCCTGTCGTCGGAGCCGGCCCCCTCGTTCGTCGACGCCGGCCCCTTCGAGGAAGGGCGCGCCCCGGGAGAGGTCGGCCCCGACGCCGCCGACCCCGTCGCCGGCGCCGTCGGCGAGCATCTGTTGCTGGAGATCGACAGGACGCTGGGCTTCTTCAGGTCCGCGACGGCCGCCGGGCGCGTCGACGAGCTGGTGGTCAGCGGCGGGTCGGCGGGGGCCCCCGGCTTCCTGCCGGCGCTCGAGGTGCGCCTGGACGTACCGGTCTCGCTCTTCGATCCGTTCCGCCGGGTGCGCTGCGATCCGGACCGGTGGGACGAGGACCGCCGGCCTGAGTCCGACGCCGCCTTCGCGGTCGCGGTCGGCCTCGCCCTGCGCCGCGGGGACGACCGATGATCCGCATCAACCTGCTGGCCGCCGAGCCGCCTCCGGAAGGCCCGTCGCGATCCCGCGCCGCGCGCGGGACGGTGGCGGGCGGCGCCGTCGTCCTGGGGGTCGTGCTGGGGCTCATGGCCCGGGACGGGCTGGCGACGCGGCGCGAATCGAACCGACTGGACGAGCGGATGCGGGTCCTCGACCGTCATCTCGCCGGCCTCGCCGGCGTGGGCGCGCAGCGGGAAGAGGCCGAACGGCGCCGGGACGATCTGGCGCGCCGGGTCGCGCTGGCCGAGTCGCTGCGGGCGGCCCAGGGCGCGCCGGCGCGCCTGCTCGAGCAGGTGGGCCGCGTCGTGCCGGAAGACGCCTGGCTGACGGAGATGCGGCTGGGGGGCGGCCTGGTCACCCTGACCGGGCGCGCGGCGGAGATGTCCGGTCTGACCGAGCTGGTGGCCGGGCTCGAGGCGTCGGGGCGTTTTCTCCCGCCGATCGAGATCGTCGACAGCTTGCGCGCCGAGAGGGCGGTTCACTTCGAGATTCGAGCACGCTTCTCGCTCCCGTCGCCGTGAACGGCCGCCGGCCGATGCCGACGGTGGCGGCGAGGGGCGCGCGTCGCGCAACACGGACTTGCGGGGGGAATCATGGAAACGGACTTCACGCGGCTTCCGCGGTACGCGCGCATCGGGCTGGCGGCGATGCTCGTCGCCTCGCTGCCGCTGGGCCTTCGACTGTCCTGGCTCGAGCCGCGGATGCGCGATCTCGACGCGAAGCGGGCGGCGCTGGCGGGCAGGGAAGCGGAGCTTGCGGAGGCCCGCGGGGAGCGTGCGCGGCTTGCGCGGGCCCGTGACGGGGTCGACGAGCTGGGCTCGCGGATCGAACGGCTCGGCGCGGTCGGGCCGGGGCAGGACGACGTCTCCGCGCTGCTGCGGCGACTGGAGGTCCTCGCGCTCGAGTCGGATCTGACGATTCGGGCGCTCCGTCCGCGTCCCCCGTCGCCGGAGGGGCCGCCGACGGCATGGTCGTACCGGCTGCACCTCGACGGCACGTACGAGGGCCTGACCCGGTTCTTCCGCCGGGTCGGCGGACTCTCGCGAATCGTCGCCATCGACGACGTGGCGATCCGGGCCGTCGACCCGCCCGGGCCCGGCCGCACCATCGCCGCCGAGTGCACGGCCAGCGCGTTCGTGCTGCGCGGCGCCTACCCGCGCGACCTGCCGGGCGGGGAGGAGGCGGGGCGATGATCGGCGTGGCCGTGGTGCGAGCGGTGGTGCTGACGGGCCTCGGCGTGACGGGCTTGGGCGTGACCGCCCCCGCGCTGGCTGGGGAGGCGCCTTCACTGCTTCCCGCGAGATACGCGAGTCGGGCGCCGGGAACGGTCGGTGAAGCGAGTCGGGCGCCGGGAACGGTCGGGGAAGCGAGTCGGGCGCCGGGAGCGGTCGGGGAAGCGAGTCAGGCCCGGGGAACGGTCGGGGAAGCGAGTCAGGCGGCGGGGGTGGTCGGGGAAGCGAGTCGGGCGGCGGGAGTGGTCGGGGAAGCGAGTCAGGCGCGGGGAACGGTCGGTGAAGCGAGTCGGGCGGCCGAAACGGTCCGGGAAGCGAGTCAGGCGCCGGAGACCGCGATGGGTGAGGAGGCCGATGGCGGCCGCGACCCGTTCGCGAGGCCGGTGGCGCCGGGTCCCGGTCCGCCCGTGGAGACTCGTCCCTCCGGCCTGTCGGACCTGGCCGTGGACGAGGTGGTCCTGCGCGGCGTCGTCACGACCCGGGACGGCCGACTGGCGGTGCTCGAGGGGCCCGACGGGAGGGCGTGGGTCGCGAGGCCGGGGGAACGCCTGCGCGACGGCGCGGTGCAGGAAATCGCCGTGGACGAGGTGCGGTTCCTGCGGGACGCGGCCGATCCGGTCGCGGAACGGGTGGTGGGCAAGCGGCTTCGCGACGAGGAGAGCGCGCGATGAAGGGAAGAGCCGGTTGGGCGATCGGGTGGTTGCTGCTGGGCGCCGCCCCGGCGGCGGAGGGCGAGCGCGCGGCGTCGATGCCCGCGGCGACGGCGATCGTGGCGGTCGATGCCTCGGTCGGGCCCGACGCGGTCACCGTCGCGATCCGGGGAAACGGCGGGCTGTCGCCGGGCGCGGTCCGCCGGGTCGATCACTTTCGGCCCCGGCTGGTGCTGGACTTCCCGGGCCTCGCGGCCGACACCGCCGCCGCCACGCGCGTCGGCATCGAACCCGTCGACCGCGTGCGGGTCGACCGTCAGTCCGTCGAGCTCACGCGGGTGGTTCTCGAGCTGTCGCGCGCCGCGCCGTACCGCTTCGAGGCCGGGGAACCCGGAGCGCCGACGGTGCGGGTGGTGTTTCCGCGGCCGACGACAGGGTCCGCGGCCCGGCTCGGCGCGCCTGCCATCGCCGGCCCGGG
>JAJEFC010000345.1 GCA_022820675.1 Vicinamibacteria bacterium | reverse complement strand
CCACCTTCAGGGCGACCGCGACACTCGTCGCGATGGCGCTGGCGTCGACTTCGACCTTGGCGCAGGAGGCGGGCCGCAGCGCCGACGCCGACTGGCCGACCTACAACCGCGACCTCGCCGGAACCCGCTACTCGCCCCTGGACCAGATCGACACGGGCAACGTGAGCGAGCTGCAGGAGGTCTGGTCGTACCGCTTCCACCCCGAGGACGGATTCATCGAGGGGCCGAGCCCGGCCGAGCTCTTCCAGCAGGTGACGCCGATCGTCGTCGACGGCGTGATGTACCTGGCTTCCGGCAACCGCGTGGTGGCCTTGCGGCCCGAGACCGGCGAGGAGATCTGGCGGCACGAGCTGAGCGAGGGCCTCGCGTCGTTCCGCGGCGTCGCCTACGGACCGGCCACCGACGCCCACGGGGCCCGCATCTACTTCACCAGCCTGTCGAAGGTCATCGCCCTGCAGGCCGCGACCGGCGAGCGCGATCCCGCGTTCGGCGACGGGGGCGAGGCGGCCGTGCGCATCCCCTACACCGGCGTGCCGGTGGTCTACGACGACACCCTGATCCTGGGCTCGAGCGCCTTCGGGCCGGGACAGCGGCACATCGCGCCGCACCTGAACCAGCCGCGCGGCGGGGGGGAGCCGACCCGGGCCTGGCCGCGGGCCCTCGACGCGACGACCGGCGCCCTGCGCTGGGAATTCCCGACCCTGCCCACCGAGAGCGACTTCGGCAGCGAGACCTGGGGCAACCAGAGCTGGCGCGACCGCATCGGGAACAACGTGTGGGCCTTCACGCTGACCGTCGACGAGGAGCGGGGCCTCGTCTACATGCCCGTGAGCAGCCCGGGGTCGAACTTCTACGGCGGCTACCGTCCCGGCGACAACCTCTTCGCCAACTCGACCATCGCCATCGACATCCGCAGCGGCGATCTCGCGTGGTACTTCCAGAACATCCACCGCGAGCTGTGGGACTACAACCTGCCGCCGTCGCCGGGCCTGATGGACATCGAGCGCGACGGCGAGGTCATCCCCGCCCTCGCCCAGGTCGGCAAGTCGGGGTGGATGTTCATTCTGAACCGCGTGACCGGCGAGCCCGTCCACGGGGTCGAGGAGCGGCCGGTGCCCGTCGGCGACGTGCCCGGCGAGCAGTACTCGCCGACCCAGCCGTTCCCCGTCGCGCCGCCCCCGGTGTCGCGGGTCAGCATCGGCCCCGGCGACATCGTCACCGCCGACGACACGACCCCGGAGCATGCCGCCGCGTGCCGCGAGCTGTGGGACACCGTGGGCTACTACAACGACGGCCCCTACACGCCCATCCGCTACCGGCAGGAGGGCACCCCGCCGTCGCTCGTGTTCCCCGGCACCGGGGGCGGCGTCAACTGGAACGGCACCGCCTACGACCCCGAGCTCGGCTACATCTTCGTCAACTCGAAGGACCAGCCGATCAGCGGCTGGATGACGGAGAACGAGGAGTACCCCTCGGACACCGACGACCAGGTGGCCTTCGTCCGCGAGGCGGGCCCGCCGTTCGAGGCCCCGATCTTCGACGCCGACGGCGAGCGGCTCGGCGCGCTCCCCTGCTTCAAGCCGCCGTGGGCCCGGCTGGTCGCCGTCGAGGCGGCCACCGGCGCCATCGCGTGGGAGGTGCCGCTGGGCATCGACGAGCTCCTGCCCGAGGGCAAGCAGCGCGTCGGCAGCCGCAACGTCGGCGGCGCCATCGCCACCGCCGGCGGCCTCGTGTTCATCGGCGCCACCGTCGACCGCCGCTTCCGGGCCTTCGACTCGCGCACCGGCGAGGAGCTGTGGTCGGCCGAGTTCGACTACAACGTCGAGGCCGTCCCCATCACCTTCGCGGGGAGCGACGGCCGGCAGTACGTCGCCGCCAACGTCTCGGCTCCGGCGAGCGGCGAGCCGCGAGGCAACGAGCGGCTGGTGGTGTTCGCGCTGCCGGGCGAGTAGGCGGTTGCTCGACCGTCGGCCATGACGCCTCGGTAGCGGCTATAGCTCGAAGCGTGACCCTTGCCGACTACAAGGTCGTCGTGTACCGCCAGCTCGACGGCGGCTGGGTCGCCGAAGTGCCGGCAATCGGCGGCTGCTACGCGCTGATGGACACCCGCGAGGCGGCCTTGGCAGGGTTGCATCGCGTGTTTCGACTGATCGCAGACGAGCACGCCGAGCGCGGCCGGATCCTCCCCTTGGACACGACCCAGATCGTGCATGCCCGAATCTCCACGCCATGAGCGAGAGCGAGCTTGAGCTCGTCGAGGGGAGCGGGAACGTGTTCCGCGATTTCGGCGACCCTCAAGCAGACCTGAGGCAGGCCAAGGCGATCATTGCGGCGCGAATCATCGCCGTGTTGGATGAGCGCAAGCTCCCGGTTCGCAAGGCCGCGGAGGTCACCGGATTCGCCGCTGCGGATTTCGCCCGTATTCGCAACGCGAGTCTCGGTCGGTTCACACTGGATCGACTGATGAAGATCCTCGCCACGCTCGACGGCCGAATCCGGGTGACTGTCCACGTCCACCATTTCGCGCGCCTCCGGTCGATGGATGAGGCCGACGCGGCGGACGCGTTCTTCGACTTCCGGGTGGCGGACATCGCCATGGGATCGGGGCATTTCCTGATCGCCGCCATCGATCGGATCGAGAAACGCATGGCCGACGCCCTCGCCGCCAGGAACCTGCCGGGGGTTCGGCGGGAGCTGGACGCGCTGCGTGGAGCCGCACAGGGTGCGCTGGGAGAGCTCGCGACGAGCACGACGATCGAGGACGGGCCGCTGCTGCGCCGTCTGATTGCCCGGCGCTGCATCTATGGCGTCGACCTGAACGGTCTCTCGGTGCAGCTCGCCCGGCTGTCGGTGTGGATCCACACCTTCGTACCCGGCCTGCCGTTGTCGTTCCTGGACCACAACCTGATCCACGGCAACTCCCTCGTCGGGGTCGGCACCATCGACGAGATCCGGAAGAAGTTCGAAGACCTGGACGCCCTGCCGTTGTTCCCGCTCGATGCGAGTAGCCTGCTCGGGCGCGCCGCTGCGCCGCTGAGAAGACTCGCCAACCTCAACGACGCCACGCTGGGCGACATCAGCAAGGCCCGAATCGCTCGTCGGGACGCGAGCCTCGCCATCTGCTCGACCGCAACGCTGTGCGACTTGATCGCGGCGCAGCCGATCGCGGACAACGCGAGCCCGATCACGAGGGAGGATCTGGGGAACTGGGACCCCGGTCGTGAGGACGGGGGCTTTAGCGCGATCGTGGATAGAGCGAAGCGTGTGCTGGATGGACTGCATGCGCTCCATTTTCCGATTGCTTTTCCCGAGGTCTTCTTGAGCGACCGGCCCGGCTTCGATGTCATCCTCGGGAAGCTCGACTGGTACGCGCGACGGTTCGTCGAATCGCACGTGAACTACTTCGTCTTCAACCCATTCCCTATCCCCCGTCCCCCGCGGGAAGACAATCGGTGGCGGCGCGTGGTCGCTCTTTCCGGGCGGCTGGCCTGCCCGGACGACCGCTTCCGGTCCTGGGCCGACGCGGTCGGGGTGCAGAGCGGGCCACTCGAGGCGGACGAGAAGAACGACATGATCCACGAGCTCGACTCGGTCGTGGCGCACCTCTACGGCCTGACCGAGGCTCAACTCGTCCACGTCTTCGAGACTTTCCATGAGGGTTGGGATTTCGGGGATCGTCTCGACGCTGTCCTCGGGCACTTCCGGTCGTGGAGTAAACGCGGATGACGCCGCGCGTCGACGTGAAGCCGGAACTGCTCCGCTGGGCGCGCGAACGCGCCCGGCTGGACCCGGCCGTGCTCGTGCGGCGCTTTCCGAAGTACCTGGACTGGGAGCGGGGAACGGCGCGACCGACCCTCAAGCAGCTCGAGACCTTCGCGAGGACCAGCCGGGCGCCGGTGGGCTACTTTTTCCTGCCCGAGGCGCCGATCGAAGAAGTCCCGATTCCCGACTTCCGAACCGTGGGAGGTTCCGCGATCGCGCGCCCGAGCCCGGAGATGCTCGATACCGTCTATCTGTGCCAGCAGCGCCAGGACTGGTACCGCGAGTTCGCGCGCGTGGAAGGGGAAGGCCCGCGGCGGTTCGTCGGGTCCGCCAGCGTCGCGAGCGACATCGAGGCGACGGCGGCGCACATGCGGCGGGCCTTGGGCTTCGACCTCGAGGAGCGCCACACCCTGCCCACGTGGAGCGCTGCGCTGCGCCGGTTCGGCGAACAGGCCGAGGCGCTCGGCGTGCTCGTCATGATCAGCGGCATAGTGGGGAACAGCACCAGGCGGCGGCTCGATCCAGAGGAGTTTCGCGGCTTCGCGCTTGCGGATCCGCTGGCCCCCGTCGTGTTCGTGAACGGCGCGGACACGAAGGCGGCGCAGATGTTCACGCTCGCGCACGAACTGGCACATCTGTGGCTCGGCGAGTCGGCCTTGTCGGACGTAGCGGTGGGTCCGACGCCCGTGCATCGGGTGGAAGCGTGGTGCAACCGCGTGGCGGCCGAGCTGCTCGTGCCGGGCGAGGTGGTCCGAGCGGCACACGACGCGTCCGCGAACCTGTTCTCGGAAACGCAGCGGCTGGCCCGGCGCTTCAAGGTTAGCACGCTCGTCGTGCTGCGCCGGCTCAGGGACACCGGCAGGCTCGGAGGCGAGGAGTTCCGGGTCGCGTACCGTGAGGAGATTGGGCGCTTGAAGCCAAGCTCGGCGACCGGTGGCGGCAGCTTCCATCCCACGCTCAGGGTCCGTGTGGGACGCCGATTCGGACACGCGCTGGTGACGAGTACGCTGGAGGGCCGAACCTCGTTCTCCGAGTCTCTGCGGCTGCTCGGGATCCGCAAGGTGTCGACGTTCCGGGAATTCGCCGAGACCCTGGGTGCGGGGCGCTAGCGCCATGGCCTACTTGCTCGACGCGGACGTGTTCATCCGCGCGAAGAACCTGCACTACGGATTCGACTTCTGCCCGGCTTTCTGGCACTGGCTGGTCGCGGCCGGCGCTGACGGCCGGGCGCTCAGCATCGAGAGGGTGGGTGATGAGCTCGCGGCGGGCGATGACGAGTTGGCGACGTGGGCGGCGGAGCGCGGCGGTGACTTCTTCCTCCGACCGACGCCTGATGTGCTCGCGGCGCTCGGCGCCGTCAGCCGCTGGGCCACCAGCCAGCAGTACGAGCCGGCCGCGGTCAGCACCTTCCTTCAGGTCGCCGACTACTATCTGGTCGCGCATGCCCTTGCGCACGGGTACGACGTCGTCACGCACGAGGTTGCCTCGGCCTCGACACGGAGGATCAAGATTCCCAACGTCTGCATCGGTATCGGAATCAAGTGCGTGACGCCGTTCGAGATGCTGCGGCGGGAGCACGCGCGGTTCGTGCTCGGAGCGCCCTCGTGAGTGACGGACCCGCGTTCATCGACAACCGTGACGGGAATACGTTGGCGCGAGCGCTGCGCACGGTGCTGGCCGCCCCTCAGGCTGATCGGACGGGCGAGGGTACCGCGCCGCCCGACCGCGTCCGCATTGCCACGGCGTTCTTTCAGTCCGAGTGGCTTCGTTCAGATCGCAGACGCGCTTTCCCGCGTACCGGAGGTCCGACTGCTGCTGGGGGCGGACCGTCCGGTGGACGAGCCCGCGTCCCGACGGGCGCTGGGCGAGCCGGCTGAGGCATTCGAACGGCGTCGGCTCAGCGGGCGATTGCGTCGAATGGATGTGACGGGCTGCGTCGGGAGCGCGACCGGCTGCCGTACACACCGACGAGCGCGACGGCGCTGCGTACGCTGATAGCGGCGCTTCGCGGCGGCAACATGGACGTGCGGCGCTACGAGCGCGCGTTCCTGCACGCCAAGGCGTACATCCTGACATCGGCGGGCGATGCGTTCGGTGGGTCGGAGGGCGTCATCGCGGGTTCCGCGAACCTGACGGCGGCGGGCCTGAGCGACAACCTGGAGCTCGACCTCGGCCGCTACGACCGGCCCATCGTCGAGCGGGCGCGGGCGTGGTTCGACGAGCTGTGGGAGCAGGCCGAGCCCTACGACCTGGCGGACGTCTTCGAGGTGATCTTTCGGCTTCGGCGGCCCTGGGAGATCTTCATCCACGTGCTCTGGCGCCTGTATGGCAAGGAGGTCGCCGACGACGAGGCGGTCGACGACAACCTGCCGCTCACGAGCTTTCAGAAGCACGGGGTGGCCCGCGCGCTCAGGCTGATTCGGGAGACGGGGGGATGCATCGTTGCCGACGAGGTCGGCCTGGGAAAGACCTTCGTCGCGGGCGAGATCCTCCAGATCTACCGGGAGCGACGACAACGAGCGCTGCTGATCTGCCCGGCGGCGCTGCGGGACACCACCTGGAAGAAGTTCCTGAGCACCTATCAGTTGTTCGTCGAGTGTCTGTCGTTCGAGCAGCTCGCGAGCGACAGGCAGCTTCGGGACGCGCAGCGGCCCGAGGCGCGGCAGCAGTACCTGCAACGTCCGCTCGACGAGTATCAGCTCGTGATCGTCGACGAGGCCCACAACTATCGGAATCCCGATGCGCCGACGCGGGCGGCCGCCCTGCGGGCCCTGATGTTCGGCCGGCGGCGGGATCTGCTGCTGTTGACGGCGACGCCGGTCAACAACTCGCTGTGGGACCTCTACCACCTGATCCGCTTCTTCCTGCGCCAGGACGCCCATCTCGCCGAACGGGGCATTCTCTCGCTCCGCGCCCGTTTCGAAGAGGCCATGCGGGAGGACCCCTCCAGTCTGAGCCCGGACGTGCTGTACCCGGTCATCGACGCCACGACGGTGAAGCGGACCCGGGAGTTCGTGCGGAAACACTACGCGAACGACACCATCAGGGGGCCGGACGGCATCGCGCGGCCCATCGTGTTTCCGCACCCGAGGGCCATCAGTGTCCGCTACGACCTCGACGAGTCGCTGCCCGGCTTCTTCGATCGGCTCGAGGCCGCGCTCGACCCGGACGGCGGCGAGGCTGTGGAGTTCGCGAAGTACACGCCGGACGCCTACCTGCGGGGCGGCGGGGACGAGGAAGAGGTCGCGCGAGCACGAGCGACCGTGGGGCTCCTGCGATCGGGGCTACTGAAGCGCTTCGAATCGTCGGCCTTCGCATTCAGGCGCACGACCGAGAAGATGGTCCGCGAGCACGAGGTCTTCCTCGACGCGCTGGATCGCGGCCACGTGGCGACCACGGCGTTCCTGCAGGAGCTGTCGGGCGACGACGAGGCGGTCTTCGACACCCTGCTCACGACGAGCTCGAACCTCAGAGCTGCGTCAGCCTACGACGTGGAGGGCTTGCGTGCAGCGGTGCGTCGGGACCGAGACACGCTTCGGACGCTGTCGGAATACGCGGCCTCCATCACGCCCAAGCGGGATCCCAAGTGGCGGCCTTGATCGAAGCACTGGCGGAGATTGCCCGGCAGGCGACGCGCGAAGCGACCGACAGCGTCGACGAGGCTCAGCGGCGGAAGGTGCTCGTCTTCTCGTTCTTCGCCGACACGGTCCGCTGGGTGCGCGACTTCCTCGTCACGGAACTGGAGGGTCGTGCCGACATCGCGGCCTATGCGAACCGAATCGCTGCCGTGAGCGGCCAGGATGATCTCTCCGACGTATCCCGGCACGAGGCAGTTCAGGGCTTTGCACCGGTATCCATGGAGGCGCCGGAAGGTCAGGCGGCCAACCGCTACGACCTCCTGATCTCCACCGACGTGCTCGCCGAAGGCGTCAACCTGCAGCAGTGCCGGCACATCATCAACTTCGACGTGCCGTGGAATCCGATGCGTCTGGTCCAGCGGCACGGCCGCATCGACCGCATCGGGAGCCCCCACAAGCGGGTGTTCCTGCGGACGATCTTCCCGGTCGACCGCCTCGACCAGCTCCTGAACCTCGAACAGCGCATCCTCGACAAGCTCGCAATGGCGGCGGCCAGCGTCGGCGTCGTCGCCCCCATCGAGGGCTCGTCCCACGGCAAGCAGGTGTTCACCGAGACGCGTCACGAAATCGAGAAGCTGCTCCGCGAGGATCCGTCCCTCTACGAGCGTGGCGGCACGGCCGCGGCGGCCCAGACCGGGGAAGAGTACCGGCAAACGCTCCGAAAGGCGCTGGCAGGCAACGGCGAGCACATCGCCGGTCTCCCGTGGAAGGTGGGAACCGGCATGATCAAGGGCGCCCGCCGAGGCGTATTCTTCTGCGCGGTGATTGGGCACGAAACCGATCTCGAACGGACGTACCTGCGTTTCGTGGTGGCGGACGACGACTGGCGACCGCGGGCCGACCAGGGCGCCGTCGTTCGCGAGATCGGTACGTGCCTGCGCCTGATCGAATGCACGGAGGACACCGAGCCGTGGCTGTCGGCCGTTCTTCAGGACGGGGTGTACGACTTCTGGGCGGTGGCCCAGCAGGACATCCTGGACGATTGGGTCCGCCAGACTGACCCGGCGAATCTGCAGCCGAAGGTCCGGCCGCTCAACCACCGCGTCGCCGAGTTCATCCGTACGAACTCCCCGGTGGACGTTCCAGACGACCGAATCACTCGAGCGCTCGACGTGCTGGAGTCCCCTTGGCCGCGACGGGAGGAGATCATGCTCCGAGGATGGTTCGAGTCCAACGAGCACCGCGGCAAGGAGTTGGCTCGTCTCCTCATCGACAGAATCCTCGGGACCGGGCTCGAACCAGTCGAACCGGCTCCACCTCTGCCGCCGATATCGCGGGAGGACGTGGAGTTGGTCGGTTGGATGGGAGTGGAGCCAGAGGGGCCAGAAGGTTGAAGAGTTCGGGCGCGTGGCGGGCGCTTCGCTCTCATGGGCAGCGACGGAAGGTCTCAGACTGCGCGGGTCTGTGGCCGCTGTCGCGTGGGTTGCTCTACGTCGCGCTTCCCTTGGTACTTTGATCACGTCACTCGGATCATCTTGATGCTCGTCACTCCTCCTCCTCCTCTATAGGATCCGTTTCGAACCCGTTCTGCACGAACCTGACCCGACGTTCGAGTATAATCCCATGTTTCGGGATCATGGCGGCACTCTGCACGAAATACGAGAACCTATCTATGTGCCCCCGGTGATAGTGCCAGTGGAGCGTGACCGTGCTGCCCGGCTCCAAGTATTCCCGGATGCGTGCTTGCTCCGCCTCAGAAACCGTCCCATCTAGCACAATTCGCAAGGTCTGCCGTGGTTGATGAACCACTTCATCGTTGAGTTTGCGCCGCACATAGGAATCTCCGAACTCTGTATCTTCGTGTATTCCCCGGCGCCACGTTGGTGATGGCAACAAAACACCGCGTACTCCCGGAGGCAGTAGCCATTCCTCTTCGCCGATTCGTGATATCCCTACCCGGTCGATTATGTCTCGGAGAACTGGTGAGTCCTCTACCTTCTTCTGTAACTGTTCGAATATTGTGGCGATACGAGTAAGTGGTAGGCGTGAGCCAAGCTTCACGCCGGCGAGTAGTCGTGGGTCTATTGCGACAGACGCTTCCTCTACTTCAGCCTCGGCGTCCAATCGCCAAGCATCGCGCGTCACCCGGTATGTTTGCTCGCTATCGTGTGTCATGAGAGTGTCAACGATGGTTTCATCCTGCGGTGACAATACGGGAAGGATGATTGATTTCTCTAGTCGCGGCACGTAGACCTTGAGCTTGTGTAGGGGGGCTGTGCCAATGTTCTTGACAAGAACGTCAACCACTGACAGCCCGGGTTCCCGAAGTCGCCACGTGACAACGGCTTGGCCGCGCGACGACCTTCGATAAACGAAGAACGCTACAAACAGCGAAAGGAGCGCGGTCAGCGCGGACACTAGGGCCGATATTGCAGACATGGCTGTCGCGGTCTCTGTGTCCATCAGCTCTCTGCCTTTCTCACCACGTGAACTCGCTCAATGGGCTTCGAGTCGGTCCATTGGGTTCGAGCGGGACGGTCCTCGTCATCCCCGTTCTCCCTCCTGCGGCAGTCCCGCATCAGGGTTTTGGCGGGGTGGTCCTATCAGCGTGGCACGGCCGGTGCAGGTTCCGGTCGTGGAGCTCATTCAGAATCTGGACAAACCGGCCGGTCATGAGCCTGTTGTTCCTTCATGGCCCGACGCAGGAGTATCAGGTCGTGCACGTACCCCTCAAGCCTGCGCAGGCGCAGCAGGAACGTGCGGCCATCGAGGGGCTCGATGGGCGAGTCGTCGGGCTGCACGCCCGTCCAGTCGATGCGGCGCTCGTCCGGTGGCTCCATGGCGTATCGTCTCGGCGGTCAGGCGGCGCGGAGTGGCAGGCGACTCGCCGGTCCCTGACAGCCCGCGCCGGTCGCAGTCACTCCTCCGGCGGCGCGAAGGTACAGCCCGCGGCCGCCGCAGTCACTCCTCCGGCAGCGCGAAGGTCACGATCATGTTGCTGCCCATCGGCGCCTCCAGCTCGGAGGCGTAGTTGCTCAACTGGAAGATCGACGCGCCGCCCACCGGCACCGTCAGGTACTGCCGGCCGCCCGCGGTGTAGGTGACGGGGAAGCCGGTGATCTGGCTGCCGAGGATGGTCTCCCACAGCACGTCGCCGGTCTCGGCGTCGAAGGCGCGGTAGCGGCGGTTGAGGTCGCCGTGGAAGACGACGTTGCCGGCGGTGGCGAGGGTGGAGCCGGCGTTGGGGGCGCGCTGGGTGTAGCGCCACGCCTCGCGGCCGGTGGAGATGTCGATGGCGCGCACCTCGGTGAGGTGGCCGTCGACCTCGAAGCCGGGCTCGGGCTGGGTGAAGCGGGGGCTCGCGCCCGAGACGGAGCGCTCGTTGGCGGTCTGGTTGAGGCACGAGCGGTTGATGGGGACGTAGAGCATCCCGGTCAGGGGGCTGTACGACCACGACCACCAGCCCTTGACGTTGTGGCCGCAGATGATGAACTGCTGGCCGAGCTCGCGGGCCACGAGGTCCATGTTGATGAAGACCTGGCCGGTGGCGGGGTCGATGTCGCTGATGACGAAGCGCTCGGTGCTGTCGTAGGGCACGGGGTGCCCCCACAGGAACTCGCCGGTGGCGCGGTCGAGGACGAAGAGGCCGCCGGGCTCGCCCATGGTGACGACGACCTGGCGCTCCTCGGCGGTGCCCGGGAGGTTGGGGTTGACCCACATCGCCGCCTCGGGGTCGGGGTCGATGACGGTGTCGATGAGGGTCCGCTCCTGCACGAAGTCCTGGTCCCAGTCGTCGCAGGGCAGGTGCTGGTAGTACCACTCCATGGCGCCGTCGCCGACCGCGAGGGCCACCGTCGAGTTGGAGTAGAGCTCGCACGGGGTGCTGTCGCCGACGTCCCAGGTGCCGCGGCGCACGATGCGCGGGTAGGGCAGGGGGACGGCGATGCCCCAGTAGATGAGCCCGAGCTCGGGGTCGTAGCTGCCGGGGGCGCCCCACGGCGACACGTGGACGCGCTCGGACACGGGCAGGTCGCCCCAGCTCTCGCCGCCGGGGTCGTCGGAGCCGGCCGCGGTGTACACGCGCCACAGCTCGCTGCCGTCGTCCGAGTCGTGGGCCGAGATGAAGCAGCGCGCCTCGCGGCTGCGGGGGCTGCAGGTGCGGCCGGCGAGGACCCGGCCGTCGATGATCATCGCGCCGGTCGAGTGGGTGATGCCGTCGCGGTAGTCGGCCATCTCGGTGTCGAAGGCGACCTCGCCGGTGCTCGCGTCGAGGGCGAGGAGGTGCGCGTCGGCGGTCAGGTGGTAGATGTGGTTGCCGTAGATGGCTAGGTTCCGCGTCCGGTTGCCGAGGGTGACGTACTGGCGCAGGTCCGCGGGGGTCTCGCGCCGGTAGTCCCAGAGCATGTCGCCGGTGGTGGCGTCGAGGGCCTGGATGTGGTCGTCGTTGTGCGCGAGGTACATCACGCCGTCGTAGACCAGCGGCTGGGTCTGCTGCGGCCCCTCGTCCATCGCCCGCATCCACGCCACCTGAAGCTGGTCGACGTTGTCGCGGTTGATCTGGTCGAGCGGGCTGTAGGCCTGGAAGTCGTAGGTCCGGTGGGTCATCAGCCAGTCGCCGGGGTCGGGGTTTCGCAGCATCTCGTCGGTGACCGGCGTGAACGGCCGCGCCTCACGGGTGATCGTCGTACCTTCCTGGGCGCCCGCGAGGGGCGGCAGGGTCAGGGCCGCGAAGGCTGCGAGCAGGATCGCGAGCGTGGCATTTCGGTTCGGCATGGTCATCTCCGTCTTTGCAGCTTCACCCCGCGGCGCGTCTCATGGCGCGAGTGTCCCCGGGCGGGACGCGACGCCTGGGAAGGCGGCGAGAATCGCGCGGTCGAAAGTCGCCAAGGGCACCGCTTCACGAACCGCCAATTCGACGAACAGTGCGTCGTAGACGGCAACCCCGGCGTGCACGCCGCGGACCAGCGCGCCGTGCCAGAGTGACTGGTTCGACACGGACCGAATGCGAAGGCGCGCCGCCGCCGTCAGGCGCTTGCCGCCCTCGCCCAATGGCATCACCCCCTGGCGAATCGCCATCCAGACCGCATTCGCGAGCTCTGCTTCCCAGACCGCGGGGGCCATGCCTTCGTCCAGCTTGTCCATGAACCGGCGTGACTCTCGGACGAAGCCCGGCGTGCCGAGCAGGAGATACGCAACGACGTTGGTGTCGACGACGGCCCTCACGACCGGCCAATCCCCATCCAGCGGTCGATCTCCTCGGCCTTCGGCCGTCGCGTCTGCGCCGCCCAGCTCTCTTCGATCTGCGAGAGTACCGACCGACGTTCGGCGGTGTGCGCGTCGAGCAGCTCGCGCACCTCCTGCTCCATTGAACGGCCCTGGCGCTTGGCGAGCACCTTCAGCGTGTCTACGGTCCCGGCCGGGACGTTCCTGATCGTGAGGGTAGGCAAGTCGTGACTCTCCTGGATGCTGTCACCATGCTAGCACGAAGGCGTCAAGGAACGGGATCCGGGCGGCCTGGAAGTCGCCGGTCGGTAGGTCATCGGCCAGCCACGGGAGTGTGACCGACTACCGCGTTCCCGTCGGCGGGCGACGGCTGATGACCGCCCCCGGATCGCGGACAGACCGTCGGCCTCGTCGCGGCCGACCGGCGATGCTCCCCCCAAGCCGGGGGACGGGGAGAGCATCGCCTCGCTCGGGCTCCACAGGAGGGCCTGTGGCCGTCCGCTACTCCGCCAACGGATGCGGGCGCACCTGGAAGCGCACGATCTCGCTCGTCATCCCCTTGCCGCCCTCGTTGTGCCAGTTCGTCACCGAGTCGTAGCTGGCCCAGACGCCGCGGCCCTTCCAGCCGGCGTCGGCGTCGTCGATGCGGCCGTCGAGCCCCCGCGTGTAGAAGCCCAGCGGATACGGCACCCGCAACGTGACCCACTCGCCGGTGTCGGGCAGCAGCGCGAGCAGCGCGTCCGAGCTGGTGCCGTTCGCGATGGGTACGTTCTCGCCCAGCCCCAGCGTGTCGAACTGGTCGACCCAGTTGTAGTAGTGGAAGTCGGCGCTGCCCGCCGCCTCCACCCCCTTCATCTGGGGGCCGGGGGTCGCGTACAGGGTCCACCCCTCGGGGCAGTGCTGCCCGGTGGCGGTGGGGCCGTTCAGCACTTGGCACTTGCCGCGGTCGAAGCTGGCGAGGTGGCCGCTGCCGCCGAGCGCGGTCCAGAGGACGCCGTTGCGGTCGACGTCGATGCCGCGGCCGCCGTGGCCCCACTGGCTCGGGTCGACGTCGGGGTTCTCGAACGGCGGCTCGTAGACCTCGGCGATGCAGGTCTCGGGCGGGTTGTCGCCGAGCTCGAGGCGCACGATGTTCCCCGGCACCGGCAGGCGCCGCGCGATCCAGATCGAGCCGTCGACGGGGTTGGGGATGATGCCGTAGGCGAACCCGTCGATGCGCATGTCCTTCGCGGGGTCCTGCGGCTCGCCGGGCTCGGTGTAGGCGCCGATGACGCCGTCGCCGCTGGTGTCGACGATGGTGGGGCACCAGCCCTGCGCCGCCTGCTCGTCGCCGGTCTCGTCGTAGAGCCGGGTGTTCAGCCAGCCGACGACGTCGGTCGACCCGCTCAGCCAGAGGGTGTCGTCGTCGTCCTCGGCGACCTGCAGGTGGTGGGTCATGTAGCAGGTGTCGACGTGGACGAACTCGCCGCTCTCGACGTCGTAGTACGAGAGCTGCCGCTGGCTGCGGTCGATGGGGAAGTGCCGGGCCGAGGGATGGTCGGAGCCCGCCTTGCACCAGTCGGGGTTGTCCGACGGGCGGATGAGCTGGGTGATCCAGAGCCGCCCCTTGTCGTCGAGCATTGGGTTGTGGGCGCTGTAGCCCCGCGCCGTCGAGCGTTCGTCGCCCCAGTACGGCGACGGTATGCGGGCCCGGGTGCCCGCGTAGGAGTCGCCGCGCTGCTCCATGGGCACGCGGGTGGTCATGTCCAGCCGCTCCGAGCGGTGGGTCACCGGGTCGGTGATGACGAGCCCGGCCCCGCCGACGCCGTACACGGGACCGTTGGCGTACAGGTGGGGGTTGCGCTTGTCGGTGGCGATCTCGTCGTGCACCATCGCGATGGGGTCGCCCCAGCCCCACATCGTCAGCACCAGGTTGCGCTCCTGCCCCTGCGGGCGCGGCGGTGCCGGGGGCACCTCGCCGGCCGCAATGCGGTCGGTCCAGTCGGCGAAGAGGCCCAGCGCGCGCTCGCGGCCCATCCGGTTCAGCCCCGCGTTCATGCTCGGGCCGCTTCGCCCGACCTGCACCCGGTGGTCCCACGCGTCGAGGGTCGAGTCGAAGTCGTCGAGGTCCAAAACCGGCATCTCGCGCGTCGCCACGTTGCCCATCTGGTGGCAGAGCTGGCAGCCGTCCTTCAGCCGGTCGACCCACTCGGCCTGGTGGCGCATGGCCCGGCCGATGCCGTTGCCGTCGGGGCCGGTGCCGGGAAACTCGCTGGCCGCGGGCACCTCGAGCAGCGAGTACCAGTAGTTGGAGGGGTAGATGCGGGCGGCCTCCTGTGGGGTCGCGGCCGCGGTCACCGTCAGGGTCACCTCGTCGCCGGGCCGTGCCGCGTGCTTCTCCGAGTCGACGAGGCCGTAGCCGCGCACCCACAGCTCGTAGTCGGCCTCCGGGAGATCCGGCACGAGGAACCGCCCCTCGTCGCCGGTGACGACGATCTTGCGGTAGGTGGTCTCGAGGTCGCCGGTCTCGGCGATCACCCAGACCCCGGCCTCGCCGCCGCCGGCGCCTTGCACGACGCCGCTGATGTCCTCGTCGGACGCCGCTACTCCGGCGCCGGTAAGCACGAGCACGCCACCAGCCAGGAGCAGGGCTCCCGGGAGACCGAGCCGCGATGTCACGCGCATGTCAACCTCCTTGCAGAGCCCGCCGGTGAAGCCCCGCGTCGACCTTCACCATGGCCCCTCGCTCAACCGGGTTCACGCCGATGGCTTACAGTGTATGTGACCGGGAGCGGAAAGTGGACGGTTCGACGCCGCCGCTCATGTCCATCGTCGCTGAAACGCTCTCCGCCGTCCGTCGGGTGCTCGACGGGCAGGGGCTGTCGTGGTTCGTCTTCGGGGCGCACGCCGTCGCGGTGCGCGGCGCGCCCCGCGCGACACAGGACATCGACGTCACCGTTCAAGTGGAGAGTGCCGATGCGCGCATGGTTTCCCTTCGTTGGCCGCCTTGCCCCGGCCTTCGCCGTGGTCCTGACCCTCTGCCCGCCGGTGTCGGGTGGCCAGACCGGTGAAGCCTCGTCGCCGGCGCTCCTCCGCATCGAGGTCGGCTACCCGGCCGGCCTCCACGACGGCCCGCTGACCGGCCGCCTCTTCCTGGCCCTGGCCCCGACCGCGGAGCCCGAGCCCCGCATCGCCGCCTACAACTCGGCGCGGCAGCGCGACGGGCGGGTGCCCTTCTTCGCGGCAGACGTCGAGGCCGTCGAGCCGGGCGAGGCGATGGTCATCGACGCCGGCGCCGACGGCTATCCCTACGCGCGTCTGGGCGAGCTGCCGGCGGGCGACTACCGGGTGCAGGCGCTGCTCCACGTCTACACGGAGTTCCGCCGCCAGGACGGCCACGTCATCCGGGCCCCGCAGGACCAGTGGGAGGGCCAGCGCTGGGCGTTCTCGCCGGGCAACCTCGTCAGCGTTCCGCGGCGCGTGCGCGTGGACCCTGCGTCGGAGACGCCGATCCGCCTGGAGCTCGCCGACGTCCTTCCCCCGGTCGAGGTTCCTCCGGACACCGCGTGGGTCAAGCGCGTGAAGATCCGGAGCCGTATCCTCAGCGAATGGTGGGGACACCCCATGTATCTGGGCGCGGTCGTCCTGCTGCCCCGCGGCTACGACGACGACCCCGGGCGTCGGTACCCCGTGATCTTCGAGGCCGATCACTTCCGGCTCGAGCCCGCCTTCGGCTTCACGACCGAGCCGCCCTCGGGCGAGCCGGGGCTCTTCGACTGGATGTGGCGAGACGCGGGAGGGATGCGCGAGTCGGGCTACGACTTCCAGCAGGCGTGGACCGGTGACGACTTCCCGCGCGTGATCGCGGTCACGATTCAGCATCCCACGCCGTTCTTCGACGATTCCTACGGCGTCAACTCGGCCAACAACGGCCCCTACGGCGACGCCATCCACCAGGAGCTCATCCCGTACCTCGAAGAGAGCTTCAGGATGATCGGCGAGCCCTGGGCCCGCGTGATCACCGGCGGATCCACCGGCGGCTGGATAGCGCTCGCCTGGCAGGTCCGTCACCCGACGTTCTACGGGGGGACCTGGACCTTCTATCCCGACTCGGTCGACTTCCGGCGCTACCAGCTCATCGACATCTACCGGGACGAGAGCGCGTTCCTGGTTCCGGGCGCGGTGCCGGGCGCCCCGGAGCGGATGTTCCAGCGGACCATCGAGGGGCAGCCGGTCGGCAGCGTGCGACAGCTCAGCCAGCTCGAGCGCGCGCAGGGCTCGCGCGGGCGCTCGGGCGGGCAGATCGACGCCTGGAACGCCGCCTGGGGCCCCCTCGGCGACGACGGCTACCCGCGGCGGCTATGGGACCTGGAGACGGGCGTCATCGACCGCGGCGTGGCGCACTACATGCGCGACAACGGCTACGACCTGCGGCACTATCTCGAAGAGAACTGGTCGCGCATCGGCCCCGACCTCGTCGGGAAGATCCACGTCTACAACCCCGAGATGGACCAGTTCTACCTGACCTACGCGGTCTACCTGCTGGAGGCCTTCCTCGAGGGCACGACCGATCCCTACTACGATGGCGAGTTCGTCCACGGCCGCCCCATGAAGGGCCACCTGTGGTCGCCGTTCACCAACGCCGACCTCGTGCGGCGGATGGCGGACCACGTGGCCGCCAACGCCCCCGCCGGCGCGTCGTTGGCGTGGCGCACCGGGGGGCCGTGAGAATCGGTCGTGGACGGGTGGGCGCCGGCGCGACACGATTGCAGGTACAGTGGAGCGACGGGAATCGATACTCGAATATATCGTAGTTACGATATGCTGATCTCGTGGGCGGGTTCGAATGGGACGACGCGAAGCGGCAGGCCAATCTCGTCAAGCACGAGGTGGACTTCGAAGCCGTCGATGCCTTCGATTGGGAGACGGCGATCGCCAATGCCGATACCAGGCACGCCGAGCCGCGATGGATCGCCACGGGCTACATCGGCAGCCGGCTTCACGTCGTAGTGTACGCGATGCGCGGAACGCGCCGGCGCATCATCAGTCTGCGCAAGGCCAACGCCCGGGAGGTGCGCCGGTATGCCAAAGCTGAAGCCTGACACGATCGTGCCGACTCCCGCCGAAGACGCAGCGATCGCTGCCGGCATCGCCGCCGACCCCGACGCCGAGGAACTGGACGACGCGTGGTTCGCGAGTGCTCGACCGGCTGCCGTCGTGGACCCGGACCTCGTTGAACATGTCCGCCGCGGTCGCGGCAAGCAGAAAGCGCCCACCAAGGAGCAGGTCACGATTCGCCTGGATACGGACATCACCGCCCACTTCCGGGCCGCCGGGCCGGGCTGGCAGACGCGGCTGAACGACACGCTGCGCCGCGCCGTGTTCGGCTCGCCCTGAACGGACGCACGTTTGCGACGGGACCGTTCGCGAACCTGGACTGGAGCGCGGGGGCCCGCAAGCGGTGCGGGTGGACGGGAGGGTGCTCCGCGGCCCCCCCGCCCTCTGTCAACGTGGTCCGCCGAAGACCGGAGCGCTGTCGTCGCCAACATCAGTAGACTACCATTCTGCCCGGCCAGGAGCGCGTTGGGAACCATCGGGCTTGCCACGGGCCTGTCACGCCTCGCAGGAGGGGTACCATGCCGATTCGCATCAGTCTCTGCCTCGGATTCCTGGTGGCCGCCCTGCTTGCCGGCGGTGGTGCGACTGCCCAGGAGCGGAGCCCGGACGACGCATCGAGGGACGTGGCGGCGCCCGAGGGGTTCCGGGCGAACCGCTCGTCCTACAGCGCGATCATGGACGTCATCCGCTCCAGGCAGGAGAGGGTGGAGGTCAGCGATGCCGATCTGGCGCGGCTCGCCGAGATGCAGCTCGAGGACATCTGGCGCTCGCTCGGCGACTACCGGACGAACTACGTGCGCGGGTTCCGCGCGACCCAGCCGGGCCGGCGGGTGGCGGGCCGGGCGCTGACCATGCGCTTCCTGCCGCCGCGGCCGGACCTGGTGGAGGCCATCGACCAGCTCGCGGCCGAGGGCGACTGGGACCGGCGGTACTACGCGCGCGCGTCCGAAGAGGCGCGGCCCGGCGACGTGATCGTGGCCGAGCTCGGGGGCGCCGACGGCCACGTGCTGTTCGGGGGCATGGGGGCGCTCGGCATCAAGCTGCGCGGCGCGGCCGGCGTGGTCATCGACGGCGGCAGCCGCGATCTGGCGGAGCTGGTGGGGGAGACGTTCGCGGACTTCCCCGTCTTCGCGCGGTTCTTCGACGTCACGACCACGAGCTGGCTCGGCGTCGAGTGGAACGCGCCGGTCCGCATCGGGACCGCGACGGTGCTGCCCGGCGACGTCGTCGTCGCCGACGAGACCGGGGTGCTGTTCTTCCCCGCGCATCTCGTCGGCGACGTGCTGCGGGCGGCCGAGGAGCAGGCGGCGCTCGAGGCGCACGAGCGGGAGCTGCTGCGGTCGGGCTAGCACCGGTTCCGCGACGTCTACCCGCTCTCGCCGGCCCTGCGGCGCGAGTACGAACGACGGCGGTAGGCGTCTTGCGCTGTGGAACGGTGCAGAGTCGCCGGGAGGTCGGTTGGGCGACCGCCGGAATCCGTAGCGCGACCTTGCGGGCGCGTTCGGCGACGATTTCCGGGCCGTTCTGTCGGGAGCGCGCCGGGTCGGCCACTACGCCGTCGCCGGCCGTCGGGGGCGTGCGGGTAGGTCAGGGGGCGGGTTGCCGTTCGGCTCTGCCGCGCAGGAACGCCACGTCTTCAGCCATCCGTCGCAACGCGGCATCCATCTTCCGATGGTCGTCGCGCAGGGAAGCCACGTCGCCGCGCAACTGGCAGACGGTCATCGTCATCCAGACGACGGCGCACGCCAGCAGCACGGGCAGCAGGGCACCGTCCTGTGTGAGCCCGATCAACCGGAGCGCTTCGCTCATTCACTCGATGATACCCCATTGCCGGGGCGCTCGTCGGCGGACAACGGCCGGCGAAGCGGGGGTGCCGCCGCCGGCCGCTGCTCGGAGAGGCGCCGCGGTGCCCGGGAGAAAACGCGCCCGGGCGCCGCGGCCGTCCAGAGTCGGGACGGCGTGCGTCACTCGGCCCCGGTCACGAACGCCTCGAACTCGGACCACGCGCCCGGGCGCCCGTGGATGGGAACGATGGTCTCGACGTCGAGCCCCAGGCGCTCGACGTTCCGGTAGAGGGCCCGGGCGCTGGCGTTCGGCGCGTCGGGCAGGGGCCGGCCGGGGCCCGGCGGCGTGTAGAGGTCGGCCTGGACGAGCATCCTGTCGGCCGGGAGATAGGCGATCAGCATCCCCGCGGCGTGGGCGAGGCCCTGCACGTGGTGCAGCTCGACGAGCCGTGTCGAGTCGCCGAGGATGTACTTCTCGTGCAGCGTCTCGAAGATGTAGCCCTCGGACCACTCCTCGGGCGGGTGCAGCGAGAGCCGGTCGGGCTCGAGCACCCACAGCCCCGCCCGCAGCACCTCCTGATAGTAGGGGCGGTTCCCGAAGTGGGTGACGACCGTCGCCCCCTCGTGCACGTAGGCGCGCAGGCCGCCGATGTGGTCCCAGTGGTGGTGCGTGGTCACGATGAACCGGATCGGCTTGTCCGGCATGAGGCGCATCACCTCGTCGATCACCGCGAGCGACCGCGCTTCGTTCAGCGGCGCCTCGATGACCGCGACGTGGTCGGCGAACTCCACCGCCACGCTGTGGTGCGACCCCCCGGCGATGAGCCACACGCCGTCGGCCACTTCCTCGGACTCGACGCGCATCGGCGGCACGGTGGCGGTGCGCACGATGTCGGGCACGGTCAGGGCCGCACCGTCCACGTTCACCTCGACGCTGTCGATGGTGGTGAGGCTGAACGAGTGGTCGCCGCCGCTGACGTTGGGCTCGTTGGCGCCGTCGTCGTAGTCCTGGTGCTGGTGCCAGTTGAAGGGGAACATCATCCCGTCCCCGACGTCGCGGTAGTCGGTATACACCGTCTCGTAGTACATGTCGCCGACGACGGGGCTGGGCATCCACGTCTGGACCCGCTCGACGACGTTGTCCTCGGTGATGGTGCCGTTGATGCGGTACTTGCCGAGGGCGATGTACGAGACGACGGTCACCCGCTGCCCGTACTCGTTCCGCTGGATCGCGATCGGGTCGCCGGCCGCGGCGCCCTGCAGGAACCCGTGCGGGGTGAGGAAGATCTCGAGCAGGCGCCGCTCGGCCTGCTGGGGCTGGGGGACCACCCGATCGACCCCGGGGGCGTCCCAGGCGTACTCGCCGCGGACCCGCGGGTTGCGGATGCGGTCGCCCTGGATCGGCGCGCCGCCGCCGCCCCGGGCGGGGTAGCCGCCCTGCCGGATGATCATGTTCTCGGTCGACGAGTTGGTCTCGAAGTCGATGGTGCGCTCGTACTCCGCCAGCTCGAAGCGCGGCCAGTCCTCGGCGGGCGAGGCGTTCTGCCCCACCGCGCCGACCCAGCCGCTGCCCGTGTACCGGATGGACATCATGTCGGTGACGCCCATCGTGTCCATGGCCGCCTGCAGGGCCGCCATCGGGTCCTGGGCCGTGGCCGGCCCCGCCGCCAGCATCCCGACGGCAACGAACGAGACGATTCGCTTCAGCATGGTTCCCTCCGCGCTTCCTGTTGACTCGCCGGGCGGCGCGCGACCGAGGCGACCCGTCCGGCTCCCTGGATGGCACAGCGTAGTCCTTTTGCCGCGAGTTGACCACGCCAATCACGCCGGGGGGTGACGCCGCGCAACCGATGCCCGCGGGTCGCCGGGCGGTTCGAACGTTGCGGAGACGCGTGGAGGCGTTCTCCGGACTCCTGGCCGGTCCGCGCCGTGTTGCCCGGCCGGAGTCCAACCCTTGACGGGTCGGCTTGCGGAGCAATACGGTATTGCCGCATGGTCACCATCTCGTTCAAGGTGAGCGAAGACGAGGCTCTGCTCATCCGTACGCGGGCGCGCACGGAGGGGGTCAGCGTCTCCGAGTATCTCCGCCGCCGGGCGGGTCTCGATACGCCGGGCTCCCGGCCGCTCGGTCGGGTCCGCTGCCCGCATACCGGCGCGATGATCTTCGCCGCGCCCGCGGAACAAGCTCCGCTCACCACCGAGATGGTGCGCGAACTCCTTTCGGATTTCCCCTGAGCCTTCTCTCGCCCGGCGCCGTCAACGGAAGCTGATTTCCCGCTTGGCTGGCTACGCCGGAGTCTCGCAGGAGGGCGTCCCCGCGAGGCGTCGGCATGCCCCGCGGGGACTGTTCTTGCGGATGCGGTGTTCCCGCGCCGGTCAGTTCATGGCCTTGCTGTACTTCGTGACGCCGCCGCCCGCGAACGGACGCGACGCCGGCCCCTCGGCCACGAAGACGTTGCCGTCCTCGTCCACCGCGATGCCCTCGCCGGCGAGGCCCTGCAGGGTGCGGCCCTCCTCGGGGACGTGGGGCGGGATGAACGCGGTCACCACGTCCTCGTTGGCCGATCCGATGCGCGTGCCGTTCAGCCAGCCGTAGTGGTTGGTCTCCTGCGACTCCGAGTCGATGGCGTAGAGGGTGTCGTCGGCGGTGATGAACAGACCGCTGATGCGGCTGAACTGGTAGTAGATGTCGAGCAGCTCGCCTTCCTGGTCGAAGATCTGGATGCGGTGGTTGCCGCGGTCCGCCACGAACAGGCGGCCCTGCGAGTCGAACTCGACGCCGTGCGGCGTGCGGAACTGCCCGGGCCGGAAGCCGATCTCGCCCCACTGCTTGATGAAGTTGCCGTCGCGGTCGTACTTGAGGATGCGGCCGGTCCGGCCCGCCGGCGGATCGGGGTTCTGGCCGCTGTGGCCGTCCGACACGAAGATGTCGCCGGTCGGGCCCCACGTGACGACGTCGCACGGCTCGTTCAGGTGGACGCCCTCGGGGTCGCTGCCCGGCTGTCCGGCAACGCCGAGGGTCATGAGGACCTCGCCCTCGGGGCTGAACTTGAAGACCTGGTGGCCGATCTCGCCGTTGCCCTGCGAGTCGGTGACCCAGACGTTGCCGTCGTCGTCGACGTGCAGGCCGTGCGGCAGCACGAAGAGCCCGGCCCCGAAGGCGGCGAGCAGCTCGCCGGTGTTGCGGTCGTACTTCAGGATGGGATCGACGGTCGGGTTGGCCGCGCAGCCGCCGGCGAGCCCGATGCCGCCGCAGCGGTCGTAGACCCAGATGTGGCCGTCGGTCGGGTCGATGTCGATGCCGGCGGTCGAGCCCCACACGCGGTCGTCGGGCAGGGCGGCCCAGTTCAGCTCGACCTCGGGGTTGGGGTTGGGCAGCACGCGCTGCACCAGGTCCGCCGAGCCCTCCTGGGCCGCGGCCGGCGCCGCGGCCATGGCGAGCAGCGCCCCGAGGGCGAGGCCGCGCTTCACGAGGTTCCATCGATGTTCGGTCATGCTCGTCTTTCTCCTGGGTTGAATCTCCGGGGTTGTAGTGAGGGCCAATATCCTAGCACCTTGCGGTGGAAGGTCCCCCGCTCGTCCCGCTGCCTTCGACCGGCGACGCGCCCCGCTTGGCAGCGTGGCGCCTCGGTCGGGCTTGTCGGACACGCTCCCTCGTCACGCCTTGTCAGGCAGGCGCCTCGGCGATCCGCTGACGCCCTCCGAGCGCGATGCGATTCGGGGTTCTGCCGCGGGGACAGCCGATCCGAAGGTGCGGCGTCCCGGGACGCCAGGGCGCGGGCACGGTTGCCAAACGCTTTGTCCTGGTGGTCTCGGCGCGACGCGAGGTTCTGCCATGGGGCCAGCCGGTCCGGCGGTGCGGCGTCCCGGGACGCCCGGCGCCCCGTCGCGGTTGCCAACGGCGGTAGGATCGGCGGATGGAGCAGACCAGGATTCTCGCCGCCGCCGTCGCCGTCGTGACGCTGGTTCCGGCCGCGGGCCTCGGACAGACAGCGCCGCCGCGTACCGCGTGGGGAGCGCCGGACCTGCGGGGGGTCTGGAGCCACGGGACCGCCACCCCGCTCGAGCGCCCCGAGCGCTACGGGGACCGGACGCAGTTGACCGAAGCGGAGGTCGCCGAGGTCGACGCCGCGCAGCAGTCGGCGGAGGGCGTGGGGGCGCGCCGCGTCGTCTGGTGGGAGCGCAGCCTGTCGGACGGCCGGACCTCCATGATCGTCGACCCCCCCGACGGCCGCATCCCGTACTCGGCGGCGGGCCGGGCGCGCCGCGCCGCCCGTCCGGGCCAGACGACGGAGGGGCCGGAGGGCCGCAGCCCCCAGGAGCGCTGCATCTCCTACGGCATTCCCCGCCTCGGCGGCCCCTACAGCCAGAACGTCCACATCGCGCAGACGCCCGACCACGTGCTCCTGCTGCACGAGATGGTCCACGAGTTCCGGGTCATCCCCCTCGACGGCCGGCCGCACGTGCCCGACCACGTGCGCCAGTGGCTCGGCGA
>JAJEFC010000111.1 GCA_022820675.1 Vicinamibacteria bacterium | reverse complement strand
CGATTGGCGGGCGAGGAGTCGCCGTAGAACGGCGCGGACTCCTGGAGGGTTGGTTGGGCGCCAAGCGGAGCCGAAGGCGACGATTGGCGGGCGAGGAGTCGCCGTAGAACGGCGCGGACTCCTGGAGGGTTGGTTGGGCGCCCGGCGGAGCCGGAGGCGACGATTGGCGGGCGAGGAGTCGCCGTAGAACGGCGCGGACTCCTGGAGGGTTGGTTGGGCGCCAAGCGGAGCCGAAGGCGACGACGGGCGGGCGAGGGGTCGCCGTAGAACGGCGCGGACTCCTGGAGGGTTGGTTGGGCGCCAAGCGGAGCCGGAGGCGACTATGGGCGGGCCACGCTGGGGCGGCGGTGGTTGCACCGTGATGCACACGCCCCCGAGCGGCGGGGTTTCAGGGTTGGCCAGACGCAGTTTGCCAGTGGGGTGGGGTCTTGTTTGGTCTGATGGTTCTGGTTCGCCTGGACGAAGGACGGCCGACCGCAAGCACGCGATGAGGAGTGTCTGATGTTCATCACCAAGAGATGTCTGTCCCGCCGGACGGTGTTGCGGGGACTCGGGGCGAGCGTGGCGTTGCCGCTGCTCGACGGGATGGTGCCGGCCCTCCAGGCCACGCGGCTCACCGCGGCGCGGCCCGTCAAGCGCATGGGGGCGGTCTACGTGCCCAACGGCATGAGCATGCCCTACTGGGTGCCGGCGGCCGAGGGCAGGCTGGAGCTCACGCCCATCCTGACCCCCCTGGCCCCCGTCCAGGACCAGGTGCTGGTGCTCAGCGGCATGGCCAACGAGGAGGCCAAGCAGTGGCTGGACGAGGGTGACGGCGACCACTCGCGCTGCCAGGCCGCGTTCCTCACCGGGGCGCACGCGATGAAGGCGTCGGGCACCACGAACGCGACCCTCGAGGTCGGCGTGTCGATGGACCAGCTCGCGGCCCGCGAGCTGCGCGAGGACACCCAGCTCGCCTCGCTCGAGCTGTCGCTCGAGGCCAACGACCTCGCCGGGCAGTGCGAGGACGGCTACGGATGCGCCTACAGCGCCACCCTCGCGTGGAGCGACAAGAACACCCCGCTGCCGATGGAGACCAACCCCCGCGCGGTCTTCGAGCACCTGTTCGGGGCCGTCGGCACCACCGAGACCGAGGCGCGGCTGCGGGCCCTGCGCCGCGACCGCAGCATCCTCGACTCGGTCAGCGCCGAGATCACCGATCTGCAGCGGCAGCTCGGCCGCGGCGACCGCTCGAAGCTCGCCGGCTATCTCGACTCGGTGCGCGACATCGAGCGCCGCATCCAGATCGCCGAGAGCCAGAGCGACCGCGAGCTGCCCGACGTGGTGCAGCCGGCCGGCGTGCCCGCCGTCTTCGAGGAGTACGCCGACCTCATGTTCGACCTGATGCTGGTGGCGTTCCAGGCCGACCTGACCCGCGTCTCGAGCTTCCTGGTGGGCCGCGAGAAGAGCGTGCGCACGTTCCCCGAGATCGGGGTCGCCGACCCGCACCATCCGACCTCGCACCACCGCCAGCGGCCCGAGCAGCTCGCGAAGCTGTCGAAGATCAACACGTTCCACATGCAGATCTTCGGGCGCTTCCTCGAGAAGATGGCCGCGACCCAGGACGGCGACGGCTCGCTGCTCGACCACTCGGCGGTGATCTACGGCGCGGGCATGGGGAACAGCAACGCGCACGATCCCCTCGACCTGCCCATCGTCCTCGCCGGCGGCGGAGGCGGCACCATCAAGGGCGGGCGGCACGTGCGGCTGCCGGAGGGGACGCCGCTGGCCAACATGCACCTGACGGTCCTCGGCAAGATGGGGATCCCGGCCGAGCGGCTGGGCGACGCGACCGGCGACCTGCCGATCGTGTCCGGAGTGTAGGGGGGAACTGCCGGGAGTCTGTCCGGCAGGACAGGGCAGACTCCCGGGCGGTCCGCCGGGCGGCTGGCGGCGACGTGCGGGCGAGGACTCGGCGTCGTGGCGACGGGTCGGATTCTGCCGCGGCCGGTCGGCAACCCAGGCCCACCGGGGCCGGGACCTTCGGAGTTTGTCGGTGCGGCGGCGAGGCGAGGCGGTCGTCGGGGTCGCGGGCGGAAATCGCCGGTTGGAGGAGTAGCGCCGCGTGAACGGCGCAGACTCCGCTCAGGTGGCTTGGCGGACGGCAGGCAGCGCCGCAGGGTGGCCTTTTCCGGCCGGCAGCACAGTGGTCGGCCGCCGCTAGAGGGTCAGCCACGACATGGGCCGGGGCGGATTGCCGGAGGAGTGACGATGCGCATCAACAGCAGATCGGTTATCGGCGTCGGGCTCGGGCTGCTCGTCGCGGCCCCGCTCGCCGGCGCCGCCGCTCCCGCCGACGATCTCTCGCTCGTCGAGGCGGCCCGGCGGCAGCACACGGCGGCCGTGCGTACTTTGCTGGCCGACGGCGCCTCGGTGAACGCGAGCCGGCCGGACGGCGTCACCGCCCTGCACTGGGCGGCCCAGTGGGACGACGCGGAGATCGCCGATCTGCTCATCGCGGCCGGCGCCGACGTGGACCGCGCCGACCAGTACGGCGTCACTCCGCTCACCCTCGCCTGCACGAACGCCAGCTCGAAGATGGTCGGGCGCCTGCTCGCGGCCGGCGCCGACGCCGGCGCCGCCCAGGCGAACGGCGAGACGGCCCTGATGACCTGCGCGCGCAGCGGCGTGCGCGACACCGTCGACCGCCTCGTGGCGGCCGGCGCCGACATGAACGCGAGCGAGCACCACCACCGCCAGACGGCGCTGATGTGGGCGGCCTGGGAGGGGCACGTCGACGTCGTCGAGGCCCTGATCGAGCACGGCGCCGACGTCGACGCCCGCACCACGACCGGCTACACCGCCCTCCTCCTCGCGGCGCGGGACGCCCACGAGGCGGTGACCCGGGCCCTCCTCGACGCCGGGGCGGACGTGAACGCGGTGTCCGCCGACTGGACCAGCGCCCTCGTCGTCGCCACCATTCGGGGGCACGTCGACTACGTCGAGCTCCTCCTGAGCCGCGGCGCCGACCCCAACGTCGGGCCGGGCTACACCCCCCTGCACTGGGCGGCGGGCGAGTGGGACACCGAGCTGAACGACCTCTCCAACGGGGTGGCCGAGGGCAACCAGTGGAGCATCTTTGGGGGCATGCACGCCCCCGACCGGCTGCGCACCGTCCGCGCCCTGCTCGACCACGGGGCCGACCCAGACGCCCGCACCAACGGTACCCCCGGCTTCGGCATCAAGGTGAAGGGCCACCTGGGCAACCTCACCGAGGGGACGCCGTTCCTGATCGCGGCGCGCGCGAACGACACCGCGGTCATGCGCCTGCTCCTCGAGCACGGCGCCGACCCGTTCATTCCCACCCGCAACGGCACCACCCCGCTCATGATGGCGGCGGGGGTGGGGCACGAGCCCGGCATCACCCGGTCGCCCGAGCCCGAGGCCCTCGAGGCGGTCCACCTGCTGGTGGAGCTCGGCGCCGACGTCAACGCCGTCAACGAGGCCGGCGACACCGCCCTCCACGGCGCCGCCTGGCGCGAGCGGGCCGACACGATCGTGCAGTTCCTGGTCGACCGCGGCGCCGACGTCAACGCGAAGAACCACCGCGGCTGGACCCCGCTGGTCATCGCCGAGGGCATCCACACCGGCGGCAACTTCATCAAGTCCGACACCACCGCGGCGCTGCTGCGCAAGCTGGGGGCCGAGCCCAGCCCGCCCGACATCTCCCGCGAGCCGGACGCGCGATGAACGGTCGACCCGGCCGGCAGGTGCGAGGCCGACGGCCTCACCTGCCGGGGATTCGGAAGATCTCGTAGACGGTCGACGTGAAGCCCGTCGGGGTGGGTGACTTCATGTTGCGTCGCGATCGCGGCGCCCGGCCAGGAAGCCCTCCAGCGAGCCTTCCATCTTCGCCATGCGCTCTCGCAGCTCGGCGATCTCACGCAGCACCGCATCGAACCGCTTGTCCAGGCGATCGTGGATGTCTCGGTTCGACGCGTCGAGGCGCTCGTTGAAGCCCTTCGCGGCTGCGTCGAGGCGCTCGTTGACGCCCTTCGCGGTGGTGTCCAGGCGGTCGTGCAGCTTCCGTACGTCGCTTCGAAGCCATGCGAACAGCGCGACCACCAGCGCCGGCGTGAGCAGGTTCGTGACTTCCGGCATCTTCCCGACTCTACCACGTCATGCCGAGATTGCCGGGCTCGGTCAGGCGCGCGCGGGGGACGGGCCGAGGGCTTCGAGATGCCGCGCGAAGTGCTCGTTGAAGAGCGCCCCGTGACGCCGCTCGCGCAATTGCCGGACCACCTGCGGGCCGGGCATGCCCAGCTTGTGCAGGATCAGACCCGCCACCAGCGCCGACCGGTTGAACCCCATGCCGCAGTGGGACAGCACGCGATGCCCCCGGCCGACGAGGGCGGCCCCCAGGGCGGCGACCGCGTCGAGCTTCTCGAGGTCGGGCAGGTCCTCGTCGAGGATGGGGAAGTAGACGTACAGGATCTGGTTGGGCACCGTCGGCACGCCGATGTCGAGGCCGCCCTCCAGGTCGATGACGGTGTCGATGCCGCGGGACGAGACCGCCTCCCAGTCGTGGATGACCGGCGAGATGAACAGCCGCCCCTCGTCGTCCACCTGGGTCACCTCGTACAGGTCGGCCGGCAGCCCATGCTGTCCCACCCCCAGAGGATCGTCGGTCGCACTGCCGTTCGTCATCGATAGCTCCCTTCGCATCTTGGCGGGCCGCCCATGGATCGGTTCTTGGGCTGATTCAAAATGATGTTTTGAATCAGCCTGACGCCATGATAGATTCTCCGCCGTGATCCATCGCGATCTCGAGACGGAGCTGGAACGGGCGGCGGCCTGGGCGCCTTCCATCACCCTTACCGGTCCCCGGCAGAGCGGGAAGACCACGCTCTGCCGGACGATGTTCTCCGACCATCCCTATCGCTCTCTGGAGTCGCCCGACGACCGGGCCTTCGCTCGCGAGGACCCGCGGGCGTTCCTGGCGCAGTTTCCCCGCGGCGCCGTCCTCGACGAGGTCCAGCGCGTCCCCGACCTCTTGTCGTACCTGCAGGGCATCATCGATGCCGATCGGGCCCCGGGGCGCTGGATCCTGAGCGGCTCGCAGAACCTGGCGCTGCTCGAGTCGGTCAGCCAGTCGCTGGCGGGAAGGACCGCCGTGCACCGGCTGCTGCCCCTGTCGTGGGACGAGATCCGGCGCTTTCCGCGCTGCCCCGGGAGCCTCGACGAGGCCCTCTTCAGCGGCGGCTATCCGGACATCTTCAATCGGAGCCTCGACCCGTCCGACTGGCTGCGCTCCTACGTCGCCACCTACCTCGAGCGCGACGTGCGCGCCATCGGCAACGTCGGAGATCTGTCCACGTTCCAGCGCTTCGTCGAGCTCTGCGCGGGCCGCACCGCGCAACTGCTCAACTACTCCGCCCTCGCCGACGACTGCGGCATCTCGCAGCCGACCGCCAAGGCCTGGTTCAGCATCCTGGAGGCGAGCTTCGTCGCCTTCCACCTGCGGCCGTTCAGCACGCGGCAGCGCCGGCGGCTGGTGAAGATGCCGAAGCTGTACTTCCTCGACACCGGCCTCGCCTGCTGGCTCCTGGGCATCCGCGAGCCGCGGCAGCTTCGTGCGCACCCGCTACGCGGGCCCCTTTTCGAGACCTGGGTGGTCTCGGAGGCGGTCAAGCATCGCACCCACCGCGGCCTGAGCGGCGGCCTCTCGTTCTACCGCGACCGCCACGGCGCCGAGCTCGACCTGGTCGTGGACGAGCCTGACGCTCTCACCCTCGTCGAGGCCAAGTCCGCGGCCACGCCGTCGACCAGCCTGTTCGACGGCGTGCGGCGCGTGCGCCCGCGTCTGCAGGACCTGCGCCCGCGATGCGACACCGCCGTCGTCTACGGCGGCGACGAGGGCCAGCAGCGCACGGACGGCCGGCTGATTCCGTGGCGCCTCGTGCGCTCGGCCGTTCCTCCGAAGGTCGAGCCCGCCGGCGACTCTTGAGCCCCCGCCTTCGTCTTCGCCCGCGGGCGTTCCGCCCTCTGTGTCCAGCCTCTGCACCCGCGTCGTCGTCGCAGCGGCTGCCAGGAGGCATGACGGCGTTCCCGCGCCGGCTGCGGCCGTCCGACCCCGGTCGGTCGTCATTCGCCGAGCCGCCGCACGAAGGCGGCCACCGCCTGTCCGATCTCGTCGGGCGAGTCCTCCTGGATGAAGTGCCGCCCGCCCACCGTCACCTCCTCCTGGTTCTTCCAGCCGCGGCAGAACTCGCGTTGCGCCCCGGTCAGGATCGCCCCCGGATCGGCGTTGACGAACAGCTTGGGGAGGTCGTTCGCGGCCATCCATTCGGCGTAGTCCCGGACGATGCGCGTCACGTCCTCGGGCTCGCCGTCGATGGGGATCTGGCGCGGCCACGTCAGGGTGGGCCGCCGCGACTCCCCGGGCTCGGCGTAGGGGGCCCGGTAGACGGCCATCTCCGCCTCGGTGAGCCGACGCAGGATGGAGCCCGGCAGGACCCGCTCGACGAAGACGTTGTTCTCGAGCACCATCCCCTCGCCGGCGTCCGAGCGCAACCCCTGGAAGACGCGCCGCGCCGCCTCCGGCCACTCCGCCCACGTCACCGGGCGGACCAGCGCCTCCATGTAGGCGATGCCGCGGGTCGCGCCCCGGTGGCGGTTCGCCCAGTCGAACCCGAGGGCCGACCCCCAGTCGTGGACCACCCAGACGACGTTCGACGCGACGCCGAGGGCGGCGAGGGCGGCGTCGAGAAACTCGCGGTGCTCGACGAAGCGGTACCGCCCCGGCCCCGGGTCGTCCAGCTTGTCGGAGTCGCCCATGCCGATCAGGTCGAGGGCGAGGCACCGCCCCAGCGGGGCCACGTGGGGCATGACGTTGCGCCAGAGGTACGACGAGGTCGGGTTGCCGTGCAGGAAGACGACGGGATCGCCCCGGCCCGTCTCGACGTACGCCATGTGCTTGCCGAGCACCTCGACGGTCTGCTTCCGCGGCGCGGTGTCCGAGTTCATGCCCCGATCCTAGCAAGTGGAGCCGGGCGACGCCGTGTCGGGTCGTCGACTGCTGTGCATATCTCATGCGCATGTATACTGGCTGCATATTGAACAGCGCGGCGATCATCAGGCGGTTGGAGCGCGATGGATGGCGGCACGCGGGCGGTCGCGGCAGCCACCGGAACTTCACGCATCCCACGAAGCCGGGCCGCGTGACCGTGCCGCATCCGCGAAAGGACCTGTACGTCAGGACGCTCCGCAACATCTACCGGCAGGCCGGCTGGGACTGGAGAGACCGATGATGCTCTACCTTGCGAAACTCCACGCCGAGGCCGACGGCGGCTACAGCGTCGAGATCGCCGATCTGCCGGGGTGCTTCACCGAGGGCGACAATCTGGCCGAGGCCATCCGCAACGCCGAAGAGGCGATCCTGTGTCATCTCGACGGCATGATCGCGGACGGCGAGCCCATCCCGGACCCGGCCTCCACCGTCCCGGCCGCAGTCGAGCCGGGGGCGTTCCTCGTGGGCATCCAGGTCGATCTCGACAAGCTGGCGATCTCGAACAAGACCGTCCGGCTGAGCGTGACGATCCCGCAGCGCGCGCTCGTGCTCATCGACCGCGCCGCGAAGCTCGCCGAGACCTCCAGGTCCGGCTTCCTCACGCAGGCGGCCCTGACGTACATCGAGCGGCGCAGCGCGAAGAGCTCCTGAGCAAGGCCGGGGCACCGAATCCGGGGTCGGAGAGCCGCCTGGGGTGCACGTCAGATTTGTTGGAGAGCCTCAGGCTGCCTTGGCGGCTCTTCGTTCCCGGAAGTCTCGAAGCAGCGGTGGAGCTTCCGGCCGTGCCGCGCGATGTCGGCGTCGGCCTCTGCGATGGTCCAGCCCATGCCGGTCCCAACAATGCTGACGTGCACCCAGCCGCCTGTCGGAGGTGGACAGCCCTCCTCGACGCTGCTAAGCTATTGCGCTACGTGGTCGACATTCGGGCGAGCCGTGCGTCCGCCCGCTCGGCGATTCGGGACTCATGGAGGTGAGGGGAATGAGAAGCGCCAGATTCGTGCTCGGCTGTCTGGCGGCAGCAGCGGTGATGGTCCCGGCCCTGGCCGCGGCCGAGGCGCCGGAGAACCCGACGTTCCACAAGGACATCGAGCCCATCCTGCAGCGCTCCTGCCAGGTGTGCCACCGGCCGAACAACATGGCCCCGATGTCGCTGATGACCTACCAGGAAACGCGGCCGTGGGCCCGGTCCATCCGCGCCAAGGTCGAGGCGCGCGAGATGCCCCCGTGGCACATCGACCCCAAGGTCGGCGTCCAGAGCTTCAAGGACGACAAGTCGCTGAGCGACGACGAGATCCTGACCGTCAGCAACTGGGTGCAGAACGGGGCGCCGCGCGGCAATCCCGAGGACGCGCCGGCCCCGGTCGAGTTCCAGGAGTTCGGGGCCTGGACCATCGAGCCCGACGTCATCGTGACCTCGCCGCCGCACACCGTGCCGTCCGAGGCGGGCGACTGGTGGGGCGACTACATCGTTCCGTCCGGCATTCCCGAGGACCGCTACATCAAGGCCATCCAGACCCGGGCCGGCGACCTGCGGGTGGTCCACCATGCCCTGACCTACGCGGTGACCGATCCGGACGCGCTGCTCAACGACAGCTCGGAGGACGCGTTCCTGAACGAGTACGCGGTGGGCAAGAACGCCGACGTGTATCCGGACGGGACGGGACGGCTCTTCCCGGGCGACGCGCGCGTGCGGTTCAGCTTCCACTACCACTCGGTAGGCGAGGAAGTGACCGACCAGACGGATCTGGGCTTCGTGCTCTACCCCGAGGACTACGAGCCCGAGCACATCCTCTACTCGCGCCAGCTCGGGCAGGCCGGCGAGCTCGACATCCCGGCCGGCCAGGTGACCCGCCACGACGGCTACCAGAAGATGTATCTGCCCGGGAAGCTGACCGGCTTCCAGCCCCACATGCACTTCCTGGGGACCCGGCAGTGCCTGGAGCTGATCTACCCGAACGGGTCGACGGAGATGGTCAGTTGCGCCAACTTCGACTTCAACTGGCACATCGTCTACAACTACGAGGACGATGCGCAGCCGGTGTACCCCGCGGGCACGACCCTGCACGTGATCAGCTACCACGACAACACGCAGGCCAACCGCGGCAACCACGATCCGAAGAACTGGACCGGCGGGGGCAGCCGCACCGTCGACGAGATGGCCTTCGCGTGGATCAGTTGGCACGACCTCTCCGAGGAGGAGTACGCGGCCGAGCTCGAGGCCAGGGCGAACGCCGACAACGACTAGCGGCGGCCGGTTTCGCGTTCAGCCGGGCGTCTGCGTCGAGGGAAGGCGCGGACGCCCCGGGGAGACTCGGCGGGCGGCGAACGTAGCCGCAGGCGACGATTTCGGGCCAGACCCATGCCCTCTGCGGGGGCCGCCGCGGCTCCCGCAGAGGGCTTTTTTCAAGCAGCAGAAGGGAACGGAAAGTGAGCATGCAGCTTCTAGGTCGACGGGCCGTGCGACGGTGGCTCGCCGTTGGGTTGGGGGCGGTACTGGTGCTGGCGGCTGCGAGCGCGTCGGCTCAGGTGAGCCGCCGCGACGTGCCCATCGTGGCCCAGCCCCAGCAGCGGTTCAACTCGGGGCAGGACATCCAGCCCATCTTCGAGGGGTGGACGCGCAACGAGGACGGGAGCTTCCAGTTCCACTACGGCTATCTGAACCGCAACTACCGCGAGCGGCCGAACGTGCCGGTGGGCGAGGACAACTTCTTCTCGCCGGGCGAGCCCGACCGCGGCCAGCCCACCTACTTCTATCCCCGCACCAACCGGTACCAGTTCGACGTGCACGTGCCCGCGGACTTCCCCCGCGACGCCGAGCTGATCTGGGAGGTGACCCGGCAGGGGAGCACCCAGCGGGCCTACGGCTGGCTGCAGCCCGAGTGGGAGATCGACGTCAATACCATCACGTCCAACGCCCGGACGCAGTTCGGCCGGGGCCTGGACGAGCTGTACACGAACCTCTACCCGGTGGTCACCGTAGAGGCGAGCCACGACACGGTCGCGGTGGGGACCCCGGTGACCCTCACCGCCCGGGTGACCGACGACGATCTGCCGACGCCGGTCGCCGAACGCGACGACAGCAACCCGCGGCGCCGCCGCGACCCGACGCTGGTGCCGCCGCCCGGCGCACCGCGGATTCCCGACAACATCCCGAGCTATACCCGCCCGACCCCGACCCGGAACCACATCTCGGTGCTGTGGGCCGTGTACCGCGGACCCGCCGACGCCGAGTTCGAGCCCTACGGGTACCAGGAATGGGAGGAGGGCATGGAAGGCGACGGCTGGACGTCGGGCACGCTCGAGACCACCGTCACCTTCGAGGAGCCGGGCGACTACATGCTGCGCGCCTTCGTCAGCGATGCCATGCTGATCTCGCACGCGGAAGTCGAGATCAAGGTGACCGCGGCCGAGTAGTCGTCGTCGCGGACGACTGGAGGACGGAGTCGGCCGGGTAGGGGCGCCGTCAGGCGCGGCTGCCCGGCCGAGTGGTCCCGCCTCGCGTTCGCCGCCTTCGCTACGCCGCAGTGCATCCGTGGTTCGCCGACCTCTCTCGGATGCGCTGACTCCTGACGCTCTGAAGGTGCGGTTGCGCGGGCCACGGCCGCTTTCGGGCGCATCACCGGCGCGTGGGGAACAGGACACACCAGGCGCGCGGTCGCGTCCCCCTACCCGCGCCTCCGGGTGGCGCGCGCGGTCAGGAACACGGCGGTCGCCAGGCACGCGGCCCCCGCGGGCACCACGATGATGCCCAGTCCCGGATCTCCCCCGTAGAGCTGCACCCCGCCCGCGAAGAACCCGCCCGGCAACAGCACGCTCGCCCCCATCAGGCACGGCGAGGCCACCCGCTGGTTTCCGTCCTCGAGGTCGGGGAACGCCCGCAGGCACAGCGCCCAGGCGACGTGCACGAGGCCCAGCAGGGCGCCGTGGGCGTGGGCCAGGGTCCACATGAGCCGCCGCGTCTCGTTGGTGACGTCGAGATAGAAGCCCGCCTTGAACCCGTGCAGCAGCTCGAGGGCGAAGCCGACGGAGAGAAAGACCAGCAGCGACCACCACCCGAATCGGAGGTGGCGGGCCGCGTAGTCGACGTCGGGAGCGGTTCGCTGAGCCACTATTCTCGGAGGAAGAGCGGCCGACGGTCGCGGGCGTCGAAGAGCCGCCGCATGGCGTCGACCCGCAGCTCGCCGCGCGGGTCGACGAGCAGCTCGGGCTCGCGGCGCAGGCGGGCGGCCGGCGAGGCCCGCCATTCGCGGAGCACCCGCACCGCGGCGTCGACGCGCGCCTGCCGTGGACCGACGAAGTCGTAGTCGAGGTTCGCGTAGCCCGGCAGGCTGCGCAGCGAGCGGGCGGCGATGAACCGCACCGCGTCGTAGGGGTCGCCGAGGGCCTCGCCGAGGTGGGGCACCATCCAGGTCGTGCCCGAGGCCTCCTGGGCCGGCCCCCAGCCCATGCTCCAGGCGGTGAGGGCCCGCAGCCCCGCGTCGCCGGACAGCATCCAGCGCAGCCCCGCCGCCACCGTGCGGTCGCCGTTCCGCATCGGGGGGACGGGCACGTCGTACCACTCGTCGAGCGCTTCCGCGGTCCATGCCACGGTCTTGTCGAGGTGGCACAGGTTGCAGGCGTTGGGCCGCCCCAACTGCACCGTCTCCGCCGCCGACGGGCTTCCCACCGTATGGCTGCGTATCGCCTTCAGCAGCCCGTAGCTCGTGTACGGCATGTGGCAGTTGTAGCACCGGCTCCCCGCCGAGTCCGGGGCGTGGCGGGTATGCGCGGCAGGGTCCGCGCGCAGCGGCTCGTGGCACTGCAGGCACGCCTCGTCGCCGTCCATGCCCGCCGACACCTGGTGGGTGTCGGCCCACTCGGCGACGGTCCGCGGGTCGTCGGCGGTCTTGTGCATGGCGTGGCACGAGAAGCAGCTCAGGGTGCGCTCCGGGGCCTCCGCGTCGCGGAAGCAGGGCGAGTCGAGCAGCCCGTTGTACTCGCGGCCCGAGACCCGGATGGTGCCGTCGGGCCAGAACGACCCGCGGACGAAATCGGGGTCGGCGGCGACCAGCGCCCGGATGTCGGCCGAGGTGCGGTCGGCCGCGGGCTGGACGATGAACCGCGTGTCGCGCAGCTCGTCGCCGGGGCGGTAGGGGAGCCCCTCGCGGCTCGCCCGCCGCTCGTGCTCGGGCTCGTAGTACTCCCACACGCTGTGGCACTGCCCGCAGACCTGCGACGACCGCACGGGATCGAGGAGCTCGGGCTGCACGATGGTCGGGTCGCCGTCTCCCGCGAGATGGCGCGCGTAGCGCCGCAGCGGGTTGCGGTTGGCCTCGACGTGGGCCTCGGCGGGGCCGTGGCACGACTCGCAGGCGATGCCGAACTCCGCCGCGGTGGTGTCCACGGCCTGCTCCACGAACGGCACCGAGCGGTACGGCGTGTCGAAGGCGGTGCGCCCCTGCGTGGTGTGGCAGACGATGCACACCGCGTTCCAGTGGCCGTCGAGCATGGCCAGCGACTGCCCCGGCGGGTGCAGGACGAGCGAGCTGCGCGGCACCCACTGCTCTTCGTCGAGCAGATACGCCCCGGGCAGCACGTTCAGGCCCCGGTCGTGCCCGGTGGCGTACCAGTAGACGTTCTGGTGATGCGACCCCGTCATCATGACCACGCGCCGCCGGATGCGGGGCCGATCGGCGTCCGGCCCCTCCCACCCGGGGTCGTCGAACTCCGCCCACAGCTCGTCGCCCCGGCGCTCGAGCTGCATCGGGCTCCCGTGCACCGCGTCGATCCGCACGCCGTCGAAGTCGGCGGCGACGGTGTCGGGGGTCGCGACCTGGGTCATCGTCCGGTGGTACGACCCGTGCCAGCTCTCGTACTCCGACGGGTGGCAGGCGCGGCAGGTGTCCGACGACACGTAGCCGTCGGCGGTCACCTGGACGGGGCGGTCGACGACCTCCGATTCCGGGACCGGCCGCTCGGCGGTGAGGGCCAGGGCGATTCCGAGGCCGGTCGATGCAGAGAGGATCAGGATCGCGGGGGCATGGCGGACGGCGGACGCGGAACGTGACCGCGACGGGGAATCCGCAGCCGACGGTGCGGGGGTCGACGGCGGCCGCGCAGGGCGAGGGGAACGAGGCATCGGAGAGATTCTATAGCGGCGACTGCCCACGCCCCGCGCCGGCTCTCGGGCTATTCGGGCTCGGGGCGGCGCCACCGACGCTCGACCTCGGGATTCACCGTCATGACCTCCTTGAGATTGCGTCCGGCCCTGACCGCCGTCGCGATAGGTCCGGTCCTGACCGCGGTCTTCGAGATTGCGCGTCCGGCCCTCTCGGTGCGAACGTCGACATTCGCATACCGGATCCTGTAGTGCCGCTCGAGCTCGCGCGGGTTCGTGCCGGCGGCCTCGATGTCGTCGTCGAAGATGTACCCGAACAGGTGCGTGTGCAGCACAGTCCGCTCAGGCGACGAACGCGCACCGTGCACGCGCATCTGATGCAGCTTCTCAACGAGATCGTTCAGGTCGATCATCGGGCTCCCTGGTCGGGTTCGGGGGCGGGCAGCACGCCCTTGCGGCTGCTGCCCGCCCGACCCGATCAGCGGGAGTCCGCGCCGTGCTGCGGCGCAGACGACTAGTGGTCCGTCAAGTCACAACCTTCGGATACGGACATGGTTCGGCCGCGCAATCGTTGACGATCACAGCACTCATGCCCGAACCTTCAGCCGTGGCGCAGCACTAGTTGGTGGCGAAGCAGTAGAAGTAGCCGTTGCCCCCCGTGGCCTGCAGGTTGGCCTGGCTGCAGCCGCGCGAGCCGTGGGCCGAGTTCCACGAGTTGGGGTTCGGGCCGCCGCCGGTGCGGTCGAAGTGCCCGACCATGGCGCTGCCCTCGCCGTCGGCGTTCGACATCCAGTTGCCGCAGGTGGTGTCCCCGTCGCTCATGACGGCGGTGCCGTCGAGGTAAGACCCGGTCAGGATGTCGTGCTGGTTCGGGGTGTCGCCCCGGCCCGGGGTCATCCCGCCCTGCTCGTTGAGCACGGTCTCCTTGGTGAGGTTGTTCTCGAAGTGCAGCACGTCGACGTCGCGCGCCACGACCACGCCGGCGTGGTTCTGCCAGGGACCGTCGCCGATGCGGTCGCGCGCGTTGACGCCGCCCTCGCCGGTCGTGCTCAGATAGGCCCGCCACGTCCGGCTCCCGGCCCCGACCGCCGCGGCCAGCGACTGGCAGTGGGCGTCGGCGCCTGCGAGGCCGCCGAGGTTGGCGCCGTCGCCGGGGCCCGCGCTGGTCAGGAAGAAGGTCATGTCCTCGACCTGGGCCTCCGCGGGGTTGGCGGTCGCGAAGCCCACGAGCAGGACGGCACCCAACAGCAGCATCTTCTTCATTTCTCGTTCTCCTTCTTCCATCTCGTACGCGGGTGGATCCCGGCTACGGATGTACTACGTGTCGGCCGATTATAGCGCGGCCGGCGGGCGTTTTCGGGGCCGGTCGATTCCTCTCGAAGGGCGGCGGCCGGTCGGCAGGTCGGGGGCGGGCTCACAGGGGAGGCGGCACGGCGAGATGGAGGCGATGCCGCCGAGAAACACACCGGAATGGCCGGCCTGAACCGGTGAGGGGTCGCCTCACGTGTGCCCCGGGATGCCGGCCCGCGCACGGCCTGCGTATACTGTCTGCCGGGCAGTCCGCGCCGCAGCACGGACAGGCGCCTGCCGTCAGGATTGAGGTGAGAACATGCCGAGGAGCATTCCGACAATGTCCCGCGTCGGGTTGGCCGCCCTGACGCTCGTGGCCGGGGCCGCCGCCGTCGAGGCCCAGACGGCGGGCCAGATCATGCGTCAGGCCGAGGCCGACTTCCTTGCCGGCCGCATCGACGAGTCGGTGGCCGGTTTCGACCAGGTGGCGCGGGCGCGGCCCGACGCGGCCCCCCAGTTCTGGCAGCGGGGCATCGCCCTTTACTACGCGGGACGCTACGACGACTGCCGCCGGCAGTTCGAGGACCACCGCATCGTCAACCCCAACGACGTCGAGAACGCCGCGTGGCACTTCCTGTGCGTCGCCCGCGGCGAGTCGCCCGAGGCGGCGCTCGAGGCGCTGCTGCCGGTGGGGCGCGACCGGCGCCGGCCCATGCCCGAGATCTACGAGATGTTCCGCGGCCGGATGACCCCCGAGGAGGTCCTCGCCGAGGCCGGCGTGCAGGCGAGCGCCCGCTTCTACGCCCACCTCTACCGCGGGCTCTACCACGAGGCGTGGGGCCGAAACGAGGCGGCGCGGGAGGAGATCTTCCTCGCCGCCGACCCGCGTTTCGCGCGCTTCGGCGGCTACATGCACGGGGTCGCGGTGGTGCACCGCAACCTGCTCGGTCGGTGAGAGTCGGCAGAAGGCGGCCGAACGGCCGTCGGCGCGTCGCTATCGCCTTCGCGGCGTCTCCGGATCGCGCCTGCGCCAATTCTCGACGCGAAGACCGGGAATGCGGCGCATGTGATCGACGTTGTCGCTGACCAGGGTGCCGTCGCCGGCAAGCGCATGAGCGGCGATGGCGACGTCGAAGTCCTCGATCCGGACGCCGCGGCGTTCCAGGTCGGCCTTTGCCGCACCGAATGCCCGGCTCACCGCGTCCGTCCACGCCATGCGGGGTATTTCCGCGAGGAACACGTGGAAGCGCTCGACCAGGCGGTCGCGCTTCCTGGACGCGGGCAGGCGTGCGAGGCCGTACTCGATCTCCGCCGCCGCGGGCTGCGGCAACCGGACGTCGGTACGCGACTCCGACAGCATGCGCCGGCACACCGCCGGGTCGCCCGCGAGGGCGAACGACAGCGTGTTCGTATCGAGCACGTAGGTCAAAGCGCGGGCGGCCCCTTCCTCGTCCTGTGCGCCGCGACGGCGCCGCGAAGGTCCTCCAGGGCCGCGCCCGAGCCGTCGGCCTGCGCCGCCGCCAGCTCTTCGACGAACCTGGTGCTCCACGAGGTCTCGGTCGCCAGCGCCCGCTCGAGGGCGTTGATGATGTAGCGGTTCCGGCTCAGCTTGCGCCCCTGCGCCTCGCGGTCCACGGCGGCGAGCAGGTCCGCCGGAAGATGCACGGTCGTGCTCATGACGGCTAGAATACGATTCTATTCGTCCTCGGGTCAAGGCTCGGGGGGCGCACGTCAGGAAAGTGAGACGCGGACCGCAAACCGTACCGCGAGGCCGGGACGGCGCGTTCCGGAGGGGTTTCGCAGCCGAGAACACCGAGAATCGGGAGCCGACAGCCCAGGGTGGCAGCCATCTCACGAATCTGACGTGCACCCAGGCTCGGGTCATCCCGGTCCGGGCTTGTCGAACGCCCGCCGGCGGAGCTCCACGTCTGAAACGACGGTCCCGTGATGACGACCCCGCGTTGCCCCGAGAACGGCGGGAGCCCGGTGGACCGGGTCCAGCGGGAGCCGGAGCGCGATGGCGTCGAGCCGAACGGCCCGGAGCGCGTGGCGGCCGGGACCGGAAGCGGGCGCGGCGACGGGCCGGGGCGCAATGGGGCGGGGGCGGAGGGAAGGGAATCGGCCGGCGCCGGTCTCCGCGTTCAGCGACGGCGTTTGCTCGACTGGGTGCGCGGCCAGCTCGTCGGTCCGGCGGGTTCCGGCTGGTTGCGCGGCTCGCCCGTCGAACGTTACCCGGCCGGGGTGCTGCACCCGGTCGATCCGGCCGGTTGGGGAATGACCGGGCTCGATCCCGCGCAGCCGGAGGAGGACGGGGACGAACCCCGGCACGCTCCGGCCGGGGGGCCGGCGGACCCGCGGGAAGCGCACGGGCCCGAGTCGGCGGCGGTGCCGGACGACGAGGAGGACGATGACCCGCCGGTCGGCGCCGAAGGGGCGCCGGGCGGCGTTGCGGCGCGGCCGGTGGGCCGCCGCCGCTACGTGCCCCCGTCTTCGGTCGGGGTGTCCTTCTACGTGCGCGGCGATGCGCGCCTGCGCGTCACCGCGTCTGCGGCGAGCTACCGGCGGGTGCGCGAACGCGGCCCGTCGGGCCGGTTCGTGGCCCACCGGGGGGGCGATCATCCCGGCGTCGGCGGAACGGACGACGGCGGCGGGTCCCGCGCGCGCTACGAGCGTACGCCGTTCGAATGCGGTCTGATCTGGCCCGACGGCGAGGCCGAGGCGCCGGTCGGCGTGAGACGGCACGTGCGCCGCCGACCGTATCGGGATGGCGACCTCGTCACGGCCACCTTCTCGAACGTCTCTCCGGCAACTCCTCCGGGCCCCGAGGGGGCCGCAACGCCTGCATGGGACGCCCAGGTCGACGTGCGGCGCCGGCCGTACGGGGGCGGGCACATCTTGACGGTGGTCTTCGCGAACCGTCGGCCCGAGGCGCCGCCCGGCACGGATCGGGCTGAACGGCGCCTGTTCGAGGCCCGTCTCGAATGCGAGGTCGAGGCGGGGGAGCTGGCCGAGTACCCGCGCGTGGACCCCGCCCTGCTGACCGACGAGGAACAGGAGATCGAGCTCCGGTACCGGGACACGCACATCTACGCCATCGGCCACGGCGCGGCGGCCGACTGGGCGCTGGAGCCGGGCCGGCCGCCGCGGATCCGGTCGGCGTGCATGCCGGCGGTGGACGTGCCGCTGGTGACGACGCAGGTCGACGGCGTCGACGACCGCGTGCTGGTGATGCAGGACATCGCGGCGAAGGGGACGTTCCCGGAGTGTCTCCCCCGGTTCGAGGCCTTCGTAGCCGCCTATGGCGCGTGGGTCGGCCGGCAGCGCGCGGCGGCGCGCCGGCTCGCGG
>JAJEFC010000135.1 GCA_022820675.1 Vicinamibacteria bacterium | reverse complement strand
ACCGGGAGCGACCGGCGCCGGCCTCGTGCCCGGAACCAATCTAGTCGCGCCCCGCCACGCCGGGCGCCCTTCCGCCCGCCGGCCCAATCACGGATCAGGAAGCCCTGCGTCGTCACCGGGAGCGACCGGCGCAGGCCTCGTGCCCGGAACCAATCTCGTCGCGCCCCGCCACGCCGGGCGCCCTTCCGCCCGCCGGCCCAGTCACGGATCCGGAAGCTCTGCGCCGTCACCGGGAGCCACCGGCGCAGGCCTCGTGCCCGGAACCAATCTCGTCGCGCCCTGCCGCGCCGGGCGCCCTTCCGCCCGCCGGCCCAATCACGGATTTCGGTGCGAGGCGAAGTCCACCATGGGCCGCCGAGACCGTCGCCCGGGCCGATCGGGCGGGTATCATGATGGAGGCTCCGGCCAGCCCGCCCGGCGCCGGCGACCCCGTCATCGGGAACACGAGACCCGTGCAACCACCATGACCGACAGCGCGCGCGCCTTGCTCGTGGCCGGGGCCGCCCTCGCGATCATCCTCGTCAGGCTGGCCCTCGTGGCGGTCCGGGCCGACACCAGCTCGCCCGCCCGCCTGGTCGCCGAGCTCCGTCTCGCCCAGTTCGCGGCGATGATGCTGACGCTCGACGCCGGGGTCTACGTCGGATTCGCGCTGGCCCAGGAATCGACCGCCGGCAGCGGACTCGACATCGCCCTCGCGGTCGGCTTCCTCGTGCTCGCCTCCGTCGCGGTGACCCGCGAGCCGGGTACGGCGTTGACCCTGCTCGCCCTGGCCTTCGCGGGTCACGCCGGTCTCGGCCTGCTCCACGGGGCGGGGCTCCTGCCGTCGGAATCGATGCCGCCCTGGTATGCGACGGCCTGCGCCGTGTACGATGTCGGGGTCGCCGGCGTCTGCTACTTCCCGAGGGTGTATCGGTGAGCGGGACCGACGTCGGCGGCGCGGGGCACCGGGATCCGGGGCCGCGAGCAGGTGGACGACACCGCCGTCGACGAGGCGTTCGCGGCGAGCCTGCCGTCGCGGCGGCGGCTTCGCGGAAGCAGGATTCTGGTGCGTTCGCCGGGGCGCGGCGACTTCCGGAACGAGGATTCGACGATGAGTGACGCTGGAAACCGGCTGCTGCTGGACACCGCCCGCAAGCGCCTCGTGGTCCACCAGGCGGGCCAGGTGCGGACGTGCATCGAGGCCCTGAACGAGGGCCAACTGTGGTGGCGCGCCAACGAGGAGTCGAACGCTGTCGGCAACCTCGTGCTGCACCTGTGCGGCTCGACGCGTCTCTACATCGGCCACGGGGTGGGCGGGAACGGCTATCGGCGCGACCGCGACGCCGAGTTCGCGGAGCCGGGCCCGCTGCCGAAGGAGGACCTGCTGGCCCGGTTCGACTTCGCGATGGCCGAGGCGGACCGGGCGCTCGCCGCGTTCGACGCCGCGCGGCTCACCGAGACGACGGAGCTGAACGGCAAGACCCTCACCTTCGGCGAGCTCATCCTGAACCAGGTGCTCCACTTCACGACCCATGCCGGGCAGATCGTCTTCGCGACCAAGCTCATCCAGACCGGGCTGATCCACGACGTCTGGAAGACGACCCCGACGGAGTAGCCTCCGTCCGGCGCCGCCTCGGACCGGGCGCCCGGGCCGCGGAGAGGCGCCTGCTCCGGCAGGATTGGTCGAGCGCCAGCCGGAGCCGCAGGCGACGATTGGCGGGCCAGGATCGGTGACCGCCTCCAAGGCAACCCCCGACCGTTCCTTCCACGCCCGCGTGATCGCGGTCGTCCGACGTATCCCCCGTGGCCGGGTCGCCACCTACGGCGACGTGGCGGCCCTCGCCGGGCGCCCCCGGGCCTGGCGCGCCGTCGGCACCATCATGCGGACCTGCCGCCTGCCCAGCGTCCCCTGCCATCGCGTGGTCGGGGCCGGCGGCCGTCTCGGGGGCTACAGCGATCCGCTGCGAAAGCGGCGGCTCCTTCAGAACGAGGGGGTCGTCGTGGGCCGCGGCACGATCCGACGGTTCGACGCGATACGGTGGACCGAACCCGGCCCCCGGGACCGATGACCCGCTGCGGCCCGCCCTGTCGCCCACACGGCGTCGGCGCGGGGCGGGGGGCGGAACCGCGCTCCGAGCGCCGACGACCCGCCGCAGCCCCGCTGCATCGCCCGTCACGTCGTCCACGTCGCCGTACCCGCCCGACGCGGTACGCAGGACGGCGGGCCGGCGTGCGACGCCATCGTCGCCGCCGCCGCGCGAAGCGGGCCTGCGGCCGGACGGAACCGGCTCCGAGCGCCGACGATCGACCGCGGGTCGGCTACTACATGGCCGTCACGTCGAACTGCTCGTGATGCAGGATCGCGTCGGGGCGCAGCGTGACCTCGCGATCGAGGGTGCGCTCGATCTCCTTCAGTACCCCGCGCTCCTCCGACTTCAGCGCCCGCGCCACGTCCGGGTTGACCCGGAGCTGGATGCGGTGGCCGTTCAGATCGCCGCTGACCTTCCGCAGCTCCGCGAGGATCTCGAAGCAGATGGTCGAGGTGGACTTGACCACGGCGCTCCCGGAGCAGTAAGGACACGGCTCCGTCAACTGCCGCTCGAGACTCTGCTTGACGCGCTTGCGGGTGGTGATGATGAGCCCGAACTCGGACACCTGCACCGCCTTCGACGGCGACCGGTCGCGGCGGATCTCCTGCTCGAAGAGCTGGTACACCTTCTGGCGGTTCTTCCGCTCCTCCATGTCGATGAAGTCGAGGACGATGATGCCGCCGAGGTCGCGGAGGCGGATCTGGCGGACGATCTCCTTCGCCGCCTCGAGGTTGGTCTTGACGATGGTGTCCTCGAGCCGCCCCGTCCGCTTGCCGACGTAGCGCCCGGTGTTGACGTCGATGGCCACCAGGGCCTCGGTCTGGTTGATGACGAGATAGCCGCCGGACTTCAGCCAGACCTTGCTCCGGAGCGCCTTGTCGATCTCCGACTGCACCCCGTACTCCTCGAAGATCGGGAAGCTCTTGTCGTAGTGGTGCACCCGGGACACGAGGTCCGGCATGATCCGCTGGACCAGCTTCACCGCCTTGCGGTACTCGCCGCGATGGTCGATGCGAATCGCGGAGAAGTCGTCGGTCAACAGGTCGCGCAGCAGCTTGGCGACCAGGCTCTCCTCGCGGTGGATGACGGCGGGCGCCCGGCGGGACTCGCTCTTCTTGAGGGTGTCCGACCACAGCTCGTGAAAGTAGGTGAGGTCGCTGACGATGTCCTCCTCGGGCCGCTCCGCGGCGGCGGTCCGGATGATCACGCCGCCCGGCATCTCGTGCTCGGCGCGGAAGTCGCGAACGATGCGCCGCAGGCGGCCGCGCTGCTCGCGCGACACGATCTTGCGCGACACGCCGATGTGCTCGACCGTCGGCATGAATACCAGGAACCGGCCGGGAATCGTGACGTGCGACGTGATGCGCGCGCCCTTCGTGCCCAGGGGCTCCTTGACCACCTGAACGATGATCTCCTGACCGGCGGTCAGCAGCTTGTCGATCGGCTGGTCGCCGGCGTTGCGGTCGCGCCCCCGGCCCCGCCCCCGGGGGCCGCCGTTGCCCTGGCCGTCGGGCGCCGCGGGCGGCTCGGCGGCGACGCCCTCCGCGTCGGCGGCGTCGATGCCGTCGAGGGACGCCATGGGATCGATGACGTCGGATACGTAAAGGAAGCCGTCGCGCTCGACCCCGAGATCGACGAAGGCGGCCTGCATGCCCGGCAGCACCTTCGAGACGCGGCCCTTGTAGATGTTCCCCGCGACGCTGCGGGACTTTTCGCGCTCGACCGATATCTCGACGACCTCGTCGTCCTCGAGAATGGCGGCCATCGTCTCGTGGCCGCTGGCGGAGATGATCATCTCCTTGTTCATCACCAACACTCCAGATGGGTGACGCCGCGATGCCCGGCGCCGAGCCCGGATGCCCGCCCCCGACCGGGCGCGCGGGCGTCGACGAGCGAAATCGGCGGCGGGCGGCGCGCTTCGCCTCGGCGGCGCCAGCCCGCCCATCGTCGCCTGCTCCGCCGGGCGCCCAACCAACCCTCCAGGGAGTCTGCGCGTCCTCCGGAGGCGGCGCCGTTCTACGGCGCGGAATCTGCCGAACCGGCTGGCCGCCCCCTTCGGGCGCCTTCCGGCCGGCGTGTCTACCGGATTCGCGTGCGCCGGGCAGCGCGCCCGGCCACGTCCAGGGCGGGTTTCCGAACGTCTCGATACGGTGGGAGAGCTGCGCTCAGTTCGTGAACCTTCGCATTCGCACGTTGAGCACGAACCCGAAAGCCGCCAGCGTGGCGATCACCGACGAGCCGCCGTAGCTCATCAGCGGCAGGGTGAGCCCCTTCACCGGCGCCAGTCCGGCCGACATGGCGATGTTGTAGATCACCTGAAACGTGAAGCCGGCCATGATCCCGACGACGAGATACATGCCCAGACGGTCCTTGGCCAGTCGAGCCGCATCCATCCCGCGCAGGATGACGAACAGATACAAGCCGAGCGCAACCACCACGCCCAGAAACCCTTGTTCTTCCGCGAGTACCGAAAAAACGAAATCGTTGTGCGCGACCGGCAGGAAGTTGTACTGGCTCTGGGTCCCCCTCAGGAACCCCTTGCCCGTCGCCCCCCCCGATCCGGCCGTGATCTTGGCCTGAAGCTGCTGGTATCCCGCCCCGCGGGGGTCCTTCTCGGGATCCAGGAAGCTCAGGATGCGCTCCCGCTGATAGTCCGCCAGGCCGTAGGCCCACACCGCCGGCGCACTCAGGGTGCCCACCACCATCAGCAGGCCCACGTACCGCAGCGGGAGCCCGGCGAAGACGAAGATGACCAGTGCGACCGGCAACAGGGTCACGGCGGTGCCGAGATCGGGCTGCTGCGCGATCAGCACGAACGGGATCCCGACGATGAGCACCGCCATCACCCAGCCGAAGGGAGAGCGCCCCCTCCACCGGAGGCGCGTGAACAGCGTCGCCAGCCCCAGGGCCACGACCATGCGGGCGAACTCCGAGGGCTGAAGGTTGAAGACCCCCAGATCGATCCAGCGTCGGGCGCCGCCGCCGGTCGTCCCGAACAGGAGGGCGTAGGCGACCAGGCCGACCAGGCCCACGAAGATGAGGGGCGACAGGTCGGCGAACCACCGGTAGTCGACCGAGAGGGTGACGATCAGGGCCACGAAGCCGAGGCCGAGCGCCCACAACTGGATCGAGACCAGGGGGCCTGCGCCGCCCGTCGTGGGATCGTACGTCGTGCTGTAGATCATCGCCACGCCGATGGCCGACAGGAGGAACAGCGCTCCCAGCAGCAGCCAGTCGATGTGGCGATAGAGTCGTTGCTCCAGCATCTGCAGCCCGGTGTCGGTCGGGACCGCTCGGTCCCGGTCTCACCGACTCCGCCGCTCCCGGCCCGCCAACCGTCGCCGAACGCGACCGCAAGATCGCGCTGCGGCCTCCGCCTGGCGCCCAACTCGCCCCCGCAGGAGACCACGCCGTTCTATCGCGCAGACTCCAGGCCCGCCAATCGTGGCCGAACGCGACCGCAAGGTCACGTTGCGGCCTCCGCCTGGTGCCAAACCCGCCCTGCAGGAGCCCAATCCGTTACCGCGCAGACTCCTATTGATCCGCCGCCAGCACCGCCGGGGCCCTCCTCGCGAACGGCGGCACCGGCAGCGTCGGCCGCGGCTGACCGTCCTTCTTGGCGAAGTACGTCTCGAGGACGTGCCTCGCGATGGGGGCCGACAGGTAACCGTGCTCGTTGTGCTCGCCGAAGACGGCGCCCGCGATCTCGGGTGCTCCGGCGGGGGCCGCGAAGACGAACCACCCGTGGTCCCGAAGGTCCTGGTCCGAGCTGCCCGCCGCCGCGGCCCGGCCCTGCAGGGAGATCACCTGGGCCGTGCCGGTCTTGCCCATCACGTCGCGCTCGTAGATACGACCGCGCCGGCCCGTCCCGGCCCGGTTGACCACGAACCAGAGCCCTTCCGTGACCACGTCCAGCGTCGTCGGGCTGATGGACACCCGGGAACGGGGCACCGGTCGGCGCACCCGCTCGAACCCCTGCCCCTCGTTGACGGCCGCGAGCAGGTGCGGGGTGACGCGCGTGCCGCCGTTGGCGACCGTCGCCATCATCACCGCGAGCGAGATCGGCGTCACCGACACCGCCCCCTGGCCGATGGCGACGGAGATGGTCTCGCCGGGGTACCAGCGCTCGCCGCGCCGCTCCCGCTTCCAGGCGGTGGACGGCATCAGCCCCTGCACCTCGTGCGGCAGATCGACGCCGGAGAGTTCGCCCAGACCCAGGGCCGTCGCCCACTTGTGGATCTGGTCGATCTCCATCTTCTCACCGAGCGCATAGAAGTAGGAATTGCAGGACTTCTCGAGGGCCTCGCGCATGTCGACCGAGCCGTGCGTCGAGTGGCACCGGAAGAAACGCCCGTGCACGACGCGCCCGCCGGGGCATGCCACGCGGAAGTCGGGAGTGACCACCCCCTCCTCGAGTGCCGCGACCGCCATCGCCACCTTGAAGGTCGACCCCGGCGAGTACCGCCCCTGCAACGCGCGGTGGTTCAGCGGGCGAAGCCGGTCGCGGTTGAGCCGGCCCCAGGTCTCGCCGTCGATGCCGCGGGCGAAGACGTTCGGGTCGTAGGCGGGACGGCTGACGAGGGCGAGGATCTCGCCCGAGCGGGGATCCAGGAACACCGCCGAGCCGTTGAACCCGGCGTCGCCGAAGGCGTCCTCCGCCGCCTCCTGCAGATCGTAGTCGAGGGTGAGCTGGATCTGCCGGCCCTCGAGCGGCAAGCGCTCGTCGAGGACCCGGATCTCGCGGCCGACGTTGTCGACGACGACCCGCCGCGCGCCGTCGCGGCCCATCAACAGCCGGTTGTAGGTGCGTTCGATGCCGGACTTGCCGACGATCGCGCCGCGCCGCACGCCCTCGAACTCCGGCGTCGCCATCTCGGCTTCGCTGACCTCGCCGACGTACCCCAGGATGTGCGCGGCCACCTCGCCGGCCGGATAGAACCGGACGGGAAGCTCCTGCACGTAGATGCCCGGAAGCTCCCGGGCATGCGCGGCGACCGCCGCCACCTGGTCGAACGCGGCGTCGCGAATCAGGACCACCGGCCGGAAGGGCGGGTCCCGCCGGTGCCGTTCCACGATGGCCCGGAGCTCCGACAACGGCACGCCGGACAGGTCGGCGAGAAGGGCCACGGTGCCATCGAGGTCCTCGGCCTGCTCGCGGGACAGCGTGATGTTGAGCGAATTGCGGTTCTCGGCCAGCACGCGGCCGTCCCGGTCCAGCACCGCGCCCCGCGGCGCGCTGAGAACCAGGGTGCGCTGGTGATTGTCCTCCGCATGCTGGCGGTACTTGTCGTACTGGACGACCTGCAACCACCAGAACCCGACCGCCAGGCCGGCGAACACGAGGACGATGCCCCACCGCCACATCGCCAGCAGAATGGCGAGGCTGTCGCGCGGCCGCTCCATCGCGCCCGGTGCGAACCGGCTGGACATGCTGCTCATCGGCTCGGTCTCTGCCTCTGCTCGGCTTCTGCTCGTTCTACTCGGCGTGGCGGCCGCCCGGCCACCGCCCCCGCAGGCGCTGCCGTTCGGCCTCGTCCGGAATCGTCTGCAGCCCCACCGCCACCACCAGACCGACGACGGTGTTGGCCGCCGCCTGCATCAGCAGATCGCGCTGGGTGACGACCACGCGGTCCTCGAACAGCAGGCTGTAGCCGCCGACGAACAGGGCGGCGTGGAGCAGCGAGCCGCCGACGAAGACCAGCGCCTTGTGCCACAGGCGCGTCACCATGAACTGGGCGGCGAACTGCCCGCCGAGATAACCCACCACCGTCTTCGCCAGGCCGCCCATCCCCACGACGCCGCCCGACAGGGCGTCCTGAAGCAGCCCGCCGACGGTGCCGGTCCACAAGCCGGCCCGGGGTCCGTTCACGATGGCCACGACCATGACCACCATGAGCACGAGGTCGAGGGGCGCCCCGGTGCCCGCGACCATCTCCACGAGCGTCGTCTGTACCGCCAACGCCGCGGCGAGGGCGAAAGCGATCCACGCGACCCTCATCCACCACCGCCCGCCGCCGCCAGAGGTGCCGGAGGCGGCGAATCGGGCAGGATGACCAGCACCTCGTCGAGGTCGCCGAACCTGATGCGCGGACGGACGTGGATGGTGCGATACAGCCCGGGACCCCGCTGCACGACGGTGACGTCCCCGATGACGAACCCCTTGGGATAGATGCCGTCGCTTCCGGACGTCACGACCGTGTCTCCCACCTCGACGTCCTCGAGGTTCGACACGTACTCCATCCGCAGCAGCCGATCGTCCGCGTCGCCCATCACCAGCCCGGCCACCCGGCTCCTCTCGACGAGCGCTCCCGCCGCCGCGTTCCGGTCGATCAGCAACTGGACGCGCGACGCCCGGTGCCCGGGCTCGTCGACGACGCGCCCCACCACGCCGGCCGCGGACACGACCGCCGCGTCGGGGCGGACGCCGTCGCGCCGCCCCCGGTCGATGGTCACGGTCCGGAAGTACGGCGTGGCGTCGTTGCCGATGATCCGGGCGCCGACGGTGGCGAGGCCCGCGGCGTCCCGCAACCCGAGCAGAGCTTCCAGGCCGCGGACCCTCTGCGCGCCGGCCCGGTCCAGTTGCCACTGCAGCCTGACCGAGTCGAGCTCCCGGCGCAACGATTCGTTCTCGGCGCGAACCGCCTGCAGCTCGACGTACCCGCTCCACAGCCCGCCGACCGTCCCCACCGTCCCCGTCACGGCGCGCTGGACCTCCGAGAAAACGCCGAACGCGACGGTCTGGAGAACCGGCACGCCGGCAGCGGTGTTGGCCTGGGTCGACAACAGCACGAGGTGGCCGACCACCGCCACCAGCAGGGAGACGCCGGTGCGACGCGTCAGGTCAATCAATGGAGATCTTCCGCAGCAGACCGAAGTCCGACAGCATCCGGCCCGCGCCCAGCACGACCGATGCCAGCGGGTCCTCGGCCAGGGCCAGGGGGAGCCCGGTCTCCTCCCGCAGCCGCTTGTCGAGGTTCTTCAGCAGGGACCCGCCGCCCGTCAGCACGATCCCCCGGTCGACGATGTCGGCGGACAGCTCGGGCGGGGTCCGCTCCAGCGCGACCCGAACCGCATCGACGATCACGCGCACGGTGTCCGCCAACGCCTCGCGAATCTCCTCGTCGGTGATTGTAATCGTCTTCGGCACGCCCTCGACGAGGTGGCGGCCCTTGATCTCCATGGTGATGCGGCCGTCGAGCCCGCACGCAGACCCCATCCGCATCTTGATCGTCTCGGAGGTGCGCTCGCCGATCAGCAAGTTGTAGGTCTTCTTGATGTACTGGATGATCGCCTCGTCCATCTCGTTGCCGGCGACGCGCACCGCCTTGCTGTAGACGATGCCGGCGAGCGAGATCACCGCGATGTCGGTGGTGCCGCCGCCGATGTCGACGATCATGTTGGCGGACGGCTCGGTGACGGGCATCCCCGCCCCGATGGCCGCCGCCATCGCCTCTTCGACGAGATGCACCTCGCTGGCCTTGGCCCGGTAGGCGCTGTCCTTGACGGCCCGCTTCTCGACCTGGGTGATCTCGGACGGCACGCCGATCACGATGCGGGGCCGCACCCAGACGGTCCGGTTGTGCGCCTTCTTGATGAAGTACGTCAACATCTTCTCGGCGATCTCGAAGTCGGCGATCACCCCGTCCCGCATCGGCCTGATGGCGACGATGTTGCCGGGGGTGCGTCCGAGCATCTCCTTCGCCTCGCGCCCCACCGCTTCGGTGCGCCCGGTCACCTTGTTGATGGCCACGATCGACGGTTCGTTCAGCACGATCCCCTTGCCCCGCGCATAGACGCACGTGTTGGCGGTACCGAGATCGATGGCGAGGTCACTGGAGAACAGCGAGAACAGGGAGCTGACACTCAAGAGGGACACTCCTCCAGCATCTCGGGCCGATGACGACGGCTGCGCACGGTTGAACCGTTCGACTTCACGGCCCGAGTCGTCCCGGCGACCCTGGATGCCGTCATCCGCATCCGCATGTCGTGAGAATACGCCGAGCTGCGCCACCGAGCCGTCACGACCATCTCACGCGCCACCGGCTTCTGCAGAACGAATCGTCGGCGGGCACGGGACGGTGTCGACGAGGCCGGCGGTGGGGATCCACCTCCGCCGCCGAGGACGAGCCTCGGGCGGGGTTCCGAAAGGGCCGTGGAGAATCCGGCCGGCGGCGCCCCGTACGAAGCTGCCGTTGGAGGCAAGGGGCGGAGCAGACGCCGTCCGGAGCGGTGCCGAGGCCGGTTGCCGATCCGGTCGATCGTCAGAGGAACACCCGAAGCGGCAACGCCCCTCCAGCCAGGCAACATGGACCTCCCCCCACATCGGAAACACCTCCAGGCATGCCCGCCGGGTTCGACAGACTATAGCATATCCGGCGGTCGTTTGCGCCGGCCTACCCAACAGGTAGTGGCCCCGGGCGATCCGACCCAACCCGTAGTGGCCTGGGCGCGGCGAACCGTCCCTCCGGATGGAGCCGCTCGCGGCCGCTCCCGCCATTTCACGCGTCGTGTCATGGGTCGTGTCATAGAATGTAGCGATCCGCGGGCCGGCAGACCGGCAGGGGCGGGGAGCCCGCCACCGAGCGCCGGCCGGCGGGACGCCCCGTATCCCGCGACCCGAATTGTGCGGCAGTACCAGGAGTCGAGCACGAGATGACGATGCTGGATCGCATGCGACGCCACAAGGCGTGGCTGAAGTGGACCCTCGCCCTCGCCGGTTTCGCCCTGCTGGTCCTCGGGTTCCCCCTGATCCAGCCTCCCCCCGAGACCCCCGGCACCCTGACCGACGTGCTCGCCCAGGTCGGGGACCAGGAGATCACCGTCGGCGAGTTCCAGACGCTCTTCCGGCGCCAGCTCCAGAGCTACCAGGTCCAGTCGGGCGGCGAGATCACGGCCGACCTCCTGCGGTCCATGGGCATCGACCGGCAACTGCTGCAACAGGTGATCGACGAGTACGCGGCGCTGCAGGAAGCCGCGCGCCTGGGCGTGACGGTCAGCGACGCCGAGGTGCGGGAGGCCATCGTGTCGCTCCCCGCCTTCCAGCAGGACGGCGAGTTCATCGGCGAGGCCGCCTATCTCCAGATGCTGCGGATGCAGCAGCCGCCGCTGAGCCCGGCCGAGTTCGAGGAGAACGTGCGGCGGTCGCTGATGCTCCAGCGGCTGCAGGCGGCGCTCACCGACTGGATCACGGTCAGCGACGACGACGTCGAGCGCGAGCACGTCCGCCGCAACGAGCGCGTCCGCCTGAGCGCCATCTCGTTCCGGGCCGACGACTTCCGGGAGGGGCTGGACGCGACGGCCGACGACGTGGCCGCCCTGTTCGACCAGAACGCCAACGACTACCTGGTGCCCGAGAAGCGCCGGCTCCGCTTCGTGCTCATCGACGTTCCCGCCCTGAAGGCCGCGTTCACCCCGAGCGACGCCGACGTCCAGGCGTACTACGACAACAACCTCGATCGCTACACCGAGGAGGTCGACCTGCGCGTCAGCCACATCCTGCTCCGGACGCAGGACGCGGAGCTGGCCGAGGTCCAGGCGCAGGCGGAGTCGATCGCGGCCGAGGCCCGGAACGGCGCCGACTTCGCGGAGCTGGCCCGCCGGTACTCGGAGGACGAGGGCACCCGCGACGCGGGCGGCGACCTCGGACGGATCACCCGCGGCCAGATGGTGCCCGAGTTCGAGGGCGCCGCGTTCGCCCTCGAGCAGGACGAGGTCAGCGATCCGGTCACGAGCATGTTCGGCGTCCACGTCATCAAGGCGACCGAGAAGACCGGCGGCGCGACCCAGACCCTGGACGACGTGCGCGACAGCATCGTCGACATCCTCCAGCAGGAGAGCGCCGACGCGCGCGCCGGCGCGCTGGCCGAAGCGATGTCGCTGGAGATCGACGAGGCCGCGGACCTCGAGGCGGCGGCGGCGCGCCGCGGCCTCGAGGCGCAGGAGAGCGGATTCGCCGCCCTCGGCGAGCCGATTCTCGGGCTGGGCTTCTCGTCCGAGGTGACCACGCAGGCCTTCCAGCTCGCCGAGGGCGAGGTGGCGGGTCCGATTCCGACGCCGACGGGGCCGGCCTTCGTGACCGTCACCGGCATCCAGGCGCCCTACGTGCCGCCCCTCGAGGAGGTCGAGGCGCGGGTCCGCGACGACGTGATCCGCCGGAAGGCGTTCGTCCTGGCCCAGGAGCGGGCCGACGCCGTGGCCGCGATCCTCCAGGACGCCGACGACTTCGGCGCCGCGGCGGAAGCCGAGGAGCTCGACGTGAACGAGAGCGGCCTGATCGCCCGCGGCGCCGCGGTCCCGGGGGTGGGCATCAACGCCCAGGTCGAGGCGGTGGCCTTCTCGCTGATTCCCGGCGAGACCAGCGACCCGGTCCTGACCGGCAATTCCGCCGTCGTCCTCCACGTCCACGAACGCGAGGACGCCGACCCGGCCGCCTTGCAGACCGACCGCGAGCGCTTGCGCAGCGAGATGGTCCTGGAGCGGCAGAACCGGTTCTACGGCGCGTACATGGAGAACGCCAAGGCCCGCATCCCGATCAGCATCGACATGGGGGCCTTCGCCCTGGCCACCGCGTAGCCGGCAGCGCCGTGGAACGGCGCCCGACTCCTGGAGGGGTCGGCTGGGCGCGCCAAGCAGAGGCCGCAGCGCGACCTCGCGGTCGCGTTCGGCGACGATCGGGGGACCAGGAGTCAGCGCACGAACGCACCGGGCATGATGGCCAGCGGCTCGCCGGGGCGGAAGAGCCGTGCCGGCGCCGCCGCCCGACCCACCAGCGCGGCCTCGGGGGCCGCCAGCCCGACCCACGCCGCGGCGATTCGCGCCAGTGGGAACCCCTCCTCGATCAGCTCGAAGAAGCCCTTCGGGCGCGGGTAGATGACCAGCTCGACCTCGTCGCCGGGGTCGATGCCGGCCTTCTCCTTGGCCAGCGCGATGGCCCGGCCGAGCCCGCCGACCTCGTCGATCAGGCCGTGCTCCAGCGCCTGTCGTCCCGTCCACACCCGGCCCTGGGCCACCTCGTGGAGGCGGTCCCGCGTCGTCTGCCGCCCCTCGGCGGCCTTGGTGACGAACTGCTCGTAGATGGCGTCCACGTGCTCCTGCACCTTGGCCCGCTCGGCCTCCGAGAAGCGGGTCACCGGCGAGTAGATCTCGGCGAACCGGCCCTCGCTCACCGGCTCTATCCCGACCCCGAGCTTCTCGTAGGTGCCCCCCGTCGTGAACTTGCCGAACACGACGCCGATGGAGCCGGTCAGCGTGGCCGGCTGCGCGACGATGGCGTCGGCGCCCATGGCGATGTAGTAGCCCCCGGACGCCCCCAGGTCGGACATCGAGGCGACGATCGGCTTGCCGCTCTCGCGCACCAGCCCCACCTCGCGCCAGATGACGTCGGACGCGACCGCCGACCCCCCGGGACTGTCGATCCGCAGCACGATGGCGCGAACCGAGTCGTCCTCCCGGGCGCTGCGGATGGCGCTCGTCAGGGTGTCGGAGCCGAGCACCTCCCCGTTCAGGACGTCGAAGCTGCTGGACCCCGAGGCGATGGCCCCGACGGCGTAGATGAGGGCGATGCGCTCCCCCTGGTTGAGGCCCACCGACCGCAGACCGACCTGCCGGTAGTCGCTGTCCGATATCTCCCGCCGGTCGGGCGCATCGAAGGGTTCCCGGCGCTTCACCTCGTCGGCGTAGGCGAGGCCGTCGACCAGCCCCGCGGCGAGCGCGTCCTCCGGCAGGAACGGTCCCTCGTCCACGAGCCGGCGCACCTCGTCGCCGGTGAGGCCCCGCGACTCCGCGATGCCCTCGACCATCTGCTCGTAGAGGTCCCGGTTGAGCGACTCCGCCATCTCGCGATGGGCCGGCGTCATCGTGGTCTCGGTGTACTGGTTGGCGGCGGTCTTGTAGTCGCCGGCCGCAAGCACGTCGGGATACGTCCCCACCTTGTCGAACGCGTTGCGGAAGAACACCTCGTACTGAGCGCGGCCCACGACTTCCAGGGGGCTCCCCGGCATCAGGTAGACCTTGTCCGCCGCCGACGCCAGGTAGTAGTCCTCCGCCCCTCCGTACTCCAGGAACGCCGCGATCGGCTTGCCGGACTCCCGGTAGTCGGCGACCGCGTCCCGGATCTCCTGCAGCTTTCCCCACGCGAGCCGCGGTCCGATCTGCGGCTTCAGGATCACCCCGCTGATGCGATCGTCCACCTTGGCCTTGCGCAGGCTGTCGGTGACCGACCGCACCGTCGCCCCCCCGGGGCCGAACGACGTCAGCAGCGCGTTCTGGCGGTGCTCGGCGAGTCCGCCCCGCACCGGCAGCACGAGCACCGAGTCGGAGGCCACCGGCGGGGCCCCCGACACCAGGAGGTAGAGGACCGCGATGCCGGCCATCGAGACGACGATCGCCAGCGACAGAAAGACCACGATGAACCGTACCCCGCGACTGACCCCCACCACTGACCTCCTTGACGCGCCGTCGCGCGACGACCGCGGCGCGACCCGGCGACGCCACCTTCCGGGCATGCTCCGTCGCCGGCGGGCACGGGCCGGCGATCGACACGAGTATACGTGACGACGGCGGCGCCGGCCCCGCGGGCTGGCGCCGGCGTGGGCGTCTTGGGTATACTGGATTCCTGCGAGGCGGTTCCCCCCAACTGCGGAAGTGGCGGAATTGGCAGACGCGCAGGCCTCAGGAGCCTGTGGGACCTAGTCCCATGGGGGTTCAAGTCCCCCCTTCCGCACCACACCCGGCATTCGGCGCACCGGTTCCGGCAATGGGCGCGGCTCTCGTCGCGTGAGCCCCCCGGCGCCCGCATGTCGCATTCCCGGGAGAAGGGAGTGCGACATGTCCGATACCGCCGTCCGATCCCACGTCCGCGAGAACCGCAGCCTCCTCGCCGCCGGCGAGCGGCGCGCCCTCGTCTGGCTCGCCGAGCGCCTGCCGGCGTGGGTCACCTCCGATCAACTGACCGCCCTCGCCCTCGCCGCGATGCTGGGGGCGGGGCTGGCCTACTGGATGGCGAGCCGGCATCCGGCGGCGCTCGCCCTCGTCGTCGCCGGCCTCGCCGTCAACTGGTTCGGCGACAGCCTCGACGGCACCCTCGCCCGGGTGCGGAACCAGCAGCGGCCGCGGTACGGCTACTACGTGGACCATGTCGTCGACCTGCTCGGGACCTGCGCACTGCTGGGGGGCCTCGGCCTGTCGGGCTACATGAGCCCCCTCGTCGCGCTGGGGCTGCTCGCGGCCTGGCTGCTGGTCTCGGCCGAGGTCTACCTCGCCACCCACGCCCGCGGCGTCTTCCGCCTCTCGATCGGGTGGTTCGGCCCCACCGAGCTGCGCATCCTCCTCGCCGCGGGCACCCTCGCGCTGCTCGCCAGGCCGACGGTGGTCCTGATGGGCCACTCCTACCGCCTCTTCGACGTGGGCGGCGCAGCCGCGATCGTGGCGATGACCGTCGTCCTCCTCTGGTCGTCTGCCCGCAACGCCGCCGCCCTGTACCGGGCCGAGCCGCTGCCGGCCCGGGAGGCGGCCGGCGGCGGCCCGGGGGCGCCCGAACCGCCCGTGGCGGAGCCCGGCGGCATTCGAGCCGCGGCACGCCCCGACTCGCCGCGCCCGGCGCAACCGATCGGGCCGGCTATCCGACCCTCGGGCGCAGCTTCGGGATCCGCCGGTTACTGCGGTTCGCGCACGGTAGGGCCCCGCGTCAGAACGGCCGGTACGTGACCATGACGACGGCGACCACGATGGCGGCGGCGGCCACCGCCTGGAGGGTCGGGATGCGCTCGGCCATCCGGAACGCCATGCCGGTCAGGCCCGACAGGACCAGCCAGCAGACGACCTTGACGAGGGCCCAGCCGGGGAACCCGAGCCCCATCACGCCCATGACCCCGAAGCCGCTGAGGAAGACGAGCAGGCTGAGGGCGCCCGAGGCCATCAGCATGCGGTGGCGGTTGTCGGGATGGGGCGCCGCGAACGCGGCGAACGTCACGCCCGACATCAGGAGGACGGAGATCAGGTGCAGGGCCAGGAAGGTCCGATAGCTCATGCGATGGCTCCAGGCGACGACGTCGACGGCGGCGGCCGCCGGTCATGGGTAACGGGTGGACGAGATGGTCGCGCCGCCGTCGACGACCAGCACCTGGCCGGTGATGAAGCGGCCGGCCGGCGAGGCCAGCAGCAGCGCCGCGCCGGCGACGTCCTCCGGCTCGCCGATGCGGCCGAGGGGATAGGTGGAGACCGCCTCCCGCAGGCGGTCGGGGTCTTCCCACAGCTTGCGGGCGAAGTCGGTGCGGACCAGTCCCGGCGCGATGCAGTTGACGCGGACGTTGCTGCGCCCCCACTCGACCGCGAGGTTGCGGGCGAGCTGGTGGTCGGCCGCCTTCGAGATGGCGTAGATGCCGAGGGTGTCGTGCCCCTTGAGGCCGCCGATGCTCGACACGATGATCACCGACCCGTCCCCGCGCTCGGCCATCTGCGGCAGCACGAGGTTGCACAGCCACAGGTTGTGCTTGACGTTGGTGGCCAGGATCTTGTCCCAGGCCGACTCGGTCACGCCCGCCATCGGCCCGAAATGGGGGTTGACGGCGGCGTTGCAGACCAGGACGTCGATGCGGCCCCAGCGCTCGAGGGCGGCCTCGGCGAGCCCCCGCACCTGGTCGAGGTGGGACATGTGGCACGGGACGGCCGCCGCCTCGCCGCCGGCCGCGTTGATGGCGTCGGCCACCGGCCGGCAGCTCTCGAGGCGGCGGCTCGAGACCACCACCCGGGCCCCCGCCTCGGCCAGCGTCTCGGCGATGGCCCGTCCGATCCCCTTCGAGGATCCCGTAACCACCGCAACCCGCCCCTGCAGGTCGAACAGATCCCGATAGGCCATGCCGCCTTTGTCTCCCCGCCTCGACGCCCCGGCGGGCGGCCGGGGCACCGAGAGTCTGTCAAACCGGCTACGGAGCGTCAAACCCGCCCGGCCGCGGTCAGCGCCGCTGATCGAACCGCCGGCCGACGAGGGCCGAGGCGATGTTCACCTTCTGGATGTCGATGGTGCCGCCGGCGATGCCCCAGCCCCAGGCGTCGCGCATGCGCCGCTCCATCGGGTACTCGCGCGAGTAGCCGTAGCCCCCCATCAACTGCACCGCGGCCCCGGTGACCTCCCGCGCCGCCTCGTTGGCGAAGCACTTGGCGATGCTGGAGTCGAGTATCGACGGCAGGCCGCCGTCGGCGTTCCGGGCCGCGCGGTGAATCAGCAGCCGCGCCGCCTCGACCCGCATCGCCATCTCCGCCAGCTTCAGTTGCACCGCCTGGAACTCGACGATGGGCTTGCCGAACTGCCGGCGCTCCTGCACCCAGGCGAGCGCGTCCTCCAGCGCCCCCGATGCCTGCCCGAGGGCCATCGTGGCGTTCCCGCAGCGCTCGAGGTCGAAAGCCCGCATCAGCTTCGGGAACCCGCCGGCCGGCACCACGAGCTGATCGAGCGGCACCGACACGTCGTCGAAGTAGAGGTCCGACTCGGGGATGCCCCGGAACCCCATCAGCCGCTCCTGCTCGCCGAACGTCAGCCCCGGCGTCCCCTTCTCGACGTAGACCGCCCCGATGCCCCGGGCCCCCGGCGCGTCCGACATTCGGCAGTAGACGAGGTAGGCGTCCGAGTGCCCGCCGCCCGAGCACCAGCGCTTGGCGCCGTTGACGACGACACGGTCCCCGCGCACCTCGGCCCGCGTGCGCAGGTCGGTTAGGGCGGTACCCGCGTCCGGCTCGGACATCGCCACCGCCACGATCAGCTCGCCCCGGCACACGGCGGGCACCACCCGCCGCTTCAGGGCCTCGCCGCCGAAGTGCTCCACGGCCCTGACCGGGCCCGCCACCGACTCGAAGATGGGGAACGCCACCGCCGAGGAGACCTTGGCGAACTCCTCGAGGACGAGGAACGCCTCGACGTTCCCCAGGCCGAGGCCGCCGTGCTCCGCCGGAATGTTCACCCCGAGGAACCCCATCTCGGCGTAGCGCTTCACCCAGCTCCGCGACAGCGGGGCCGCGTCGCGCTCGGTCTCCTCGGCCACCGCGGTCATCTCGCGGCGGGCGAAGTCGCGCGCCGCCGCCTGCAGGGCCTGCTGTTCCTCCGTCAACGCGAACTCCATCCGGTTTCCTCCGTGTCCGGCCAGCCGCGAAGCGCACCCCTCTCCCCCCGCGATCGCAGGGGTCCTCGCGGCCCGTAGCGGCTCCGGCCGCGGCGAATTCGACGAGAGCCGGCCACGCTCCAGCGGACTGCCGCCCTGGCCCGTCAATCGTCGGCTTCGGCCCCAGTTGGCCCAACCAACCCGCCAGGGGTCCGCGGCGTTCTGCGACGCAGACTCCTGGCGGCCCTGCACGGGCCCCGGGCCGGTTCGAGGTCCCGCCGGCTCCCGGCCGGGCAAGGTGCCCGCCCGCCGCCGGCGGGTGGACCCGAATGGTACACTCGCGCCCGACTGTCGCCCCCCTGCACGAGAGACCCTGCGATGAACACACCACTGGACGAAGGCGGACTGAAGGCCCGGCGGCGGGTGCTCGGCGACGAGTACGTCGACCGCGCCCTCGACGGGCTCGACGCGTTCAACGCCGAGTTCCAGCAGCTCGTGACCGAGTACTGCTGGGGCCGGGTCTGGACCCGCTCCACGCTCGACGACCGCCAGCGGAGCCTGATCAACCTCGGGATGATCGCGGCCCTCAACCGGAGCGGCGAATACAGGACTCACGTCCGGGGCGCGCTGCGCAACGGCTGCACGGTGGAGGAGATCCGGGACACGCTGCTGCAGGTGGCGGTATACTGCGGCATCCCGGCCGGGGTCGAGGCGTTCCGGCTCGCCCGCGAGGTGTTCGACGAAGAAGGGGTCAAGCCGGGTCCCGCCGAGTCCGCTTGACCGCCCGCCTTCAGCCGGCCGTCCGCAGGTCCGCGTCCGCCCGGCGCGCCGCCTCCCTTCCCTCTTCGACATCCACCCGCGACAGCAGGAGGCCGCCGACCACGAAGAACGTGATGAGCGAGAGGATCGCGCCCCGGCTGGACCCCGTCAGCAGGATCATGACCGCGAAGACGCCGGGACCGACGATGCCCGCGAACTTCTCGAACACCCCGAAGAAGCCGAAGAACTCGGCCGACTTGTGGCGGGGCACCATGCTCGCGAAGAGCGACCGGCTGAGGGCCTGGCTCCCGCCCTGCACCATCCCCACGAGCAGGGCGAGGGCGTAGAACCCCGTCGCCGTGGTCATGCCGTAGGCGAGCACGCTGATGACGGTGTAGACGACCAGCGACAGGAAGATGGCGCGCTTCGCCCCGATGCGGGCGGCGAGCTGGCCGAACACGAAGGCGAACGGTACCCCCACGAACTGCACCAGCACCACCGCGGTGATCAGATCGCCCTGCTCGAGGCCGATCTCGGTGCCGAAGGTCGTGGCCATCCGGATGATGGTGCCGATGCCGTCGTTGTAGACGAGGAACGCCAGCAGCATCAGGAACGCCTGCCGGTACCCCCGCAGCTCGCGCAGCGTCTCGCCGAGCCGGACGAACGACGCCCGGATGGGGCTCTCCCCCGCCCGCTCGTCCGCCTCGAGGGTGCGGACCGGCTCGGGCACCTTCCGGAACAGGGGGATGGAGAACCCCAGCCACCAGATCGCCACGCTCACGAACGACAGCCGGCTCGCGAGGGCCGCTCCGCTCAGCCCGAACGCCTCGGGGGCCTGGATCCAGGCGAGGTTGACGACGAGGAGGAGACCGCCGCCCAGGTAGCCGAGGGCGTAGCCGGCCGTCGACACCCGGTCGAGCTCGGCGGGGCCGGCGATGTGCGGCAGCAGCGAGTCGGCGAACACCAGGCTCGAGGTGACCCCGATGTTGGCGAACGCGAACAGCAGCGCGGCCAGTACCCAGTCGCCCTGCTGGATGAAATACATGCAGGCGGTGGCGACCACCCCGAGCCCGACGCAGGCCCCCAGCATCTTCTTCTTGATGCCCGCGAAGTCGGCCAGCGCCCCCAGCACCGGCGCGAGGACCGCGACGAAGGTGAGGGCCACCGTCGTCGTGACCGCGAACCGGAAGCTGGCCGTCGCCGGCTCGAGATCGGCGGCGGCGACCGACGAGAAGTAGATGGGGAAGACCGCGGTCACGATGGTGACCATGAACGCCGAGTTGGCCCAGTCGTACATCGCCCAGGCGCGCAGCTCGGGGCGGTGCAGCCCGAGGCGTTCGAGGATGGGGGTCGCAGGCATTGGCGGAAGCTACCACACCCACGCCGGGAATACCCGGCCACGGCCCGGGCGGGGGGCAACTCGATGAAGGCGAAACGCCGCCCGGGCCGACAACGAAGCCGGCAACCCGGCAGGGCCACGGCGCGATCACGTCGCTATCGTCGTACGCCCGAGGACGCGGCCGAAGTCGAGCACGACGGCGCCGGCCACGGCGCGGACCCCACGCGTCGTCGTGCGCCGCCCCCGGCGGCCCCCGAGCGGCGGACGTGATGCGCCGCGTCACGCCGCTCCGCCCGCGCGGCTCCGCGCGGCGCGCGGGTGCCGACTCGCGGGCGAGGTCCCGGAACCCCTGCCGGATGCGGCTGCGCACGGGGAACGTGATATACAGGGTGTTCGTACCAACCTCCGATTCGCAGCGACGCCGCCGCAGTGCGCGGTGACGCCGCCGCAGTGAGCAGAAGCCATGCCATCATTCCGCAGAATCGCCCTCGTGACCGCGGCCCTCGGCTGGGTGCCGACCCTGGCCCTCGTGGCCGTGCACTGGACCGGCGAGAGCCACGCCGCCGCCCAGGAGCGGACGCCGATCAAGGTGACCCGCATCTATACCGGGGAGGACGGCAAGACCCACGCCGAGGAGTACGACGTGCCGCTGGGAACGCAGCGCGGCGCCACCGAGCTGTCGGAGCCGATCGACGTCACGAGCGTGCAGTTCCGGCGCACCTCGCCCGACTACTTCATCGACTGGCACACCGCGCCGCGCCGGCAGTTCGTCATCACCCTGAGCGGGGAGAGCGAGGTGGTGATCGGCGACGGGACCGCGGTGCGCCTGCACCCGGGGCACATCCTCCTGGCGGAGGACACCACCGGCCAGGGGCACATCTCGCGGGCGGTCGGCACCGAGGACCGCATCTCGCTGTTCCTGCCCCTGGCGGAGCAATAGGCCCGCACGGCCCACCGCGAGGCTCGCGCGAAGGGGCACCTCCAGACTGCCGCCACGACCTTGCCGGGTCGCGCGACGCGGCCCGGGTAGGCTGCAACCTGGCCGGCGGGCGCCTGGGCGTCTCTACCGCAGGGTTCTGCGTCACGAGCTCACGGCCCCGTTCACATTTGAGCGAGCGACACCCTTGACTGGCACACCTCCGCCGTCCGCCATCGACGCGGCCACGCTCTTCGATCTCGGCGGCAAGACGGCGCTGGTCACCGGCGGGTCCCGAGGCATCGGCCGCATGATTGCCGAAGGGTTCCTGCAGGCCGGGGCGACCGTCTGGATCTCGTCGCGGAAGGCCGACGCCTGCGAGGACACCGCGGCCGAGCTGTCGGCGGCGGGGCCCTGCCATGCCCTGCCCGCGAACGTCGCCGACGACGCGGACCGCGGCCGGCTCGTGCAGGCGCTGGGCGAGCGGACCCCCCGGCTCGACATCCTCGTGAACAACGCCGGGGCGGCGTGGGGCGCGCCCTACGAGGCGTTCCCCGAGTCGGGGTTCCGCAAGGTGCTCGAGCTGAACGTGACGGCGCTGTTCTTCCTGACCCGCGACCTCACGCCGCTGCTCGCCGCCGCGGCCACCCCGGACGACCCCGCCCGGGTCATCAACATCGGCTCGATGGACGGCCTCCGGGCCCCGACCATCCTCGAGAACGGCACGTTCCCGTACTCGGCCAGCAAGGCCGCCGTGCACCACCTGACGCGGTCGCTGGCCCTCGAGCTGGCGCCGCGCCACGTCACCGTCAACGCGGTGGCGCCGGGGTTCTTCCCCAGCAGGATGACCGAGACGTCGCTGGAGACGTTCGGGGACGAGATCGTGCGCCGCTGCCCCCTGCGCCGCATCGGCCGCCCCGGGGACATGGCCGGCGTCGCCATCTACCTCGCGTCGCGGGCCGGGGCCTACACGACCGGCGCGGTCATACCCGTGGACGGCGGGACGTCCATTGCATAGCGGGACGCCTGCGAGGTAAGCTGCTTGTGTTTCGTTTTACACAGGCCATGACCGAGCGCGCAAACACCCTTCCGGTTGCCCCCGCGGCACGACGACGCCAGTCGATTCGATGGTCGCAGGAGACCATCGCGATCCTGGGGGTCGGCGTGCCGATTCTCCTCGCCGTGCTCGGCGTGCTGTGGAACACGTTCAGCCTCGACGCCAGGATCACGTCGGAGGTCGAGAGACTCGAGGCGGCGATCACCGACATTCGACGCACCATCCGCGAAGAACACATCGAAATCCGTGACGCCATGCGCCGCGAACACGCCGACATGCGCCGCGAGCACGCCGACATGCGCCGCGAGCATGCCGAAATCTGGCAGACGCTTCGCGATTACGTCGACCGATGAGAGAGGCGGTCCCGAACGCCCAGCGACCGAAGACACCCTGGGGATCGGGAAGCGCGATTACGTCGACCGATGAGAGAGGCGATCCCGAGAGGCGCGGGCGGAATCCGCGCGTCTCCGGACCCGGCCCGCCGAACCCGCGCCGTTTCATGCATGACACGGACTCGGTCCGCCGCACTGCGGCCGGGGCCCGCTCGGCGCGCACGGAAACACCCGCCAGACCACAAGGTCTGGACGAGACGCGGACGGGCCCGCTCGGCACGCTCGGAAACACCCGCCAGACCACAAGGTCTGGACGAGACGCGGACGAGCCCGCTCGGCACGCTCCGAAACACCCTTGGCGGCCTCCCCCACCAGCTCGATGGCGCGGGGCCCGCTCGGCGCGCTCCGCAACACCTCGATGTCGGCGTGTGAACGCGTCAGTCCAGCAGCCGGTACGCCAGCAGCTCGCCGGCCTGGCCGCCGCCGCTGACGGCGACGACGATGTACTGCGCCCCGTCGTGCATGTAGGTCATCGGCGACCCCGACACCCCGGCCGGCATCAGGACCTCGCCGACCTCTTCGCCGGTCGCCTTGTCGTAGGCCCGCAGCATCGCCCCCACCTCGCCCGACGGCGTGGTGAACGTCCCCGGCTCGCCCGCGATGACCAGCGTCTTGGTGATGAGGGTGCCGACCCGGCCGACGCGGCCGGTGCGCGGGATCTCGACCCCCTCGAGGTCCGGGTGGTTGCGGACGTTGTCGGGCGTCTCGCCGTGCGGTATCTGCCACAGGTGGTCGCCGGTCTTCAGGTCGATGGCGGTGATGCGCCCCCACGGCGGCTTGATGAGGGGCAGCCCGCGGATGGTCAGGGCGCGGTCGCGCGGCGCGACCCCGGCCGGGTTGCCGCGGATGAAGTCCATGTCCGACCGTTCGGGATCGTTGACGAGCCCGAGCGAGGTCACGGTGGTGAACGAGTAGCCGTAGAAGATGTCGGTCTCCGGGTCGAGGGATCCGCCCGGCCAGTTGGTGCCGCCCCCGGCCGACGGCAGCATGAGCGTCCCGTACGGCCCGTCGGGATCTGCGACCACCGGCGGCGTGAAGATCGGGCCCATCCGGAAGTTGGCCACCCGCGCCAGCGCCTCGGCGTGCAGCTCGGGCGTGAAGTCGATGAGGTCCTCCACCCCCACGCCCTGACGGTCGTAGGGGGCGGGGCGCGTCGGGAACGGCTGCGTCGCGGCGAGCAGCTCGCCCGGCACGTCGGACTGCTCCATCGGCCGCTCCTCGATCGGCCATATCGGCTCGCCCGTCTCCCGGTCCAGCACGTAGAGCCACGCCTGCTTGCTGGGCTGGGCCACGATCTTCCGCTCGACCCCGTCGATGACCACGTCGGCCAGGATCGGCGCGCACGGGAAGTCCCAGTCCCACACGTCGTGGTGGATGGCCTGGAAGTGCCACAGCCGGTCGCCGGTCTCCAGGTCCACCGCCACTATGCTGTCCGAGAACAGGTTGTCGCCGTGGCGGTGCCCCCCGTAGTAGTCGTTGGTGGGCATCTCCGTCGCCAGGTACACGATGCCCAGCTCGAGGTCGACGCTGGTCTGCCCCCAGACGCCGGTGTTGCCGGTGTAGCGCCACGAGTCGTTCAGCCACGTGTCGGTGCCGAACTCGTCGGCCCCCGGCAGGGTGTGGAAGATCCACTTCCGCTCGCCGGTGTCGGCGTCGAACCCGCGGACGTAGCCCTTGGTGTTGCGCATCGACACCGGGGCGCTGCCGGGCACGTGGGCGGCCCCGATGACGATGGTGTCGCCGGCCACCAGCGGCGTCGAGTGCAGGCCGATGGAGCCGCCCAGGGGGTCGATCTCCTGGTCCATGTTCTGCATCAGGTCGACGATGCCGTCCTCGCCGAAGCCCGCGATGCGCTGCCCCGTCGCCGCGTTCAGCGCAACCATCCGGTAGCCGGGAGTGACGTAGATGATCTGCCCGTCGCCGCCGTCGTCCCGGTAGGAGAGCCCGCGCCCCGACCGGCGGCGCGGCGCCACCTCGGCCCGCTCGCCCTCGTCGAGCCGGTGCATCCACAGATACTCGCCGGTGGCCGCGTCGGCCGCGACCACCGCGCGGCGGGTGCCCGCGGTGGTGTAGATGACCCCGCCCACCATCAGCGGCGTCGACTGGAAGTTGTACTCGGGCTCGGGGCCGAAGTTGTCGGTCTTGAGCCGCCACACCAGCTCGAGCTCCTCGAAGTTGTCCCCGTCGATCTGGTCGAGCGGCGAGTAGCGGGTGTTCGCCTCGTCGCCGCCGTAGTGGCGCCACTCGCCGCCCTGGGCGCCGGCCCCGGTCTGTCCCGACGCGAGCGGCGCGAGGCCCCCGAGAGCGAGCGCCGCGATCGCGGCGACCAGCGCGCCGCGCATGCATGCATCCATCATCGACCTCCTCAGCCAGTCGACCAGCGGTTCACGATCCCATTCCGAGAACTCGGCGCCTTCGTCCAGCGCTACCCGGCGGCTGCCGCGGAGCGGCGGCGGCCCGCGACGGCCGGCACTATCTCGTCCTCCATCAGGCTGTACAGCGACCGCCGGTGCTCGCGCAGCGTCCTCCCGGGGCTGGGCGACGAGGTCATCACCGTGACCAGCCGCAGGGCGGGCACCACGTAGATGAACTGCCCGCCGTAGCCCCAGGCGTAGAAGGCGTCGTAGCCGGCCAGCTCCCGCACCCACCAGCCGTAGCCGTAGGCGCGGTCCGGGCTGCGGGTCCTCGTCGCGTGGGCGACTATCGACGTGTGCACCCAGTCCTCCGAGACGATCTGCCGCGTGCCGACGCGCCCGCACTCGAGGTACATCTCGCCGATGGCGAGCATGTCGCGCGGCAGCATCGACATCTCGTTCCCGCCGAAGTACACGCCCTGCGGATCGGTGGTCCACCGGGGCACCGAGATGCCCATCGGCTCGCCCAGGTGGCGCTGGGCGAAGCGCCAGGTGCTCATGCCGGACGCCTCGGCGACGATGGCCGACAGCAGGTGGGTGTTGCCGGTGCTGTAGATCATCCGGGTGCCCGGCTCGGCCACCAGGGGCCGGGTCAGCACGTGGCGGACCCAGTGACGGCTCGCCACCCAGCGGCCGTAGTTGCGGTTGCTGGTGGTCTCGAGGCCCGACCGCATGGTCAGCAGGTCCTCGACGGTGATGCCGCGCTTCGCGGGGTCGTCGACGAGGTCGGGGAAGAAGCGATCGACGGTGTCGTCGACGGCGAGGTGCCCGCGGTCGACGGCGATGCCGACGAGCAGCGAGATGATGCTCTTCGAGGCGGACTTCATGTTGGCGGCGCGGTTCGGCCGCGCACCGTTGAAGTACTCCTCGACGAGCAGCGAGCCGCCCACCGAGACGAGCAGCGACCGCATGCGCGGCAGCTCGGCGACCTGCGACAGGACCGGCTCGAACGCCGCATCGGGCTCGACGCCGCCGCCGCTTCCGGCGCGGGTCGGGCCGAGCAGGGCCAGACCGGCGATGGCCGCCGCGCAGGCGGCAGCGTACCGACGGAGTCGCCGCAATCGGCCTCGCCCGTGGTGCATGAAGCTCAACCCGTCTCGCCGGCCGCGCCGCGCCGGCAGCCCGTGCCGCGCCTCGGCCGGGGTCCCCGCTCCCGGCGCGCGCTCCGCCCCTCCGCCGTCCGACCCGGCAAGGGAAGACGAGGGGCCCGCGCCGTCACGAGACCGCCGTCCGAAGCGAACGGCAGCCATCCTACCACCGACGAAGCCGATGCCGTCAACGGCAGCGGGGGGTGCGTTCCGCATGACGGGTCTATCGTCGCCGGCCCCGATTCGCAATAGAATCGGCAGCAGGGGCGCCCGCGGGGGGCGCCGTCGAGGGAACGTGAACGGCCGGAAGCGCCGGCTGCGGAGAAGCCGAACCGGGCGCGGCCGGTCCCTGAACGGCCCGAGGCAAGAGTCCGCGCCGCGTCGGGCGGGCGCGCATCCCGGCTGACGGTCGTTGTCCGCCGACCGCAGCCCGGCCGCATGCCATCTCGTCACGGGTTGGCAGCCGGGCGCTTCGGCGTTCGCCGGCGCCATCCGGGCGCGCGCGACGCGGGACTCCCCACGGGCTGTGGAGGTCCACACCATGAGACGCACGACTTGCCTGGCGATGCTGACGCTGGCCGGCGTGACGGCCGTCGTCGCCGCCAACGAGGCGCGGCAGGAGCGCTTCGGCATCCGCACCCTGGAGATCGCGGACAACCTCTACGTACTGACGTCGGATCCGGCCGAGCAGGGCATGCGCACCGGCGGGAACACCGCGGTGTTCGTGACCGCGTCGGGGGTGACCCTGGTCGACACCAAGATCCGCGGCTACGGCGAGGACATCCTGGCCGAGGTGGCGCGCATCACCGACAACCCGGTGACGACGATCATCAACACCCACACCCACTGGGACCACAGCGGCGCCAACACCGAGTTTTCCGACACCGTCGACTTCGTGGTGCACGAGAACACCGCGGGGCACATGGCGAGCACCGACTGCGACGACGGCGCCGGGTACCAGGGCGGGTCGATCAAGAACTGCGAGGCGTTCACCGGCGACGACGCGCGGTTCCTGCCGAGGATCACCTTCGCCACCCGGACGTCGCTCTTCAGCGGGGCGGACCAGATCGACCTCTACTACTTCGGGCGGGGCCACACCGACGGCGACACCTGGGTGGTGTTCCGCGAGGCCCGGGCCATGCACACCGGCGACATGATGGCGCGCAAGGGGCTGCCGTTCATCGACGCCGACAACACCAACGGCAGCGCCACCGAGTTCGGCCAGACCCTGCAGAACGCCGTCGACGCCATCGAGGACGTCGACACCATCATCCCCGGCCACAACGACGACCCCCTGACCTGGGACGATCTGGTCGACTACGCGGCGTTCTACGACGACCTGCTGACCCGCGCCCAGGCCGGGGCGGCGGCCGGGCAGAGCGTGGAGGAGACGGTGGCCGCGTACTCGGTGCCCGAGGAGTACAGCGACTTCCAGGCCCCGGCGGGCCGGGTGGAACAGATCGTCGGGCTCATCTACGAAGGGCGCTGATCGGCAACCGACGGGCGGCCGTCCCCGCTCGAGGGCACGGACCCTCGGGCGGACCCCCGGCGGCAGCCAGGAGCTCGTCGCGTTCGGGACGCCTTGACGGGACACGACGGCGCCTCTCCGCCGCCGAACCAAACGTTGGGTTACATGCTCGGTGACCTGGGGCGAGCGGATTCGCCGGCTGCGGGCGGCCGGCTTCGTGGACCGACGAACCGGCAAGGGCAGTCACCGACAGCTCGTGCACCCGGAGACGAAGAGGGTGGGTCACCGTCTCCGTGCACACCAGCAAGGAAGTGGGCACCGGACTGGCGCACCGCATCATGAAGGAGGCGGGGCTGTGATCGAACACTATCCGGTGGTCGTCGAGCGCGAGAGCAACGGCACGTTCACCGCCTGGGTGGCGGGACTGCCCGGGGTATATGCGGCCGCGGACACCTCGGCGGCCGCCAAGCGCGGCATCCGGTCCGCGCTTGCCGCCCATCTCGACGCATTGACCGCGCTGGGGCAGGACGTGAAGCCGCATGCCGACCTGCTCGTCCTGCGCCATGACGCCCGGGCTCGGACGCGCCGCGAGCGCCTGCGCTTCGTGGGACCGGCAGCGTTGATGGGAAAGAAGACGACCGCGGCCAAGGCGGAGGCCGCCCGTCGCAACGGACGCAAGGGCGGTCGTCCGACCGAGCGGCCCAAGCTCCCCTCCCAGGCGTGAAACGGCCCTCCCGGTCGATTTGCACGCATGATAACCTTGCAATTATGGACTTCATGTCCCGGATTGCAAGGTGATTACCAGAACCCTCGAGGCGACCGTCTCCGCCCGTCTTCGGCAGTTTCCCGCCGTCGCGTTGCTCGGGCCGCGGCAGGTCGGCAAGACCACGCTGGCGCGCCGGCTGGCCGAGGCCGCCGACAGCGTGTACCTCGATCTGGAGGACCCCGTCGACCTGGCGAAGCTGGCCGACGCGGCCGGGTACCTGCGCGCGCTCCGCCGCCGGCTCGTGGTGATCGACGAGGTGCAGCGCGCGCCCGGGCTGTTCCCGCTGTTGCGGGTCCTCATCGACGAACGGATCCGTGCCGGCGAGGCTGCCGGTCAGCTCCTGCTGCTCGGATCGGCCGCCCCGGACCTGCTGCGGCAGTCGGGCGAGAGCTTGGCCGGGCGCATCGCGTATCTCGAGCTCTCTCCCCTGGACATCCGGGAGACCGGCGCCGGTCTCGCTTCCCGGTTGTGGGTCCGCGGCGGATTCCCCCCGAGCTTCCTCGCCGAGGACGACGGACAGAGCGCCGAGTGGCGCGAGCAGTTCATCCGCACCTACCTCGAGCGCGACGTACCCCAATTGGGGCCACTCGTGCCGGCGGGGACGTTGCGAAGACTCTGGACCATGCTCGCGCACGGCCAGGGCGGCCTGCTGAACCTGGCCGAGCTCGCGCGCTCGCTGGCCGTCGACGGCAAGACCGTGGCCCGCTACGTCGACCTGCTCGCCGACCTGTTCCTGGTCCGCCGCCTGCCGCCCTTCCACGCCAACGTCCGCAAGCGCCTCGTCAAGTCGCCCAAGGTCTACGTGCGCGACAGCGGCCTCGTGCACACGCTGCTGCGGCTCGACGACCAGGACGCGGTGCTGGGTCATCCCGTCGCCGGCACGAGCTGGGAGGGCTTCGTGCTGGAAACCCTCATCCGGGCTGCCCCCGACCGGGCGCAGGCCAGCTTCTACCGCACGGCGACGGGCGTCGAGGTCGACCTGGTACTCGAGCTGCCCGGCAACCGGCTGTGGGCTATCGAGATCAAGCGGAGCTCGGCGCCCAAGGTCGAGAAGGGACTGCGAATCGCCTGCGAGGACCTGCAGCCCGACCGGACGTTTCTCGTCCACTCCCGCGACGAGCACTACCCCTTGGGCGGCGGCATCGAGGCGATCGGCCTCGCTGCCCTGGCCGACGCCCTGGCAGGACGGCCATCGGCACAGGCGTCTGCGCCGTAGAACGGCGCGCACCGGGGCCGGCTAGAATGGGAGCGGTCGCGGCGACGTCGGCGCAACGCCCGCAGCCGCGCGAGGAGACGGCCATCATGTCGGCGAAGCGGGAGGGGCCGAGGCGCAAGCTGCCGACCGGCATCCAGAACTTTCGCGAGATTCGCGAGGACGACTGCTACTACGTCGACAAGACCGCGTTCATCCGCCGCCTCGTGGACGAGGGCAAGCACTACTTCCTGTCGCGCCCGCGCCGCTTCGGCAAGAGCCTGTTCCTCGACACGGTGAAGGAGCTGTTCGAGGGCAGCGAGGCGCTGTTCGAAGGTCTGAACGTCCACGACGGCTGGGACTGGTCGGTGCGCCATCCCGTGCTGCGCCTCGACTTCAGCAGCGGCCACTTCACCGAGCCGGACGGCCTGCGGTACGAAGTGGTGGCGCAACTCCAGGCCCTCGGCGAAAGAGCGGGCATCCACTCCGACCTGACGAGCGGGCCGGCCCGTTTCCGCGATCTCATCACGGCGCTGCACGAACGCACTGGGCAACGCGTGGTCGTCCTGGTCGACGAGTACGACAAGCCGATTCTCGACGCGCTGGAGAACCCGGAGGTGGCCCGGGCGAACCGAGACTACCTGCGCGGGCTGTACTCGACCACCAAGTCCGCGGACGCGCACATCAAGTTCACCCTGCTCACGGGGGTCAGCAAGTTCTCGAAGGTCAGCCTGTTCTCGGGCCTGAACAACCTCGTCGACATCACCCTCGAGCCGGAGTACTCGACCATCTGCGGCTACACCGACGCGGACCTCGACGAGGTGTTCGCACCGGAGCTGCCGGGCCTCGACCGCGACCGCATCCGCGACTGGTACAACGGCTACGGCTGGCTCGGCGAGGAGAGGGTCTACAACCCCTTCGACGTCCTGCTGCTGTTTCGCCGCCGCCGGTTCGGAGCGTGGTGGTTCGAGACCGGCACGCCCACGTTCCTGGTGAACACGCTGCTCGCGCGCGGCGTCGGCTCGATGGAGCTCGACGGCATGCGGGCCGGCGACGATCTGTTGGGGGCCTTCGACGTGGACGACATCGCCCCCGAGGCGCTGCTGTTCCAGACCGGCTACCTGACCATTCTCGACGCGGAGGACACCGGCGGGGAGCTCCTGTACCGGCTCGGCTATCCGAACCGCGAGGTACGGCAGAGCCTGAACCGAAGCCTGCTGAACGCCCTCGCGCCGCCGGCCTCGCGCCGGCTGGCGCAGGGCGACCGGCTGCGCCGGCTGTTGCTGGCCAACGACTTCGCGGGCCTGGAGGAGCTGTTGCGGGCGTTCTTCGCCAGCATCCCCTACGAGTGGCACACGAACAACGACATCGCCCGCTACGAGGGCTACTACGCCAGCGTGTTCTACTCCCACTTCGCCGCGGCGGGCCTCGACGTGACGGTCGAGGACAGCGACAGCCGCGGGCGGGTCGACATGACGGTGCGCCTCGACGACGTCGTTTACCTGTTCGAGTTCAAGGTGGTGGAGCAGGCCGCCGGGGGCGCGGCGATGGCGCAGTTGAAGAGCAAGGGCTACGCCGACAAGCACCGGGGCCGGGGTCTGCCCGTGCACCTGGTGGCGGTGGAGTTCAGCCGGGAAACCCGCAACCTCGCGTCGTTCGAGGTCGAGCGCGTTTGACGCGCGTCGCCGGGGCCCCTGCTGCACCCGGCCATCGGGTCGAGGTTCCGCAGGCGATCCGGGTGCGCCGGTGCAGCGGGCCTGACCCGGCAATCGTCGCCTGCCGCTCGAACTGCCTCCGGGACCGCGCGATCAATCGATGCGACCCGCGGCGACCTCGGCGTCGATGTCGTCGACGGAGTCGTAGAGCCCGGCGGCGGCCCCGAGCAAGTCGGACATCGTATGGGTTCGGCCACGGTCACGCAGTTCCCGCGCGGTGATGACGCGATCCTGATCGGCCGCGACATGCAACAGGTCGCCGGCCTCGCGACCGACGACAGCCACGCCGTCTACCGGCAGGCTGATCCGGTCCTTCGCGCGCGGCCTCGTAACCTGCTTGAGTCTCATCCCCGTCAGGCAGTATGACAGAACGCCCACCGCGAACCAACGACAGCGGCGGCCGTCACACCACGGTCGGCGACGGCTGTCTGGGATCGACCGGACGGTCGCCTTTGCTATCCCGCGATGGGCGGCCTCTCGTTGATGCGAGCCTCCCTCGGGTGCCGTCCGGACCGACAGCCTGCGAGGCGTCGTCGACCAGGCTGCCGCCACTGCCGTCCTGCAACGGGCCGGAAGAGCGGGTCGACATCTGCGACCGCCACGCACTCTGCCGGGCGATGGAAGACCGCGACCGGTGATGGTATGGTTTTCCATATGAAGACGACGCTCAACATCGACGATTCCGTCATGCAGCGGCTTCGCGAAGAGGCGGCGCATCGAGGAACCACCATGTCCGCGCTCGTCGAGGCCGGGCTTCGCCGCGTCCTCGCCGCGCCGGAAGCCCCCACGCAACCGCCCGAGACTCTGCCTCCGCTGCCGACGTGGAACAGCGGCGGCCATCTGGTCGACATCGACGACCGTGACGCGCTCTACCGCGCGATGGAAGAGGACGGGGAATAGTTGCTGGGTTCGACACCAACGTGCTTCTTCACGCCGCCGACCGGCGCTCCGACCTGGGTACGGCGTGCCGCCGTCGCCTGGACGACGCCCGCCGCGATTCCGCGCCGGCGTACCTCACTTGGAGCGTCTGCTACGAGTTCCTCCGGGTCAGCACCCATCCCCGCGTGTTCCGGTCGCCGTGGACCGCCTCGGGGGCCTGGGGCCTCGTCCACACCCTGATGGGCTCGCCCGCATTCGAGGTGCTCGTGGCGACGCCGCGTCATGCGGCCGTCCTTGCGCAGACCCTGTCGGAACTGCCCGACCTGCGCGGCAGCGTGATGCACGACGTGCACACCGCGGTGCTGATGCGCGAGCACGGCGTCAGCCGCATCTGCACCCGCGACGGCGGCTTTCGTCGTTTCCCGTTCCTGACCGTCCTCGACCCGCTGGGAGACTGGTGATGCCTTCAGTGGCTGCGAAGCCCGTTCGCAGGAAGCTGGTCGAGGTGGCGCTGCCGCTCGACGCGATCAACGCCGCGGCGGCCCGCGAGAAGTCCATCCGTCACGGCCATCCATCGACACAACGGGCTCGTCCAGAGCTGGCCCGAGATCAGCCGCCTCGCCGCCGCCGGCAGTGCAGAACAGGGCGGCCTGTTCGGCGACGCCCACGGGGACGTCGAGGAGGAAGCGTGACCGCCGTCGTCGGTCACGCGCGCGGTCCGCAAGGAGGCTGTCCGTGTCGTTGATGGCCAGGGAGCTGCGCCAGGTCTGGGATGCCCTGCGCGCCAGCAACGGACACCGCGACGAAGCGCTGACGGCGGTCCGCATCGGCAGACTGCGGGGTATTCGGGATGTCCGGATTCCCTTCGAGTATCCGGTGTGCGTTGTCGCAGGACCGAACGGCAGCGGGAAGTCCACGGTGCTCTTCGCGTGCGCCTGCGCCTACCGCGTTCCCGGCGGCAGTCCCCGGGACCTGACGCCCGGCAGGTTGTTTCCCGACTTCACCAGCCGGCAGCAGGACGTGTCCTCGGATGCGCCGCAACGGACACGGATCGATTTCCAGTACCTGCACCATGGCGACGATGTCTCGATGTCCTGGAAGCGGGGCAAGCGGTGGAGACGCAGCTTCACGAGCCGCAACGGCGAGCGCCAGCCCGAGCGGCCCGTCTATCTGCGCACCCTCGCCAACCTCACCAACCCCTCCGAGGTGCGCAGCCTGCTGCGGCTCGGCCGCCGACAGGTGCGGACGGCGACCCTCGACCCCAAGCTGTTGACTTTCGCCCAACGCATCCTGCCGTGGCGCTACAGCCACCTGTCGGTCATCAGCGGGCCCGAGAACGACCTGCTGTTCGCGGAGCTGGAAGGCGGCGACGAGACCCGGCATTCCGAGTTCCACACGTCGTCGGGAGAACGTTCCATCCTGCGGATCTCGAAGGACGTATCGCGGCTCGACAATGCGCTGGTCCTCATCGACGAGATCGATACCGGCCTGCATCCCTGCACGCAGCAGCAGGCGATGCTCGAGCTGCAGCGCAGCGCGTTGCGGCGGAACCTGCAGATCATCGTGGCGTCGCACAGCCCGGTCATCCTCGACAGCGTGCCGCCGGAGGCGCGGATATTCCTCGACCGCGACGACGACACCGGCCAGGTGCGCCGCTTGCCCGCCTATCGCGACCTCTTCCAGAAGGCGTTGTACGGCGCCTCACAGGACCAGCTCTTCATACTGTGCGAGGACGAGGTCGCCGAGGGAGTGATTCGCGGCGTCCTCGACGTACTGAACGTCGAGATGGAGCTGATGCACGGCGACATCGTCATCGGGTGCAACTCGGGGCGGGACGAGTTTCCGGGTCATGTCCGCACGCTGGCGAAGTTCGGCCGGCTCTCCAACTTCATCCTGGTCCTCGACGGCGATTCGCGAAAGCTGGAGGAGGGGTTGGAGACCATCGCGGAGCGGCGCGGACACGCCGTGCACGTGTTGTTCCTGCCCGGCGACAGCCCGCCCGAGCAGTGGCTGTGGGAGGCCGTGCGAGAGCGGCGGGACGCGTATGCGGAGCGGCTCGGGACCACCGCGGCCGACATGCAGCGAACGATGCGCGACCTCGAGCGCCTGGTCGATGGCGCCGTGCGGCAGCGACAGGACATGGCCAAGGTCGCCATCGGCTCGCTGGCGCACCGGCTCGAACGCACGGTCGCCGACATCGCCCGCATCGTCGGTCAGCGCGAAGCGCGGACGGAAGCGCTGTACGAGCTGGTGGACGGGCTGAAGAAACTGATCGAACAGTGGCGGCGGTTGTGACACGCGCGGCCCGCCCGAAATCGTCGCCGGCGGGCCACTCGCGCTCGAAGCCGTGGCTACTGAACACGGCTCTCGATGTCGTAGCCGAGCTTCTCGAGCTCGCGGTCCGTCGGCTCGAAGCCCGGATTCCGCTCGATCTCCATCAACGAGGCGCGCGCCCTCGCGGCAGATACCGGCGGCCAGCGGAACTGGTGGCGCTGCTCGGCCGCTACTCGTAGTACGCCGGCGACTTGTCGAGCAGCGCGTTCTCGGCGATGTCGTGCTCTATCCACAGCCGGGCGCCGGTCTCGATCAGGAAGTCCTCCACCCGGTCCATCGCCTCGAGGGTCATCTCGGCGTCGAAGTTGAACGTGGGGACGCGCTTCAGGGAACGGTTCTCGGGGAAGTGGTAGAGGTCGCCGCTGAGGACGACGGGGCCGTACTCCGCGAGGTCGACGAAGAGCACCTGGTGGCCGGGGGTGTGCCCGGGGGCCGACTTGATGACGACGGTGCCGTCGCCGAAGACGTCGTGGTCGCCGTCGAGAATCAGGGTCTCGGCCGTCTCGAGGGCGCCGTAGTACTGCGGGTCGAAGCCGTACGCGGCGGGGTCGTCGCTGAACGCGGCCTCGTGCTCGGGGCGCTGCACGAGCCAGGTCGACGCCGCGAAGTCGTTGGCGTTGCCGGCGTGGTCGTAGTGCAGGTGCGACAGGGCGATGTAGGTGACGTCGGACGGCTCGTAGCCGAGATCGGCGAGCTGCGCACGCAGGGTGGTGGTGACGGTGGCGACGCTGCCGCTCGACTGCGCGGTCGCGTCCTGGCCGGCGAGGGCGTCCGACAGGCCGGCGTCCCAGAGGAGGCTCCCCTCGGCGTGCTCGATGAGATAGCAGGGCACGGAGAGTTCGAGGGTCGACACCTCGTCCATGGTCAGCGAGAACCGCCCCGGATCGCCGACGCGGAGATGCCCGCAGTCGAAGATGTAGAGGCGGGGCGAGGCGAGGCCGGTTTCGGCCACGCCGGCGTCGGGCTAGGCCGCGGGCTCGCCGCCGGAGCAGGACAGGCCGCCGGCAATCAGGACCGCCGACAGGATCGACAGGCATCTCGACATCATTCTCTTGCTCCCCTGCGCACTGCTCACCTCACGCAGCCGGCCGCGCGGTCGGTCGAAACGGGGTCGAAACGACCCGGACACTCTCGGCCGGCTCGTTTCCCCTCGCACCGCCCTGCTCGACATCATCCTCGCCGGTTCGAGGTACTCGCCGCCCCGCTCGACCGGCTCGTTCCCTCGCACCGGGGCGCGACTTACCCTCCCGCTCCCGCCGTCAGCCGCGCGTAGACGTCGAGGGCGCGGGTGGTCATCTCGTCGGTGCTGTACCGGGTTCGCACCCCCCCGGCGGCGCGGCGCCCGAGCTCGGCCCGCCGGTCGGGATCGGCGGCGAGCGCTGCGAGGGCCTGCTCCAGGGCGCCGTCGTCCTCCGGCTCGACGAGCACGCCGCCGCCGGTGCGCTCGACGAGCTCGGTGTAGGTGCCGCGGCGCGGGGCCACCACCGGCACCCCGCACGCCATCGCCTCGATCAGCGACAGCCCCTTGGGGTCGTCGTACTCGGCCGGCACCACAAACAGGTCGAGGCCCTGCATGAACGCGACCTTGTCGTCCAGCTCGAGCTCGCCGCGATAGTGGATATCCGCCGAGAGGTCCCGGCCGGCGATGCCGCTCTCGATCTTCCGCCAGTAGTCGGCGTGCTCCGGGCCGAGATAGCCGGCCAGCTCGACCCGGCACCCGTCGAGCTCGCCCCGCGCCCGCAACGCCCGGTAGGCCTCGCACAACCGGTGGATGCCCTTCTCGGGGGCGATGCGGCCGAAGTAGCCGATGGTCGGTGAACCGCCGGGGGCGCCGTCACCCGGCCGGAAGCGGTCGACGTCGACCCCCAGCGGCACGACGTGCATCTTGGCCCCGGGAATCTCCAGGTACCGGCTCATGCACCCGGCGTAGTAGTCGCTGACCGCGACGAACGAGTCGACGTGCGCGACCTGCTCGCGGATGAGGGCCACCGCGCGCGACCGGTATGGCTCGGGCAGGTGACCCAGGAAGATGTTCTCGCCCTGCAGGGTGCAGTTGACGGGGCACCCCAGGGCCTGCCTGAGGGGCTCGGCGATGCCGATCAGCATCGAGTTCGAGATGTCGATGACGTCGGGGCGGGGCTGGTCGCGCAGCCAGTGGACGAGCTTGTCGAACTCCTTGCGCTGGTGCCCGTGCGTGCCCTCGAGCATCGACACGGTCAGCCCGCCGAGCTGGCCGGGGTCGGTCTTCATGCGGCCCGAGACGAGCCTGAGCAGCCACGGCGACTCCCAGAGCCGGTCGAGCAGCCACGGCGTCCAGCGGAACAGCGAGACGTACTCCTCCAGGTAGACGCTGATGCCGCTGAAGAAGACGCGCTTCTGACTGACGTTCTCCTCGTCGGTCCGGGTCGGCGTGTAGAGGGGCAGCAGGGTGACGTCGTGCCCGCGGCGGGTGAGGGCTGCGGCCAGTGCGTTGTCGCGGATGCAGCTTCCGCAGTACATGCCGCTCGCGCCGGCCGTGATGCTGGTGATTCTCACGTGTCGTCCGTCCTCGCCGGCAGGCCGGCCTTCCCGCCCGCGGCTCTGCCATCCATGCAGCCGTCGACCCTCGGGACAGTGATCGACATGAAGTTGCCAACTGCGTCCAGTGCAGCCCGTTTTCCACGGTTCCTGCGCTGGGCACGTGGCAAGGTGATTCCCGTCGCCGTCCTTGCGGAAGCCGCCGACGCCAATTTGCCGCCCGGACGCGGGCGCGGCCGGTTTCCTGCCGCCCAGCGCGCCCGGCACGCCAAGGGGCCGCCCACGGCAGAACGACCATCGGCGTCCCCGGGCCGAGGCCCCCCGCCCGGCGCGGCCGCCGCGGTCACGGCGCAGACGCCGGGGTCAATCCGCCGCGATACAGTACAGGAACTCCCGTCCCCGGAGGTAGATCTCGTCGCCGGCGACGGCCGGCGAGGCGTCGAAGCCGTCGTCGAGCGTGTTGACGGCGAGCACGTCGAACTCCGGTCCCGCCCGCAGCACCGCGGTGGCCCCGTCGCGGCTCGTCACGTACAGCCGCCCCCCCGCCGCGACCGGCGAGGCGTAGACGTTGCGGATGCCGCGCAGCCGCTCGGGCCCGTAGCGCCGAGCCCCGGTGGCCGCGTCGTAGGCGGTCAGCACCCCCGTGTTGCTCTTGAGGACGTAGAGCTGGCCGTCGAGCAGGAGCGGCGAAGGCACGTAGGGCGTGTCGCGGTCCACCGACCACACCACCGCGTCCGACCCGCGGATGTCGCCGGCCGCCGCCGACAGGTCGATGGCGGCGAGCCGGCTGCCGCGGTAGCCGCTGGTGACGAAGACCAGCCCGTCGGCCGACACCGGGGTGGGAATGGCGTTCTCGGTCACCCCCCGGTCCCACCAGAGCAGCTCGCCGGTGGCCGCGTCGTAGCCCCGGACGGCCTCGGTGGCGCTCGTGACCACCTGGGCGCCGCCCTCGCTCTCGATCACGAGCGGGGTGCTCCACGAGGTCTGCTCGTCGCGGGGCGTCCGCCAGCGCTCGCGCCCCGTCCGCTTGTCGAAGGCGGCGATGAACGACTGACCCTGGTGGTCCCAGGGCACGATGAGCAGGTCCCCGTGGAGGGTCGGCGACGCCCCCTCGCCGAAGCCCAGCCTCGTCTGCATGTCGCCGAGGTCGGCCTCCCAGAGGAGGCCTCCGTCGAGGTCGTAGCAGTACAGCCCGACCGAGCCGAACGACGCGCAGACCACCTCGCCGTCGGTCACCGCGGACGGCGAGGCCCAGGTGTTGGTGCCGTGCCGGCCCTGGTGCGGCGCCGCCTCCCGGGCCACGCGCTCCCACAGCACGCTGCCGTCGCGGCGGTCGATGGCGAGGACGACGAACTGCTGCACGTCGCTCGCCGACGCCCGGCGCATGAAACGGTCGGCGAGGCGCGAGAAGAACCCCGGCCCCGAGCTCGCCCGCTCGCCGGTCGGCGCCGCGGTGAGCACGAACAGCCGGTCGCCCCAGATGACCGGGGTGGCCGAGCCGAGCCCCGGCAGCTCGACCTTCCACCGCACGTTGGACGATTCGCTCCACGTGACGGGCGGGTCGCCCGCCGGCGCGACCCCGCTGTGCAGCGGCCCGCGCCACTCCGGCCAGAACCCGGACGCCCCGCCGCCGGGCTCCTGGGCGACCCCCGAGGAGACCGCGGCCGCCGCCAGACAGGCGGCCACGACACCGACCCGCACCACCCCACCGACGTTCATTTGCAGCATTTCGGCTCCACCTCTCGGCTCCACCTCGAATCGAGCGCCGGCGGTCCATCGGGGCCGCCGGCGGACCCGACGTCAGCCCCCTGCCGACTTCCTGGGCGGCCGTTTCTGGATCTCGTCGAGCAGCTTCTCGAGACGATCGCGCTCGGCGTTGCGCAGACGCCGGTTCTGCTGCGGCGGGCGGCGTTCGACGAGCGCCTTCAGCTCGAGCAGCCAGTCCAGATCGGCCCGCGTCTCGCCGTCCGCCAGCGCCGCCGCCCGCTCCCACCGGCCGACGTTGCGCAGCACCCGCAACACGTCCTTCGACCGTCCCGCGCTCTCGTACGCGCCGACCGCGTCGTCGGGCCGCCCCTGCGCCTCGCGCAGCCGGCCGAGCCGCACCGGGTCGGGCGCAATCGTCTCCAGCACCGACTCGGCCCGGCCCAGCCGCGTCCGCCGCGCCGACCGCGGCTCGTCGGCGCCGCCGCCCTTGACCAACGCGTCGAACGCCTTGCCCCGCAGGGCGTGGGCCCGGGCCGCGGCGTCCCCGGCGTAGCCGGTCAGCTTCAGCCACGCCTCGACGTCGGCGCCCGCGAACGCCTACGCCGACGCCGGGTCCGCGGCGCTGGCGCTCAGCCCGTCGCGCAGGGCCTGGGCCGCCGACAGCAACGCCGCCCGCAGCCAGTCGCCGCCGCCCCCCGACACGACGTCGAGCTCGCGGGCGGACTCGAGCAGCTCGAAGGGCGGCGCCCCGCGGTTGCCCGACCAGTACTCCAACGAGCGGAACGCGATCGCCTCGTGCACCGACACCGCGGTCAGCGCCGCCCGGCGAGGGCCGCCGGCCCCGGAGGCACGCTCCCCGCCGGCATCCTCCTCCGCCCGGCCGGGGCCGCCGTCGGCGCGGCGCTCC
>JAJEFC010000037.1 GCA_022820675.1 Vicinamibacteria bacterium | reverse complement strand
GCCGTTCAGGCAGGCCGGGTGCGTCGTCGCAAGGGCAGGGGTTCGCCGCCCATCCCGGGGCCGTCGTTCTTCACGGCCCCGGGATGGAGGCCGGACCGCCGTTCCAGGTCCGGCCGGGGGCGGCGTCCGCCCCGCCGGCGTCTGCCGGCGTTCGGAGCGGGTTGGTCTGCACCCGCTCCGGGGGCGGATGGGACGACTGTGCGTGCAAGCCCCACCTCCCGACTTGGTACGGCGGCGGGCAGGCGGAGTGTGCAGTTCTCGGTTGTCATGGCGCGCAGGGCGGCCGCCGTCCGGTCCATGCGCATGGCGAGACGTCTCCACTCGCGCCCCGGGACGTCGTGGCGCCAGCGCACCCCTATGAGCGCCTCGAACCCGGCGGCGGTCGTCCGGTCGCCACGTTCTTCACTTCCGCGGAGCGGACAAGTCCTGCCTGAGCGACCCCGCGGTGCTGATCCAGAAGTGACACTTGGTTTCACGCTCTGGATCAGAAACGAGTAGTACGTAGCGGGGTCGCTCAGGTACTTGTTTTCGTTCGGGGTCCTGATCCAGAGGGCACTGGCTTCGCGGCCTAAATGTATATTATTTAGTTATTTAGAGGTGATCCAGCGTGAAATCAGGGCCATCCCGAACGTGAATTCTGGATCAACTGGATGGTTTCACGGTCTGGATCACGACCAGGGGTGGATCAGGGGGTGGATCAGGGCGTTCGGCACCTTGAACTCCCGGCGCCCTCGAAGCGGTGGACGGCCGTGCTGGCGCAACCTCGACCAGCGGCGTGTGTGACGGCGGGCGAGGCGATCGAGTGGGTGCTCGACGCCAAGGTTGCGCCGCGCAACAACGGAGGAGATCGTTGCCGGGCAACATGCCGGCGTCCGTCGAGTTGGCGTTCTCGTCCCTGGTGATGACCGGCAGAGCCGGCGCCGCGGCATTCCAGAGGTTGAGCTTCACCTCGCCGGTGACCTCACCGGCCATGCACTCGACCATGCCGGACAGCACCAGCTCTTCCGGCCTGTTGTCCACCGGTCTTCCCCGGCGGTGCTCATCGTGCGGTCACGACTGCCGAGTGCCGGTCGCCATCTGCGACGATCCGTGCTGCTCGACGGCCGGCACCGCGCGCTGGCGTGCGAACGGGCGGGTGTGCCGGTCTCGCGGGAGACCGTGCGGGCCGTTGCCCCCCGGGACGCGGCGCTGGCCGTGACCAGCCTGAATCTCCAGCGACTCCGCATGGACGAGAGCCAGCGGGCGCTGGCTACGGCGAAGCTGGCGAACCTGGGCGCGGGGCGGGCCGCCGGCTGCCCGCACCGCCGAACCGGCCGCAGAGGCGGCCGAGACGGCCGACTCCCGGCAAGGGCCGGCTGGTGAAGCCGAACGGCGAAGAAAAGGCGCCAGCTGGCGCAGTTTCCCAAGCGGGCTGCGGCCGAGTTGATGAAGGTGGAAGGTATCGCGGCGGTTCGACGCCGCGGGCGCGGCGGCCATCAAGACCGATCCGGACTCGGCGCCGGCCGTGGAACGCGGGCATGTCACCGTCGCGGCCGACGCCTGCCGGGTCCGGGACGAGCCCGCCGAGGTCGAACGCCGGGTGGTGGTGAAGACTTGTCGAGGCCGGCCAAGCGTCGACCCTGGCTGGGGCCGCCAAGCGGATCAAGCAGGAGGAGACGCAGGAGCACGCCATCCGCCGAAGCGACGAACACGCCTGCGGTCCCGATCGGCTCGCCGCGCCGATCGGCGAACTCCAGGCCGGGGTCGGAAAGGGCAGCATGGACATCATCGCCACGATGCCGCCGACGGCGCGCGGCAGCGTCGAGGGCGGCGTCTACGGTGACCACCGGCGAGGCCGCCTACGGCCCGGGCTCGGTCGACGGCAGCTTCGAGCTCGAGGTCCGGGACACGACCGTGAAGCAGATCGCGCCGAGGCCGGGCTGGCGGTGAAGCAGACGTTCGACGCGGCGCTGGCGTCGGCCGCGGGAGCCGTTGGCCTGAACCCGGGCGAGTCGTTCAGCGTGGCGGTGAACGAGCTGTTCGATGTGCTCGCCCCGGGCAGCACGTCGTCACTCGGCCACTTCGTCCGACCCGTTGGTGCAGGTGTCGGCGTCGAGCACCACGGTGACGGTGACCGCGGTCTCGGCCGGGAGCGCCGCCGTGGGGATCACCGCCCGGGTGACCGGCGCCTCCGCCGCGGTCCCCCGGACGCGCCGGGACGAGGCCGCGGTCGAGCACGCCGTCACCGCCAACCCCCGGCTTGTCCGGAACCCACGGCCGTTGCGCGACGGGGATGGCGGGCCGGGGCCGCCCCGCCAGGATGTCGTCGGCGCGCTCGGCCCTGACGGGCCCTGTCGTGCTGATGTCCGTCGGCGACATGCGCGAGGTCCGGGGCCGCCCAGTCCACTTCCGCGCAGCGGACAAGTCCAGCCTGAGCGACCCCGCGGTGCTGACCCGGAAGTGACACCTTGCTATCACGCTCCGGGTCAGAAACGAGTAGTACGTAGCGGGGTCGCTCAGGTCCTGTCTACCATTCCGGGTCGTGACCCAAACTGTGTGGTGGTCGTGGCTTAAGTGTCTTTTTTTTCAGCAATTTGACGTCCAGGAGACGTGATATCAGGGTCGCGCTGGACGTGGTATTTGGGTCAAGTCGATGGTTACCACTGATTGGGTCACGACCAGGGGCGGATCAGAGGGCGGATCAGGGCGTTCGGCACCTTGCAGGAAGGCTCGACGCCCGCGCGTGCTGCTTTGTCATGTCATGCGACGTACAGACGTTCCAGATCCGCATCGAACCCGAACTGCGCGACCGCCTCGCCCGACTTCGCGATGAACGACACGTCAACGTCAGCGCCTGGGCTCGTGACGTCATCGTGGCGGCACTCGACCGCGAATTCCCGGCCGACCTCGAGGCGCCGACGAGACAACCCCTCGCCGGCTGGAGACCCTGCAAGCTCGACGACGGCTGGGGCGCCTTGCTCGACGGACCCGATGTCGCGGCGCTCGCGGAGGACCCGCGTGCAACCCGATCAGCATCACCGACAGTCGAGGCGGCTCCTGGATGGCTACGATCACCGAGGTCGTCTCCCGCAACCAGCAGCGCATCGTCGTCCGCGACTCCGGCCGGCCGTAGGGGTTCACGCCCTGCTCGACACGCGCTCGCTCGCCCAGGAGTTGACCGCCAGGGTAGCCGACCGCGACCAACCGCGCACGGAGACCGAGCGGGGAAGGCATCGTGACGGCGAACACCAGGAGATCCCAGACGATGCGGGCGGTGGCGAGCTCGAAGACGAGGGGCGCGGTTGATCTTCTTGTTGAAGGCGAAGTCGAAGCCGTCGAGCGAGCGTTCGGGGTCGCGGAAGCGGACCTGCTTGTGGCGTCCGAGCGAGCAGGCGGTCCTGGCGCTGCTGGAGTTCGTCGGTGACGAGGGCGGCGACGAGGTCGGTCAGGGCCATCTACTGGGCCTGAGCCTGCTGAAGCACAACTACTTCTCGACGACGACGAACTCCGCCCAGGCGTCCATCAGCCCGCGACGCTTCGCAAGGAGGTCGCCGCGACGATACGCCCGCTCGACCCCGGAGCCGACCGCATGGGCCAAGGCCGTTTCGACGACCGCGAAGTCGTGGGCGGTCTCCTCCGACGCCCAATCGCGGAACGAGGAGCGGAAGCCGTGGATCGTGCCCGCGATGCCCTGCACCGTCCGCGTCAGCCCCATCTGCGACAGAGCGCGGCCCGTGCGCTCGGAGGCGAACACGAGCCCCCCCTTGTGCAGCCCGCGCCGCTCGTCGAGGATCGCCAAGGCCGGGTCGCTCAGCGGCACGGCGTGCGCCCGCTTGCTCTTCATGCGTTCGGCGGGTATCGTCCAGGTCCTGCCGCCCAGGTCGATCTCGTCCCACCGCGCCCCGCGAGCCTCAGCCGACCGGGTGGCGGTCAGGACCAGAAAGGCGGCGCAGGCGCGGGCGGAATCCGCGGCGCGACTGCCGAGGATGCTGCGGTACGCGCTCGGCACATCGCGGTAGGGCACCGCTTCGTGGTGGCGCCTGACGCGCTCCTGGACCGGGAGAGCCGCCTTGATGCCGCCGTTCGCGGCGACGTTCTCCGGGACGTGGCCGTGGGCCAGGCACCACTCGAAGACGGCGCGAAGTCGCTGGAGCGCCTTCCGGCTCTCGGCCGGCTTCGAGGTCCAGGCAGGCTTGAGCACGGCGATGATATCCTGGCGGCTGATGGCGTTCACGCGTCGCTGGCCGAGCACCCTGAGGACGTTGCAGCCCCGAAGCGGCTGCATGAACGCTCGGGCGCTGCTCTCGGACCACCGCCCGCGATTCGCGGCCAACGTCGCCTCGGCGGCGTCCCGGAACAGCGGCTTGACGTTGTGCGGAGCCGTGAAGGGGTCACGGCCGTCGAGCCGCGCCGCCCGGCGGTTGGCCGACGCGATGGCCCGCGCCTCGGCGAGCGTCCGCAGGGGCCATCCTCCGAGGCCGCGGTCGACGCGCTTGCCGTTGACGGTGAGCCGCTGCACGAACGCCCGCGAGCCGGACGGCTGCACGACGACGAACAGGGTCTTGCAGTCCGCGTCCCCGTGGCGCCCGGCCGGCAACGTCGCGATCCGCTTCTGGGTCAGCTTCATCGCATCTCCCGCGACCAGATGTCTTCCACGAACTATACCACGTTTTGGTCGGGTTTTCAGTGCGATTCCCGTGGACGCGCAGGGACTGATCGGGACGAGTAAATCGACTCAAGTAATAGAAAATGCTTGCTTTATGTGGAAGACATGGGAGCATCTCGGACTTCCAGCGACACTGTACGTGCAGTTCGTCTGGTACTACCAGCACCTGAACGACCACTGGGACCTCGATCACCCGTTCGAGCGCCTGCTGCTCGACACCGCCGTCGCGCCCGACCCGGCGGCCGTGCCCTGGATCAACCCGCGGCTGCGGCACGGCGAGGTCCGCAAGGTCGTGACCGGCATTCCCGGCAAGACCGGCATCGTCTATACCCTCGACCGCGAGACCGGCGAGTTCCTGTGGGCGACGCCGACGGTCACCCAGAACGTGATCAGCGACATCGACGGCGCCACCGGCGCGGTCACCGAGAACTCGGAGGTCGTCTTCACGGGCGACGGGCAGACGGTGCTGGCCTGCCCGACGCTGGTGGGCGGCAAGGACTGGGAGGCGGGGACCTACAGCCCGCAGACGGGGCTGATGTACTTCCCGTTGCGCAACGCCTGTGCGCGGATGATGGCCACGGCCGGCGGCGACAGCGTCGCCACGTCGCTCTATGCCCTCGTCGTGCGGAGCGAGCTCGCCCCCGGCACCGACCAGCTCGGCACCGTCCAGGCCATTTCCCCGGAGACCGGCGAGCTGATGTGGACGTACGAGCAGCGGGCCGCCACCACGTCGCTCGTCGCAACCGCCGGCGGGCTCGTGTTCGGCGGCGACCTCAACGGCCGGTTCCGCGCCCTGGACGCGGAGACCGGGGACGTGCTGTGGGAGGTGAACCTGGGCTCACCCATCACCGGGTTCCCGATCACGTTCGCCGTCGACGGCCGGCAGCACGTCGCGGTCAGCACCGGCAGCTCGCGCACCCTGGTGTACTTCGCGCCCCTGACGCCCGAGCTGCGCCCGAGCATGGGCAACAACCTGTTCGTCTTCGCCTTGCCGGACTAGTGGTGCGTCACGCCATAATCTTCGGGCACGGACTGGCCCGATTGGTCACAGCATCAACGACTTGCCAGCACCGCATACCCGAACTCTTGGCTTTGGCACTGCACTAGTGGTCCGTCACGCCATAATCTTCGGATACGGACATGGGTTCAGGACGCGCCATCGTTGATGAATCACGGCACCCCTGCCCGAACATTTAGCCGTGTTGCAGCACTAGGACAAGGGCGCGGCCGGCACCGGCCGCTGGAAGGTGGACCGCGGCAAGCCGGTCGCACCGCGCCCGGATCGCGCCAGCGAAGGGCGGAGGCGCCTGCCTGACAAGACGCGACGGGTCGCCGGGACAACTCGCCCGTAGCGGACAGCGGCAATGGGACGTGTGAGCCGCGGTGCCGCTCCCGGACCACGGACTTGCGGCGGCCCGGTGCGCTCATCCGCTGGGCCGTCACGCCGGCGTTCCGGCACCTCCGCTGAACGCCGACGGCGAGTGGAGAAGCTCCCCCGCATTCCACTGGCGATGCCGCCCGAGTCCGGCAACCGGGCGGCTCCGACGGTATGATCCCGCCATGCTCGAGAGGGGTTCCCGCTTGAGGCCGCGACGCGACGCACCCGACGGGAGTGGCCCTGCGGGCCAGCCGCAGCTCTTCCGCGAGTGGATCGGCGGCCGCTTCCCGACTCCCTTCTTCGTCCACGACCGCGAAGAGCCCTACCGTCCCGACATCGTGATCTGGGTGGAGCTGCCCGAGGGGTTCATCGTCGGCCAGGCCGTCGTCATGCCCGACGACGCCGGCGGCGCGGTCGCGAGGACCCTGCGCAGCGCCCTGACGCAGCCCCTGGTCGGCCCGCCGCGCCGGCCCGACCTCATCCGCGTCGCCGACGGCGCCACCGCCGTCGAGGTACGCGCGGAAGTCGCCGGAGCGATACCGGTCAACCTCGCGCCGACGCCCGAGCTGGAAGCGCTGGTCGATCAGATGGTCGCGTCGTTACAGGCCGACGCGGACGACGGGGACGACGCGCCGAGCTACTTCGCGTGGGGCCGCGTATCGCCCGCCGCGGTCGAGAAGCTGTTCAACGCCTGCCGCTCCCTCTTCGCGGCGAAGCCGTGGACGATCGCCGGCGACACCCAGGTGCTCCGGATGGACATCCCCGCCCTGGACGTCGACGGCGCCTGCGTCTCCATCCTCGGCGCGCTGGGCGAGGTTCACGGGCTGGCGATCTTCCCCTCCATGGCGGCTTTCGACCGGTACCTGGAGGACACGGCGACCGGGGCCTTCGAGGAAGGCGCGGGCCCAGGCGTCGAGCTGCTCTTGCTGAGGTTCGACGCCGCCACGAAGCTGCCGCCGTCGATGCGGCGCGAAGCGATGGAGCACGGGTGGCCGGTGGCGGGCCCCGACGCCTACCCGCTGGTCGAGCGGCGGGAGCCGGACGGCGCGCCGCGCCCGCTGGTCGAACGCGACGTCGCGGTCGCCGCCGCCGCCGCACGGTCGATCAGCGCGTTCTTCGCCACGCACTCGGCGATCTTCGAGTCCGACACGCCCGCGCCGGTCTGCGAGTCGTACCGCGACGACGACGACCGCGAGGTGCGCCTCACCGCTTCCTTCGTGGCCGAGCTCGACTACGACCTGACGCCGTCCGCCGATCCGGTGCCCGGCGCCGGCTTCGCCCCGCCCGCGCCGGCCGAGCCGTTCCGACCGCGGGCGGGCCGCAACGACCCCTGTCCGTGCGGCAGCGGCCGCAAGTACAAGAAGTGCCATCTCGCCGCCGATGAAGCCGACCACGCCGGGCGCGACAACGCGCTTGCGATGCACGAGCTGGACCGGCGGCTGGCGACCCGGCTCGCCCGGTTCGCGCTCGACAGGTTCGGGGAGCGGTGGCAGGCCTTCCAGGACGACTTCGCCGACCCCCACGCCGCGGCGTCGCTCGCCGGCCCCTGGTCCGTCTACGGCTTCGAGGTGGACGGCCGGACGGTCGCCGACGCCTACCGCGCCGCCCGTGGGCGGTGCTCGCCGCAGGAACGCGCCTGGATGGAGGCGCAACGGACCGCGTGGCTGTCGGTGTGGGAGATCGAGGCGGTCGAGCCCGGGAAGACCCTGGCGCTGCGCGACCTGCTGTCCGATGAGCGGCGCACCGTGCACGAGACGCAGGCGTCGCAGTTGCTCGCGCGGCGCCACGCGGTGCTGGGCCGCGTCGTCGACCACGACGGCCAGTCGCTGCTGTGCGGCACCCACCCGCGCCCGTTGCCGCCCTTCCATGCGGCCGAGGTCGTCCGGCGCGCCCGCGGCCGCCTGCGGCGCCGGCGGGCGGTGCCGGTCGAGCGGCTCCGGGACGCTTCCCTGGGACGCTACCTGATACGGCGCTGGGAGGAGGCGGTCGAAGACTGCGACGCGCGCGGCGCGCTCCCGCGCGACCTGCGCAACCAGGACGGCGACCCCCTGCTGTTCACGGTGGACCGCTTCGAGGTCACCCCCGCCGCCGTTCGCGCCGTCGATACCCGCATCGCCGGAATCGACGGCGCCTGGCAGGAGCCATCGGATGGGGACTCGGCGACCTGGACGCTCGTGCGCCCCGACCCCACCGGGGGGGATGGCGACGGGATCGTCGTCGGCCGCGTCAAGCTGCACGACACCGATCTGCGGGTGGAAACCAACTCGAAGGCCCGTGCCGACACGTTGCGGGAACGCATCGAGGCCGCGTGCGGCGCCCGCATCCGCCACCGCGCGCGTGAGCACGCCGACCCGGCCGCTCTCATGAGCGGGGCCGAGAAGGCGCCGCGCGAGCCGGCCTCACCGGAAGAGGAACGCGTAGTCGCCGAGTTCAAGGCCCGCCACTACGCCGACTGGGCGGACAGGCCGTTGCCGGCGCTGAAAGGCAGGACCCCGCGCGAATGCGTGCGAACCGCGGCGGGGCGCCGGATGGTCGAGCTGCTGCTGAAGGACATGGAGCACCGGGAGCACCGCAGCTCGGAGCGGCCCTTCGACTTCTCGACCATCCGCCGCGACCTCGACCTCCCCCTGGACTGAAACCGGCATCCCCGGAGCCGCGGGCAACCCGGCATCGAGGTCGCCCGCTCGGCGAGCGCCCAGCCGGACGGCCGGCCGGGACGGTATCCCCTCCGTCCCGATTCCCGAAAGTCCACCCTCACGCCCGCCCGCGTGGGGCAGAGCTCATCGCGACCCCCGCGTGCAGCGCTCCCCCCGCCGCTCGCGCCAGTCCGCGTGCGGCACAGATCAGAAGTCGGCCGGCGCCGGCGCGTTGTTGCCGTCCCAGTCTTTCACGTCGCCGTCCGGGGCCTTCAGGAACCCGAGCAGGCAGCCCGGCGAGCCGTCCCTGACGGGGTGGCAGCGCGCCTTGACCGCGTCGCCCGGCGTGAGGTAGCCGCGGGTGATGCCGCTCTCGGCCAGGTGGTTGCGGTCGCTGGCCTCCAGCGCCCAGACCTGCGGCTCGCCGTCGGGGCCCTCCACCTCGAGGTAGAGCCAGGAATGCGGGACGAGCAGGTGGAGCTCGGTGACCACCCCCTCGATGTCGGTGAACTCCTCCGAGTAGTTGCCGTGGGAATGGTGCCCCCCGGCCGGCAGGACGAAAGCGACCGCGCAGACGACGGCGAGACCGAGCTTGAACCGCATGATGACCCTCCTCACCGGCCTCCGCCGTTCGGAATCACGACGGCGCGAGGCCATTTGCCCCATTTACCCGGAACACACGACCGGCACGCGGTCGAACACCGCCCGGACGCGCCGGACAACGCCGGACACCGCCCGAACGCCAGACACCGCCGGAACGCGCCGGACGCGCCGGAACGCGTCCGACACCGCCCGAACGCGCCGGACGCGCCGGAACGCGCCCGACACCGCCGGAACACCAGACACCGGCCGGAACACCAGACACCGCCGGAACACCAGACACCGCCGGAACGCGCCCGACACCGCCGGACGTGCCGGAACGCCAGACACCGCCGGAACGCGCCGGACACCGCCGGACGCGCCGGACCTGCGGGAACGCCAGACACCGCCGGAACGCGCCGAACGCCGCCGGACGCGCCGGAACCCCGTCGCGCCGGAACACCCGCCGGGACCGCGCTAGAACACCGCCGGAACGCGCGGCGGCGCCGGGAACCCGTTCGAGTAGGCCGACTCGTAGCGCAGCCCGTTCCCGTCCTCGTCGAGCCAGCCCAGCGACTGCTGGAAGAGCGCCGGCTCGGGGTAGCCCCGCGGCACCGTGCCCTCCGCGACGTAGAGCTTGTCCTCGTGCATGTAGATCGACACGAACGTGCGCGACTGGTCGGGGTTGGTCAGGTGCATCTGGTGCCCCTCGACCCGATCGAGCGAGTTGTAGCCCAGGTGCGTCACCTCGGCGTCCCGCTGCATGAACGTCCAGGTCGCGTAGAGCATGGCGCCCCGCACGTCGTGGCGCCAGTACCCCTCGCCGGTCGACCCGCCGCCGCTGCAGCGCTCCGCCCCCGGCGGACAGCCGCCGGCCCGCTCGGTGAGGATGCGCTCGACGTGGCTGTAGTCGGCCACCGTCACCGAGAAGCGGCTCGGGCCCCTCGCGGCGGAATAGACGCGCGCGGGCACCTCGGCCCCCATTTCCGAGACCCACGTGGTCTCGGTCACCTCCGGCTCGCCGGGAAAGTTGCAGGTGAACCGGTCCTCCTGGCTGGCGAACTCGGTCCAGTCCTGCGCCGACCCCGGCGCGGCCGCGAGCACGGCCGCCGCCGCCACCACGACTGTCATCAGGCGCATTGTCATTCCTCCTGCAGGAAAAGGTCCTCCGTCTAGGGCTCCTGCCGGCAGCGGTCGGCCCCCACCCCGCGCCCCTCGGCCCCCACGTCGCGATAGACCTCGTGGCAGCTCGCGCAGGCCTCGTTGAGCTGGTCGGTGGCCTCGATGACGGCGTCGACGCTCCTCGACTGCGACGCCCGGTAGGCGACCCGTCCCGCCTCGACGACCGCCTCGGTGTACTCCCGCCAGTCGGCCCGGTCGACGGGGACCGGCCGGCCGTTCTCGCACCGGCGCCCCGGTACCAGGAAGAGGGGCGCGGACTCGGCGATGGCCAGCGCCGCGAGGTCGATGGCCTCCCATCCCGGATAGACCGTCGACCCCCACTCGACGAAGTCGAAGGACCGGGCCGCCGTCGGCGGCGGCACGTCGTCCGCGGGGTCCTTGATCTGCACGTTGAAGACGATGTTCGAGGCGGGGAAGGCGATGGCCCGCATCAACTGCGCGAGATTGGCGATGGGCGCGACCGAAAGGTCCCCGCCGGCGGCGGCCGCGGAAGCGGTCGCCACCGTGGGGAGCGCAATGTCGGCCAGCGCGGCGTCGGCCAGCTCTGCCGGTCCGGCCGGGAACCCGCCGCCCTCGAGGATGTAGGCGGTGAGGTCGATCGACTCCTGCCGCGAGAGCGGCGCCGTCGCCTGGAGGGGCATGGTGTTGTGGATCTTGTCGACCAGCTCCACCACCGGCAATGCGCTCCAGACCGACAGGAATCCGTCTCCGGCCAGCGGAGGGCCGACGCTGCCCTCGAGCGCCTCGCCGTGGCAGGTCACGCACTGCGCCCGGTATACCTCCGCGCCCCGCGCCGCCTGCCCGGCGGTGTACACCCCGTCGGCCACGGTGCGCGACGGCTGGGCGCGTGCGGTGAGGGCGAACGCCCCGGCGAGTGCGCCGGCGCAGAGCATCGCGACCGCCGCCCGGCGGACGGCTGGGAATCCAGCTCCGCTTCCTTCCGATTCACGGTCGATGTTGCGCTTCGCGAGGTTCGTCATGAGGGTCACCAACTAGAAGACGACGAGGAACCGTCCGTCCTGAACGACCGCCGCAACGGTGCTTCCCTCGATGACCGTCCCGGCCCCGCCGCCCGGCTCCCCGACCGGGCGGCCGGCGGCGTCGAAGACCTGCCAGTGCAGCGAGCCGCCGAAGCTGAAGCCGGGGCCGTCGCCCCACGCGAGCAGCGTGTCCCCGCCGGGGTCCACCGCGACGACGGGGTTCTTACGCCGGAAGCGCGCCTGCCCCGCCGGCGCGCGCACGGCGTCGAGCCGATCGACGCCGGCGAAGTAGACCTGGCCCTGCGTCTCCCACGCCGCCGTCAGACCGCCGGGGCCGGCGAACAGGTTCGTGGTCGACACCGGGCACGCCCCCAGCTCCCACGGCTGGACCAGCCGGTCGGAGAAGGTGCGGCCGTGGTCGGTCGACGTCAGCAGCCGCTGGCCCCGGCGCACGTTGTCGCCGGCTCCGCGGTAGGAAACGTGAACGGCGCCGGCGGAATCGGTCATGGCCGCGAGGCCGCAGCAGGCGCACGCGCCCTCCGCCGCCGGGCTGATGCGGCGCGCCGGCTCGAACGTCGTCCCGCCGTCGCGCGACAGCGTCAGGAAGACGCTGCGCCGCGCGTCGTCGAACGCGCCGGCATGCCAGAAGACGTAGACGCTGCCGCCGCCGTCGGTCGCGACGGCCGGTCCCGCCTCGAGGGTGCCCGCCTCGCCGGCCGGCAGCTCGCGCTGGGGCTCGAAGCCGGGTCCGTCCGCGCGGCTCCGCGTGTAGACGAACGCCGGCGGCTCCGCCTGCAGCCAGACGACGTGGAGCCGGCCGTCGGGCCCCAGCGCGAGCCGGGCGCCGTCTATCGGACCCAGGCCCGACACCGAGAGGGCCCGGCTGTTGACGCGCCGCGGCTCGGACCATGTCGACGCGCCGGGCTCGCGCGTCACGTGGAAGAGGTCGGCGCGGCTCGTGTCCCCGCCGGCGACGTACACGACCTGCAGCGTGCCCTCGCCGTCGACGACGACCCGCGGCATGCCGCCGCCCTCGGGAATCCGCAGCGTCTCGACCGCCGCGCGCGGCGACTCCACCCCGGCGCCCTGCGACAGGCCCGCTTGGGCGAAGGCCGCCAGCAGGACCACCGCGATCGCCACACGGCCGCATCGAAGCAGCGTGACCGTCACGAGCCTTACCTTACCGCCCATCGGCCGCCCCCGCAAGACGGCGGGGGAGCGAGGGCCGCATCCCGACGCCCTCGTCTCGGGGCCGCCACGACTCGCGCCGCCGCTCCGGATGCCCGGTGTCGCGCGCCGGCCGCGAGCGGCAGGCCATCGAGCCGCTCGTCCCGGACACCGCACCCCCCTCACTGCGAATCAACCACAACGTGCCGAACCCGCTCGGGCCGGATGCCCCAGCCGACGAGCCATGCGGGCAGGTCGCGCAGCCGCGGCAGGGCCGGAGCGATGCGGGCCGGCCACGGCAGCCGGAACGGCTCGTCCCGCAGGGCCCGCGCCACGAGCTGGCGCTGCACGAGCGCCTGCACGGTCTGGATGAACCAGGTCGGGAGCCGACGCCGCCGCTGCACGGCGGCGAGGTGCGCACGGGTGAGGTTGCCGGCGAGGAGGGGCCCGGCGAGGAGGTTGGCGGCCGCAACGGCGTCCTGGATGGCGTAGTTGATGCCGACGCCGCCGATGGGCGACATCACGTGGGCGGCGTCGCCGATGGCGAGCAGGCCCTCGCGGTGCCACGTGGGGATGCGGCTCGACTCGACCGACAGGAAGTGGACGTCCCGCCAATCGCGGATCGCGTCCATCCGGTCAGCTAGCTCCGGAAGCAGCGCGGCCAGCTCCGCGCGCAACGCATGGAGCCCCGCCTCCCGCACCGCGCGGCTGCTTCCCTGGGAACGGCTCGCGGCCGCGGTCGCCGGCCGTCACGTCAGGTCCCAGCCGGGCAGGGCGGCCGCCTGCCGGATCCACTTCGCCATCTGCGCCTCGTCGAGCTCGCCCTCGCGGATGTCGATCCAGCGCGCGTCCCTGTCCTTGCCCGAGCCGGGCGGGACGGGCCGCAGCAACGCGCCGCGGAAGAAGGTCACCTTCACGTAGCGGGTGAAGACGTGCACGTTCAGGAACCAGCCCCGGCCCTCGACGCCGTAGAAGGGCGAGTTCCACCGCACGCACTTGCGCACATCGGGCACGGTGCGCACGATGAGCTCGTCGAGGCGGCGCCCGACGTCGCTCTTCCAGCCCGGCATGGCCGCGATGTAGGCCTGCACGGGGGCGTCGCCGTCGGCCTTCGCGATCTGGGGGTTGCCGCCCGAGAGAAGGACCGGCTTCGACCCCGACTGGCCGCCGGCGGCCTTCGCGGCGACTCTCGTCGACTTCCTGCGCGCCCGATCGGCCATCTACTCAGTCCGCGCGCTCAAGCTGGACCGTTACGAATCTCCGGGCCGGCTGTCGGCGACGCCCATGCCGCGGCCCGTGCCGCAGGCCACCAAGCGCAGGGGCCGGCACCCGGACAAGGCCCTCAGCGCCGCCTTCTGCCGCACCGTCGCCGAGTCCGGCTGCTACGCTGACGGCAGTGGATTGTACCTGCACGTCGACCCGTCCGGTGCGCGGCGCTGGGTGCAACGGCTCGTCATCCGCGGCCGGTCCCCCGGGCTCGGCCTCGGCAGCTACGCCCTGTCTCGCTGGCCGAGGCCCGCGAGCTGGCGCTCGCCAACCGCAAGCTCGCCCGCGCCGGGGCGACCCGCTGGCCGCCAAGCGGCGCACCGAGGGCATGCCGTCGTTCGAGGAAGCGTCCGAGAAGGTGGTCGCGATCCACAGCGCCGGTGGAAGGACGGGGGCAAGTCAGCGAAGAAGTGGCGGGCGCCTGAGTGGCGCCTGAGCCCGGCCGCCGCCGGGGACGAGTTCATCGGTCCAGTGTTCCCGGGCCGGCACGGCAAGGCCCCCTCCGAAGGTCGGCAGAGCCTCCGTAGGCGGCGCGGTGTACTATTCGGACCGTAGAGTCGCGAGCACTGCAAGAACCTCACGCGCGCGGGATAACTGTGGTCGAAGCTGAACCAGCGAATCTCATCTTGGTTGGATGCGTTAAGCGCAAGCGCAGTCAGCCGTGCCCCGCTCGGGACCTCTACGAGGAGTCGCCCTTGTGGCGTCGTCGACGGGCGTACGCAGAACGTTCCGGCGCCCCTTGGTACATCCTGAGCGCCAAACACGGTCTGCTGGCACCGGAAGTCTGGATCAGGCCGTATGACTTGGCGTTGAAGGACCTCAAGTGGGGAGAGCGCCGAGCCTGGTCGCGGAGAGTGCTTGACGAACTTCGCGTCCGGTTTCCGGATCTCGCGGGGAAAACCGTGGAGTGTCACGCAGGCAAGGACTATCTCGACAACGGGCTGGAGGACGGGCTACGGCAGGCAGGCGCCGCTGTGCGGCGTCCCTTGGCGTGCATGAGAATCGGTGCTCAGCTCCGTTGGTACAACGTGCAGTTGGGCCCGCCCGTTGCCGAAGGAGGACAGAGCAATGGCTGATGCGGCCCGACTCGCCGAGCTGATTGCAGAGGACTTCTATGGGCGGCGCCTGGATTTCAGCGCGCGTAACCCCGGGAACAACTGGTGGAGCCTGCCGGAAATCGAGGTGACCGACAGGATGCCGCCGACGGATGCGGCAGTGGCCACCGACGGGCTTCGCCATGAGAAGGCGTCCGGACGGACGGTGCGTTTGTTCCTGACTTTCGTCGCCGCCGTAGACAAGATGCGGGATGCGACGCAGCTATGGCGTGCGGCGGGCGGCCTGTTCCGGTCGAATCCGGAAGTCTTCAACCCGGCGAAGGTATGTTCCATGCCGGCGGAGAGTCTCGGGAAGCTGCTGCGCGACAGCGGGGTGACCAAGTACCACAAGCCGCAGGTCTTGGCTTGGCGGAGGATCGCGATGAGCCTCGCGTCTCGCAAGGGTCCCGTGTTCCGGGTCGTAGATTCAGGTGATGGCGATGCGGAGGAACTGCTGCGAGATGTCTGGAGTCGTGACAGTCGCGGCCCGCGATACCCGGAGCTCAGGGGCGCCAAGATCCGTTTGATGTGGGTGCGGATGATGGCGGAGCCGGGTAAGGCGGAGATCCGTCGTCTGGAGACTGTGCCGGTCGCGGTGGACGTTCAGGTCCGGCGCGTTACCGAAAACCTGGGCGTGACCAACACCTACGGCCCAAGGCTCAACGAGAGGATCAAGAAGCAGATTCAGCAGGCTTGGTCGGACGGTGTCGCCGCCGCCAGGATTCGCGGTCCGGAACGGATCGCCGGAACGTGCTGTGCGCTCGATCCGGCGCTCTGGTTCTACGGCAAGCACGGGTGCAGCCACTGCGCCAGGGTGAAGCGACAGGTGCGCTTCGGTCGGGCGTGCGACGACTGTCGGTTTCCGCTTCCAGCACCATCGGGCTGA
>JAJEFC010000056.1 GCA_022820675.1 Vicinamibacteria bacterium | reverse complement strand
CGTCATCGAGGGGCCCCCGCCGCCGCTCGCCCCGGAGACCCTGGCGCGCGACGCCGCCGGCCGGGTGACCATTCGCGCGGTGCCCCTCGACCAGCCCCTCGACATCGACGGCAGCCTCGACGAGGGCGCCTACGAGATCGTGCAGCCCCTGACCGGCTTCGTGCAGCAGCAGCCCGACGAGGGGGCGCCGGCGACCGAGCGCACCGAGGCCTGGGTGTTCTACGACGACAGCAGCATCTACATCTCGGGCCGCATGTGGGACTCGGCCCCCGAGTCGCGCTGGGTCGCCAACGAGATGCAGCGCGACTCGTTCCAGATCATCAACAACGACACGTTCAGCGTCGCCCTCGACACCTTCTACGACCGGCGCAACGGGTTCGCGTTCATGGTCAACCCCATCGGGGGGTTCTTCGACTACCAGATCACCGACGAGGGCAACCCCAACAGCGACTGGAACCCGATCTGGGACGTCCGGACCGGGCGCTTCGACGGGGGCTGGACGGTCGAGATGGAGATTCCCTTCAAGTCGATCCGCTTCCCGGGCGGCGAGTCGCAGATGTGGGGCATTCAGCTCGGCCGCAACGTCCGCTGGAAGAACGAGTGGAACTACATCACGCCGGTCGCCATCTCCGCCGGCCCCGGCATGTTCCGGCTGTCGGCGGCGGGCACCCTGACCGGGCTGCAGGTGCCGTCGGGCAACCGGACGTTCGAGATCAAGCCCTACGGCATCGGGTCGTCGGCCACCGACGTCAGCTCGGACGTCTACAACCAGGGTGACGCCGACTTCGGCGTCGACGTCAAGTACGGCGTGACCGAGAACCTCACCGCCGACTTCACCTACAACACCGACTTCGCCCAGGTCGAGGTGGACGAGGCGCAGGTCAACCTGACGCGATTCAGCCTGTTCTTCCCGGAGAAGCGCGAGTTCTTCCTCGAGGGCCGCGGCATCTTCGACTTCGGCCGCGGGGTGAGCTTCGGCGGCGGCGGCGGGCCCGGGGGCGGGGGGAGGCCGGGTTCGGGCGGGTTCTTCGGCGGCGGCGACGTGCCCACGGTGTTCTTCAGCCGGCGGATCGGCCTCGAGTCGGGAGCCACGGTGCCCATTCAGGCCGGCGGGCGCCTGACCGGCAAGGTCGGCGACTTCACCATCGGGGCCCTCAACATCCAGACCGACGACGTCCTCGACGTCGCCGACCCCACCAACTTCACGGTCCTCCGGCTGAAGCGCGACATCCTGCGGCGCAGCGCGGTGGGCGCGCTGTTCACGGGGCGGTCGGTGTCGCTGAACGGCGAAGGGTCGAACGAGGCCTACGGGTTCGACGGCGTCTTCTCGTTCTACGACAACGTGAACTTCAACGGCTACTACGCCAAGACCCGGACGCCGGGGCTCGTCGGCGAGGACGAGAGCTACCAGGCCGCGTTCACCTACAACGGCGACCTCTACGCGGTCAGCGTCGATCACCTGCTGGTGGGCGACAACTTCAACCCCGAGGTCGGCTTCATGCGCCGCGACGACTTCCGGCGCACCTACCTGCAGGCCAAGTACGCGCCCCGCCCGGCCGGCATCGAGTCGGTGCGCCAGTTCACGTTCGGGGGCAGCTACGACTACTTCGAGACCGTGGCCGGCGTGCCCGAGACGGAGCTCGCGCAGGCCAACTTCCAGATCGAGTTCGAGAACAGCGACCGGTTCAGCGCCGACGTGCAGCGCAGCTACGAGTTCCTCGACGTGCCGTGGGAGCGGGTGCTGGGCACCGAGTACATGATTCCGGCCGGCGAGTACGTGTTCCGCGACTACTACGTGTCGTACTCGATGGGGGCGCAGCGCCGCCTCTCGGGCAACCTGTCGCTGCAGTACGGCGAGTTCTACAACGGGGAGATCACGTCCGCCGGCTACTCGCGGGGCCGCATCGAGGTCACCCCCCAGTTCTCGTTCGAGCCCAGCATCTCCGTCAACCACGTCAAGCTTCCCGACGCGGAGTTCACGGCCCCGCTCGCCGTCACCCGCCTCACCTACACGTTCAACCCGCGCGTCTTCTTCAGCGGGCTGGTGCAGTTCAACCCGGTGCAGGAAGTCGTGAGCACCAACCTGCGCCTGCGGTGGGAGTACCGCCCCGGCAGCGAGCTGTTCGTCGTCTACAACGATCAGCGCGACACCGTGCTGCTGCCGGACCAGCGGTTTCCGATGCTCCAGAACCGCGCTTTCGTTGTAAAGTTCACCAGACTGTTCCGCTACTGATCGGCGGCTTTCCCGGACCGACGCGAGCCGGTGCAGGCCGGGACGGGCCGGCGCGTCGCGCGACCGGCGGCCGTGCCGGCGGGGGCGCTCGTGTACGGGCAACCGGAACCGCCCCGGTGACGCCGACCCGGCCGGTGGACGCGGCGGTCGCCTGGTTGACGGATACCTCGCATGCGGAGTGCACACACCATGTCCATTCGTCGCTTGGCTCTCGTCCTGACCGCGGCCGGCGGCGCCGTGGCGATGCTGCCCGCCGCGCCGGCCGGCCTCGCCGCCCAGGGGCCGCCGGCCGCGCCCGTCGCCGTCGACTTCCAGCGCGACGTGCGGCCGATCCTGGCCGACAACTGCTTCTCGTGCCACGGGCCGGACGAGGGCACGCGCCGGGCGAGGCTGCGCCTCGACACGCAGGACGGGGCGTTCGGCGCGCGCCCCCGCGGCGCCGCCGTCGTGCCCGGCGACGCCGGGGCGAGCCTGCTCCATCAGCGCGTCACCCACGCCGACGAGCGCCTGCGGATGCCGCCGCCGGCGCTGTCCAACAAGCGGCTGTCGCCCGGGCAGATCGACGTGCTGACCCGCTGGATCGACGAGGGCGCGTCCTGGGACCAGCACTGGTCGTTCGAGGCCGTGGCCGAGCACGCGCCGCCCCCCGTGGCCGACGAGGCGTGGGTGCGCAACCCTATCGACCGCTTCGTGCTGGCGCGGCTCGAGGCCGAGGGGCTGACGCCGGCGGCCGAGGCCGACAGGCGCACGCTGGCCCGCCGGGTGGCCCTCGACCTGACGGGGCTGCCGCCCGATCCGGGCCTCCTCGCGTCGTACCTGAACGACACCTCGGACACGGCGTACGAGACCCTCGTCGACCGGCTGCTGCAGTCGCGCCACTGGGGAGAGCACCGCGCCCGCTACTGGCTCGACGCGGCGCGCTACGGCGACACCCACGGCATCCACATCGACAACTACCGCGAGATGTTCGCGTATCGCGACTGGGCGATCCGGGCGTTCAACGACAACCAGCCCTTCGACGACTTCGTGGTCGAGCAGGTGGCCGGCGACCTCCTGCCCGAGCCCAGCCTCGACCAGCTCGTGGCCACCGGCTTCCAGCGCAACAACATCACCACCAACGAGGGCGGGGTGGTGCCGGAGGAGTACGAGGCGATCTACGCCAAGGACCGCGCCGAGACCATCGGCAACGTCTTCCTCGGGCTGACCGTCGGCTGCGCCACCTGCCACGACCACAAGTTCGATCCCATCGCGCAGAGCGAGTTCTACGCGATGACCGCGTTCTTCCGGAACACCACCCAGTACGTCATGGACGGCAACGTCTCCGACCCGCCGCCCATCCTCGTGGTGCCCGACGACGCCGATCGCGAGCTCTGGCACGAGCTGCGCGACGAGGCGGTCGAGCTCGACGCCAGGCTCGGCGAGCGCACGGCGTCGGTGAACCCCGACTTCATCGAGTGGGTGACCCGCGGCGAGCACCGCGACCTCGTGACGCCGCTCGAGCCCGAGGCCGAGGTGCTGACGCTGGCCCTCGACGACCCTGCCGGCCCCGCCGTCGTGCACGAGGGCGAGCGGCGCCCCGTCGCGCTCGGGCTCGGCGTCACCATCGAGGACGGCCCCGACGGCCATCCCGCCCTGCGCTTCGAGGGCGAGTCGGGGGTCGAGCTGCCGTCCCTGGACCTGGACGCCGACACGCCGTTCTCCATCGCGATGTGGATCTACCAGCCCGAGGGCGAGGGCAACTTCGTGGTCGCCGGCCAGTACGACCCGGAGGACGGCTCGCGGGGCTGGGCGGTGACCCTCGGCTCGCGGCAGCTCGACTTCCGGCTGACCGGCGAGCGCGACGAGCGCGGCGCCGCGACCACCGCGCGCGTCGGACCCATCAACACCAAGCGGATGCCGGCCGGCGAGTGGACCCACATCGTGCTCACCCACGACGGCTCCGGCGAGCGCGGCGGGCTGCACGTGTACCAGAACGGCGAGCGCGTCGAGGAGCAGGGCAGCGAGTTCTTCGCGAAGGCGGAGGGCAGCATCGTCACCGACCAGCCGTTCTACCTGGGGCGGGGCGGCGCCGTGAACCGCGGGGTGCTCGAGAGCCGCCACTTCGCCGGCGGAGGCATCGCCGACCTGCGCGTGTTCGACCGGGCCCTGACGGTGCAGGAGGCCAGGGTCGTGTCCGAGTGGCGGACCCTGCGGGGGGCGACGGTCAAGTCGCCGGAAGGCCTGACCCTGCCCGAGCGCGACGTCCTGCGGCTGCGCTACCTGAGCATCGACGACGAGCCCTACCGCCAACTCCAGGCCCGGCGGCGCGCGGTGGACGACGAGTGGCGCGAGGTCCGCCGGCGCGGCAGCATCACCCACGTGATGCAGGAGCGGATGGACGGCGAGGCGGCGGCCCACGTGCTGGAGCGCGGGGTGTACGACCAGCGCCGCGAGCGGGTCCTCGCGGGCACCCCGGCCGCGCTGCCGCCGATGGCGGAATCGTGGCCCCGCAACCGGCTCGGCCTCGCGCGGTGGCTCGTCGACGACGCCAACCCCCTGACCGCCCGGGTCACCGTGAACCGGTTCTGGCAGCAGGTCTTCGGCACCGGTCTGGTGGCGACCAGCGAGGACTTCGGGGCGCAGGGGGAGACGCCCTCACACCCCGAGCTGCTCGACTACCTGGCCCACGACTTCCGCCGGTCGGGGTGGGACGTCAAGCGGCTCTTCCGCACCCTCGTGACCTCGGCCGCCTACCGGCAGGGCGCGGCCGTGACCCCCGAGAAGCTCGAGCGCGACCCGCAGAACCGGCTGCTCTCGCGGGGGCCCCGGTTCCGGATGGACGCCGAGATGGTCCGCGACCAGGCCCTCGCCGCGAGCGGCCTGCTCGTGCGCACCATCGGCGGGCCGAGCGTGAAGCCGTACCAGCCCGAGGGGGTGTGGTCGACGGTGGCCATGCCCCAGAGCAACACCCGGGTCTACGAGCGGGACAGCGGCGACGCCCTGTACCGGCGCAGCCTCTACACGTTCTGGAAGCGGTCGGCCCCGCCGGCGTCGATGGACATCTTCAACGCCCCGACGCGCGAGCACTCGACGGTGCGCCGCGAGCGGACCAACACGCCGCTCCAGGCGCTGGTGACGATGAACGACACGCAGTTCGTCGAGGCGTCGCGGCACCTCGCCCAGCGGGCGATGCGCGAGGGCGGCTACGACTTCGACGAGCGGCTCGACTACATGACGACGCGGCTCCTCGCCCGCAGCCTCACCGACCCCGAGCGGGCGGTGGCGCGCCGGAACTGGGACCGCTTCGTCGACCTCTACGGGACCGACGTCGACGGCGCGCGCGAGCTGCTGGAGGTGGGCGAGTCGGCCCACGACGCGGCGCTGCCCGTGACCGAGTCGGCGGCCTGGACGATGCTGGCGAGCCAGTTGATGAACCTGGACGAGGTCCTGAACAAGTAGGGCGGTGGTCGACGTGGTCCCGACTGCACCAGGACCCGCGCGTTTCCGCGGCGGCGCGCGCCGCCGCGGGCAGGGCTGCCGTCGGCGTTCCCGGACCCCGACCCGCGGCCGGGGGCGGCCGGCTGCTCGCGTGAGGGGGGGCACGACGACGCGCCTGTCGTGGCGGATCGCGGACCGCGATCAGGCTGATGGTCGAACTGGCCGTGTTCGCCTGCCTGCTCTCCCGGCCGTGGCCTCGTGGAACTGACGCCCCCGCCAGCGGGCCGGAGGCACGATGCCGGCGCCGAATTCCGAAGAGGATGACGATGCACCCATTCAAGGAAGCCGTTCGCGCGGAGACCCGGCGTCAGTTCTTCGGCCGCACCGCCCGGGGCATCGGCGGACTCGCGCTGGCCAACCTGCTGGCCGACGACGCGTTCGCGCTGCCGGGGCAGGCCCCGGCAGCGGTGGGGGGGCTGCCGTCGCTGCCGCACTTCGCGCCCAAGGCGAAGCGCTGCATCTACCTCCACATGATGGGCGCGCCGCCCCAGATGGACCTGCTCGACTACAAGCCGAAGATGCGGGACTGGTACGACAAGGACCTGCCCGAGTCGATCCGCCAGGGCCAGCGGCTGACGACGATGACGTCGGGGCAGTCGCGCTTTCCCATCGCGCCGTCGGTGTTCGAGTTCTCGCAGCACGGCGACGGCGGCGCGTGGTTCTCGGAGATCCTGCCCCACACCGCGAGCATGGCCAACGACATCGCGGTCATCCGGTCCATGCACACCGACGCCATCAACCACGAGCCGGGCATCACGTTCATCCAGACCGGCCAGCAGATTCCCGGCCGGCCGTGCATCGGGGCATGGTTCGCCTACGGCCTCGGCAGCATGAACGAGGACCTGCCGACGTTCGTGGTCATGAACGCCGAGCGCAGCCATCCCCGCGCCGGGGTGCAGGCGATCTCGGCCAAGCTGTGGAGCGCCGGGTTCCTGTCGCCCGAGTATGCCGGGGTGGGGCTGCGCACCGGGGCCGACCCCGTGCTCTACCTGCGCGACCCCGACGGCGTGTCGCCCGGCGTGCGGCGCGAGATGCTCGACGGGCTCGGCGCGCTGAACCGGCTGCGCCACGAGCAGGTCGGCGACCCCGAGACCCTCGCCCGCATCGAGCAGTACGAGATGGCCTTCCGCATGCAGTCGTCGGTGCCAGAGATGGCCGACCTGTCGAGCGAGCCCGACAGCACCTTCGAGCGCTGGGGCGAGGAGGCGAAGCAGGCCGGCAAGTTCCAGAACGCGGCCCTGATGGCGCGCCGGCTCGTCGAGCGGGGCGTGCGCTTCGTGCAGATCTACCACCGCGGCTGGGACGTGCACTCGTTCGCGCCCCAGGTGCTGCCGGCGCAGGCGCGCGACGTCGACCGCGCCGCATGGGCCCTCGTGCAGGACCTGAAGGAGCGCGGCCTCTTCGACGAGACCCTCGTCATCTGGGGCGGCGAGTTCGGCCGCACCATCTACTCGCAGGGCCGGCTCACCCCCACCGACTACGGCCGCGACCACCATCCGCGCTGCTACAGCCTGTGGATGGCCGGCGGCGGCGTGCAGGGCGGCGTGGTCCACGGCGAGACCGACGACTTCTCGTACAACATCGTCAAGGACCCGGTCCACATCCACGACTTCCAGGCCACCATCCTGCACCTCTTCGGCATCGACCACGAGCGGTTCACGTACAAGCACCGCGGGCTGGACGCGCGGCTGACGGGGGTCGAGCCGGCCCGGGTGGTGCACGAGATCCTGGCGTGATGCCCGGCGGCCGGGCCGAAGAACCCGGCCGCCGCGACCTGCCCTCGGATCCGGCCGGTCGTTGCGCTCGCTCGGGGAGGCCCGTCCCCCGCAGGGCGGCGGCGGGCCGTGTCGGGATTCACACAGGGGTTGTCGCCGGTCGCCGAAGCGTGCTACTCTGCCGCCAGTGAGCAACGATACGAAGTGGATCATCGGCACGCTGGTGTTGCTCGCCGGCCTGATGTCGGCGCAGTTCGTCGGCGTGAACGCGCGCTTCGACGACATGAGCGCGCGCATCGACGACCTGCGGGCCGACATGAACGCGCGCTTCGACGACGTGTACGCGCGCTTCGACGACGTGAACGCACGGATGGACCGCATCGAGACGCGCCTCGACGGCTTCGACGAGCGGCTGCGCGCCGTCGAGATCGCCTTCGCCAAGGTCGACCAGAGACTGCTCACCCTCGAGCGCATCCTCCTGCCGGCGTCCGAGCCGCCGGGCGAGTAGGTCCCCACTCCGGGTGCTGACGGAACGGTTGCGAGATCGAATCGCGGCGCTCGTCCAGGCCCGCGGGGATTGAGGCCGTGTCCGAAGAGCGCTTGCGAGATTACCGACAGCCCCGGCGAGAAACCGGGAAGCCAATCGCGGCGCGCGATGCACGCCTCCGCAAAGCCGCTGCCGCGCTTCACGACGAGGCCGGTCGTGACGTCGAACGGTTGCGGTCCCGCGGCTGGACACAGGCCGACTTCGCCCGGGCGCTGCGAGAAACGCTCGGCTCAGGCGAGGGCGGCCCGGCATGATCGAGCCCCTGTCGCGCGCGCTGTTCCACACCCTCGCGGCGAGCGCGACGGTGAAGCGGCTCGCCTCGCGCTACGGGATGCGCGAGGGCCGGTTCGCCCGGCGGTTCATTGCGGGCGAACGGGTCGACGATGCGCTCGCCGCGGCCCGGGCGCTGGGCGATCGCGGCATCGGCTGCACCCTGAACCATCTCGGCGAGGCCGTCACCGCGGCGCCGGCGGCGCGGGCCGCGGCCGACGCCTATGCCCGCGTGGTGCAGGACGCGGGCGAAGCCGGCCTCGCCTGCCAGATCTCCGTCAAGCTCACCCAGCTCGGCCTCGGCGTCGACCCCGCCGCCTGCGAGGCCAACCTGCGCCGGGTGCTCGACGCGGCCGGCGACGGATGCTTCGTGCGCATCGACATGGAGCAGTCGCCTTGGGTCGATCCCACTCTCGACCTGTTCGAGCGGGTCTGGCGCGACGGCCGCCGCAACGTCGGGGTGGTGCTGCAGGCGTATCTCTACCGGACTGCCGACGACCTCGCCCGGGTGAACGCCCTCGGCGCCCGGGTGCGGCTGTGCAAGGGCGCCTACCAGGAGCCCCCGAGCGTCGCCACGCCGCGCAAGGCGGACGTGAACGCGTCGTTCGTGCGGCTGATGCGGTCGCTCCTCGAGGACGGCGTCGACCCCGCGTTCGCCACCCACGACCCGGCCATGATCGCGGCCACTCGCGACCATGCCCGCGATCTCGGCCTCGCGGCGGAGCGGTTCGAGTTCCAACTGCTGTACGGCGTGCGTCGCGACCTGCAGGCCCGGCTCGTCGAGCAGGGGCACCGCGTCCGCGTCTACGTGCCGTTCGGGAGCGCGTGGTTCCCCTACTTCATGCGCCGGCTGGGGGAGCGGCCCGCCAACGTGCTGTTCGTGCTGAGGAGCCTGTTCCACGAAGGGCGGGGTTGACCTTGCCCGCCGTCGGCGGGGAGCCCTGCGGCTGGCTTCGTCGCCTCACTCCAACAGGGCGCGAATCGCGTGCATCGGCACGTAGCACCCCGATGCCCACCAGGTAGACGAGGCTCGCCCTGCGGAAGCGCGGGTGGTCGTCCGGCCGTATGCCGCTCGCGCGTGGGAACAAGAGACCAGAAGCCGGGTCAGAGCAGGGCCACCGTGGAGTCGTAGGTGTCGAGGCTCCGCCACCCCGCGAGGCCGGCGAGGCACCACGCGGGGAAGAAGACCGCGGCCCATCGCCTGATGAACACCAAGTCGTCACGGACCGGAGGCTTCGAGCCGGAGAATCTCATTCGTCCGTGTACGGCGGGCCTTCTTCACGAACACGCACGCTGGAGCGCTGGCGGCGGCGCACGATGCGGGCGACGGCCTCCGCGCGCTCGTCGTGGGTAACGCTGAGACGCATGCCCGTCACCGCCTCGCGGATGTCGGCCGGGGTGAGCCCGCTGACCACCTTCGAAGCGGTGAGCCCGCGCGGTTCAGCGCGCGGACGCAGGGCGAGGAACTCCGCCTCCGGCAGGTCCCGGCCTCCGCGATGACGCAGCAGCCACAACTCCCGCACGCCCATGTTGCCGTAGCGGTCGATCTTGCCCGCGTCGGCGCTCGTGATCTCCACCTCCACGACCAGGTCGGGCGCGGTCTTCTCGAAGAACGCGTCGGCCGCGTCTTCACCCCTCTTGAGAGCTTCTCGATAGGCCCGCGCGTTGCCGCCGACGTAGAACGCGCAGTCGGGCTCCATGCCGGTGCCGGGAGGGGCGCCCGGTTCGCGAAGGCGGGCCGTGCGCAGCCCCGTGACCGCGCCGCTGAGGGTGCTGGCGGCGATGTCCACCACGTGGTCGAGAACCGTCGCCAGCTCGTCGTGGAGGCGCGACGGGGTCATCAGGACCATGAGTCCGCCGACCGGGTCGAGGCAGACCCGCCGGAACGAACGGGTCCAGTCGATGACCGCGAACGCGGCAATGGTTCCGGCGTCGGCGCGCAGGACGTGGATGGTGGATCCGAGCGGCCCGACGTGCATCGTGGCCTCTCGATTCCCGGCGACGAATGCGGTGGGCCCTGTCATCATCGTCCAGGATAGCACGCGCTGAGCGATTCCTGTCACGCGCCATGGGATTCGCCGGGTCGTGCAATCAGGCGGGATGCGCCCTCCCCACTCGAATGCAGCGCGACGGGGCCGCTATGGTCGGTCTTCGGCTTCCGGCCGGAAGCTCACGTCGGGCAGGTACCGGACGAGCCACTGCTCGCTCCGGGTCACGACGCCCGACAGCTTCGCCATCACCTCGAGGGCGGCCGGCGCGCCGAGAGCGCGGGCCAGCGGCGACCCCTGGTCGAGGGCGGCGAAGCTCTCGACGTGGAAGACGTGCACGTACCCGCCCTCGCCCCCGAACGTGAGGGCGCCGGTGGTGTGGTGCATCTCGGCCTCGTCGAAGTGGGGGAGGACGTCCTCGGCCATCACCTGCAGGTACTCCTGCTCGCGGCCGGGGGCGATGGAGACGATCTGGACGAGCATCAGGGCCGGCGTTTCGCCCTCGGGCAGGGGGTTGTCGAGGGTCGGCGCCGTCCGCACCGCGTAGGTGGCGCGGCTCGTGATGACGTTCCGGATGCGGCCGACCGCGCCGGCGCGGGCGCCATCGTCACTGGCGCGGTCGAGCTGGGCGAAGTTCGCGAGCGGGGTGGTGATGACGAAGCGGTAGGTATCGCCGAAGACGGCGGTACGGCCCACGCTGCGCCACGGTACTCCGGCCTCCCGGTCGAGGGCCGAGATTTCCCGTTGCGCGGCCAGGAACTCGCCGACGCGGGCGGGGTCGACCTGCACGATGGTCATCTCGAGCCAGGGCGGCGGGTCCTGGCCCGACGCGGGCGCTGCGAGCAGCGCCGGCAAGAGGAGGACGACAGGGGGAAGCGCCCGCAGGAGCATCCGCCACTGTCCGCGCGCACGAGCTGTTCGCTGCATCTGCTGCCGGTTCTCGGCGTGTCGCGGGGATGGGGTGACGCCGCCGGCGGGACGCGGGTCCTGCCGGCGGCGGAGGGTCAGCACGTCACGCAGTTGTTGTTGTTCTTCGAGCCCAGGCTCTCGAGCAGGGCCACCGTCCGGGGGATCGGCGACACCCGCTGCACGGGCCCGTTGGCCATGTCCGCGGTGGTCTGGCCGCGCCGGCTCACCGCGGTGACGTCGCCGCCCTGGTCGACGAGGTAGAGAATGAGCTCGTCGTCCCCCCGCGCCGCCGCATGGTGGATGGCGTTGTAGCCGTTGTGGTCGCGCTGGTTCACGTTGGCGCCCAGCTCGACGAGGTAGCGGACGGTGTCGAGCCAGGCGTCGGGCGCGTGGCGGTGGGCGTTGCCCGCGAACCCCTCGCCGTAGCCGACGCCGGACGCGGCGTGAATCGGATACACGCCGGGGTCGCCCTCCCTGTAGGGGGGCAGGCCCGACGGGTCGGGGCCCATCGTCGACAGGTCCGTCGCCACCCACAGTCCGGGCGCGGCCGGCACGACCGGCGGCACGTCCGCCTCCTCGTCGTTCTCGGCGGTGGTGCCTCCGCGGGCGCGCCGGAACGGCGGGGCGAGGGTGGGGACGTCGGGGTCGGCGCCGTGCTCGACGAGCAGGCGCATGGCCGGCAGGTCGGTCGCGTAGGCGGCGCGCCAGAACGCGGTCGAGCCCTGGGTGTCGACGAGGCCGCAGTTCCGGTTGCCGCAGCCGCTGTAGACCATGTACCAGGGGTGCCGGGTCACGCGCGCGTTCGGGTCGGCGCCGGCGTCGAGCAGCGCCGCCATCACGTCGAGATAGGTCGCCTGCTGCAGGCCGTGCTGCTGGGGCTGGGGATAACGGGTCCTCGGCTGCCACTCCGCGTTCACCGTCGCCCACAGCGGCGTCACCCCGTTGAGGCCGGACGCGAGGTCGGGGTCGGCGCCGGCGTCGACGAGCATCAGGGCCAGATCGAAGTGCGCGTTGATGGCGGCCATCAGCAGGGGGCTGGTGCCGTCGCCGTCTCCGACCTGGTCGACGTCGGCGCCGCCGTCGAGCAGGGCCATCGCGGCCCCGACGTGCCCCTGCCGCACCGCGTGGAGCAGGGCCGTCAGCCCGCCCTTGGTCTCGATGGACGGGGGCCGCGCGTTGGGGTCCTCCGGGGCCGGCGGCACCTCGCCCGACAGGTAGCGCGCGCGCCCCGCGAGCACCGCGGCCTGGACCTGGCTCGGCGTCGCCCGCGCGTCTCCGGCCTCGAAGGCGTCCATCACCGCGCGCTGCCGCCGCCGGGCCTCGCCGGCGAGGCGGCCGTCGGCGACGAGATCGACGGTCTTCGAGGTGATCGAGGGGTCGGCGCCCCGTTCGAGAAGGACGCGGATGGCCTCGACGCGATCCCGCGCCGCCGCGAACATCAGCGGCGTCTGTCCCCAGGCCGCCTCTCGTGCGTCGGGGTCGGCGCCGCGGTCGAGCAGGGCGGCCGCCGCGGCCGCGCTCCCCGCGGCGGCCGCGAGGTGCAGCGGGGTCGCGCCGGAGTTGCTGGTGGCCGCCGACACGTCGCCCCCCGCCCCGACGAGCCGCTCGATGACCTTGGCGTGGCCCCCGGTGCTCGCCACGTGCAGCGGCGTGTAGTGGCCGATGCGGGTCACCGCGTCGACGGCGGCGCCGGCCTGCACCAGGGCCGCGACCATCTCGGCGTCGCCCCGCTCGGATGCCCAGTGCAGCGCCGACATGCCGTCTCCGTGGGCGGCGTTCACGTCCGAGCCGTCCTGGAGCAGCGCGCGGACCGCGTGCAGGTCTCCGATGCGCGCCGCGTCGGCGACCGGCGCGTCGCCCGGCGCCGCCGCGAGGCCGCCGACGGCGGTCACCCCGACGGTCGCCACGGCGGCGACGAGCGCTCCGGCGACGGCCTTCGCGACACGACCCTTCGTGCGTGAAACATGCACGGCGTTACCCTCCCGCTTCCGTGAGGCTCGGATTCGTCTGCCCGGACAGAGCGCGTTCGGCGCGCTACCCTCCCGACTCGGTCGTCTCCGGCGCCATCGGCGCGGACAGCGCGAACGTCCCGTTGCTGTCGCCGAAGTGGTCCATCTCGAGCCCCAGCGACTGCATCAGCGTCAGCATCGCGTTCGCCATGGGGGTGCCGTCGGCCGCCTTCAGGTGCAGGTTGCCGCGGAGATGGCCGTTGGCGTGGCCGAGGAGGACGAGCGGGCAGCTCCGGTGGTTGTGGATGTTGGCGTCGGCCATCGGCGAGCCCCAGATGACGGCGGTCTTCTCGAGGAGCGACGCGTCCCCCTCCACCGCCTGCTGCATCTTCCCGAGGAAGTACGGGAGCTGCCCCACGCGGTAGCTGCAGATCGTGTTGAAGTCCATGATCCGCCCCTCGTTGTTCCCGTGGTGCGACGCGGGGTGGAACGGCCGGTTGGTGCCGCTCTCGGGGAACACCCGGTTCTGGGCGTCGCGGCCGGTCTTGAACGAGATCACGCGCGTCATGTCGGTCTCCATCGCCAGCACCTGGAGATCGAACAGAAGCTGCATGTGCTCCGAGAACGAGTCGGGCACCCCGGGGGGGGCGTCGGGCAGCTCGCGCGGGTCGGCGGAGCCGTCGTTGCGGCCCTCCACCATCTGGATGCGGCGCTCGACCTCGCGGACGTCGTCGAGGTAGCGGTCCATGCGCCGGCGGTCGGCGGCGCCGAGCTCGTTCCGCACCTCGGCCACGTCGTTCAGTATCCAGTCGAGGATGCTGCGCCGCGTCGCCCGCCGCTCCGCCCGCTCTTCGGGGCTGCCGCCGGCCCCGAACAGCATCTCGAAGGCGACGCGCGGGTCGCGAATCATCGGGAGCGGCTCGCTCGGCGACGACCAGCTTATGGAGTCGGTGTAGGCGCACGAGTAGTTGTAGGTGCAGCCGCCGGCCTGGTCGAGGTTCTCGATGCAGAACTGCATCGACGGCATCGGCGTCGACTGCCCGAACCGCTGCGCGTAGAGCTGGTCGAGCGACGTGCCCACGAAGAGGTCCGACCCCTGGGTCTGCTTGGGGTGCGACTGGGTCAGGAAGACGGCGGACGAGCGGAAGTGGTCGCCGCCGATCTCCGGCGGGCTGAACGCCTCGGCCATCCGCACGTC
>JAJEFC010000353.1 GCA_022820675.1 Vicinamibacteria bacterium | reverse complement strand
ATCGAGCAGCGCAACGTACTCCGGGTCGTCAGCGGAGGTCCAGTAGGTCCCCCCAGTGTGAGTCAGTCCGCCCGCATCGGGTGACAGGGGCTTCAAAAGCAGCCGGCTGCTCTCGGGGTCGGCCGTGTTGATGAGCTGGCTCACCACGTCGAAGTTGCGCATCGACTGCTCGCTGCTCCAGCCGGCATTGGAGCTCGGGGTCTCCAGACTGAAGCGCACGCTCGTCTGCCACGTGTGACACATCACGCACGACGCATAGCCTCGAGTCGTGCCCCCGCGGTCTTCCATGAAGACGCTCTCGACGGTGCCGCGATACGTCTCCAGCTCGCCAGCGCTCAGGGTCTGGGCGGCGACCGGCGCGACGATGCCCGGCGTCAGCGCCAAGGCCGCCACCGCAGCCAGACAGCGGATCGGTCCCAGGTCGACTCTCGTCATCATGACGCCTACTCCTGTGACGACTGCATGTTGGTGCCCTTGGGATTCACGCGGTCGGTGGGCAGGATGACGGTGCTGATGCGCGCCGGCCGCGCGCCGGTCGTGATGCTGGCGACCACCTCGAGCTTCTCCAGATCGATCGCCAGCGTCTGGTCGGTCCCGGACACCGCGACATACATGGTCTTGCTGTCGGGTGTCGACGTCATCCAGTTGGCACTCGGGCCCACCTCGACGCCGCCGATGTACTCGAGGTCGGGCAGACTCCAGCCGTAGATGCGGCTGTCGAGCCGGCTCGAGGCCCACACGGCGGAACGATCCGCCAGCACCTCGAGACCGTGCATGTCACCGGTCTGTATCCCGTCGGCGTTCTTCTCCCACAAGGGCAGCTCGGGCGGCCACAGCATGTCGACGACCTCACGGCTCTCCCAGTCGATGACCCACACGGCGTTGATCCCGGTCGCCTGCGCGAAGATCCGTTTGGTCGACCCGTCGTCGTTCGCCTCGAAGGCCATCGGTCGCACCTCGTGGTGCGTCCGGCCGTACTGCTCGTATCCACTCAGCCCGAGCGACCAGGCCACCGTGTCGGTCTCGGGGTCAATCACCTGGATCGTCGGATCGTCCGGCCCGGCCGGACCCCTGAGACCGAGCACGATCCACCGTTCGTCGGGGGTCACGAAGACGTTGTGCACCGGATAGTGCACCTCGATGCTCTTGACGGTCTCGTGCGTGTCGATGTCGATGACGTCGACGAGCGCCGGCGACACCCGGTTCGGATCGACCTCGACCCCGGGGCCGACGGGATTCATCGACCGCCGCGCGATCCCCGCATAGATCTTCCGGTACTTCTTGTTGACCGCGACCTTGTTCGGTCGCTGCGACAGCTCGATCTGCTCGACCAGGTCGAGCGTCTTCGTGTCGAACACGTCGACCGTATGGTCCTGCTCGTTCGCGCAGTAGTAGTAGAGCGCGTCGGGATGCATCGTCAGGTTGTGCGGATGCGGACAACCTCTGATCAGCCCCACGACCTCGTTCAGCTCGGGGTCGATGACGTGCTGGATGGTGCCCGCGTTGTTGCTCTGCAGGATCCGCACGACCACCCCGTCGTCGGAATCGAGCTGGGGCACCGTCTGTGCCGCCGCGGACGAGGCGAGAAGCAGACTGGCGACGACGACCCAACGTGCGCGGCCGAAGAGTGAACCTCTCATCTGAACCTCCGTGTCATGGCCCATGGCGCACGGGACTGCTGCGCCGCACGACCGACCTGGTCCTGGCCGGACAGCCAATGATAGCCGAGACGGTCGGGATGTGCACGTGGACGCCGCCGCCGTGCTCGCGGTGCAGGACCGCCGTCCACGAGTAGCGGTCCTGGCACGTCGACTCCCGGGCGCCCGCCTCTCGCGTTCGCGAAGCCCGGCAGGCGCTACGGCTCGTCCCTCGCCGCTTCGCCCGGCCGCTCGCCGAGGCGCACGGCCCAGAGGCCGGAGTTCATGTCCGAGAAGAAGATCGTCCCCTTGTGCGGCTGCGCGCCGAAGACCTGCGGCGCGTTGGGGACGAAGCCCTCGGGGTCGAGCGGCAGGAAGCGGGCGATCTCACGGCCCTGACGGTAGAGGTTGCCGAGCAGCTCGCCCGAGACGTCGACCACCCGCAGGCCCCCGTTGTAGAACCCGACGTACATCACGTCGTCCTCGACCCGGATGTTGTGGCTCCCCGCCTCGGGCACCTCGTAGCGACCGACCAGGCGCGGCGGCGACTCGAAGCGCTCGTCCCACTCCAGGATGTGGACCCAGCCGCGCCAGCGATGGGGCTCGTTCTCGTAGCCGGGGGTGCCCGTGCCGACGGCCGCCCGCGGGCTGTAGTTGGGGCCGCTCCGCGCCGCCTCGTCCCCCGCGAAGATGTAGAACTTGCCGGTCGAGACGCTCCGGTAGGGGTAGACCGCGTGGTTCCAGCCGGTCGGGAACGGGAACTGCCCGATGAGCTTCGGGTCCCGCGGGCTGCCGCCCCTGCCCCCGCCGCCCACGTCGACCACCGCCACGCCGTCCGTCCAGTTCGCCGAGTACGCGATACCATCGACCACCACGACGTCGTGGACCGAACGCGCCGGGTTGTCGAGCGCGAAGCTCCCGACCCGGCGGGGGGACGAGCGGTCCGCGATGTCGATGATGTCGTAGCGCCGGGCGCCGGAGAGCGCGTACACGTATCCGTCGTGAATGAAGGTGTTGTGGACGCCGCCCGTGAGCTGGTCGTCGTACTCGGCGACCCTGCGCACCCCGACGGCGGGGTCGGATACGTCGAGGAGAACCAGCCCGTTGCGGCGGTTGGAGGCGCCCTCGCGCGAGAGCACCGCGGTCCTGCCGTCCTCCGAGACCTTGACGTCGTTCACCGTGCGTGCGTCCACCCGCACGACGTCCACGAGATCGATGCTCGCCGGGTCCGTCACGTCCCAGAAGTAGGCGTGGCCGCCGGCGTTGTGGGTGCCGGTCACCGCGTAGTCGCGCCCGTCGGGGGCCTCCCACACCCAGAGGTCGGTGGTGGCGCGGTCCTGCACCCGGGCGTGCCCGACCAGCTCGATGGGGCGCTGCACGCCTCGCTCGACGACGCGGATGACGGTGGCGGCCGATACCGGGCCGCTACGGGCGACGACGGTGTAGACGCCGGGCAGCTCGGCCACGAAGCGGCCGTCCCGCGTGATCAGCCCCGACGACGGGCCGCCGCTGCTCAGGTCGTCGGTGACGGCCGAGACGCTGAACCCGACCGGGACGTCGTCGAGCCGCCGCCCGGCGGCGTCGGTCACCGTGGCCGTCAGGTGCGTCACGTCCCCGGTCCGAACCGCGCTCCGGTCGGGGGTCAGGTCGATGCGCGCCACCGGGTTCGGCGCCACGTCGAGGAGCATCTCGGCGGTGGCGCCGCCGGCGGTCGCGGTGATCGTGACCCTGCCCGGCGCGCCGAGCGCCAGCACCCCTCGCGTGCCGGCGCCGTCGACGGCCGCGGGCCGACCTACCGGCAGGGCCACCGAACCGTCCGACGAACGCCAGTCGACCTCCGCGTCCGCGACGACGGCCCCCGTCTCGTCCCGCGCCTCGGCGAGGACCGCCACCTCGGTGCCGGCGTAGAATGGCCCCGAGGCGCTCACGGTGAGCGACGCGGCCGGCCGCGGCAGGATGGTGAGGGGCACGCGCCGCTGCAGACGAGCCTCCGCCCCCGGGTCCGGCGCCGCCGGGTCGGGCGCCGGGCGCGCCACCCGCACCATCACCGCGAACCGGCCCGGGCGCATGGTCGAGATTCGGCCGTCGGCCGACACCGTGAAGATGTTGAAGCCCCAGGTCCGTTCCTCGATGTTCCAGTACTGGCCGTACAGCGGCAGATAGAGGACATCGGCCTCCATCTCGTTCCCGTCGGCGTCCAGCACCGTGGCTTCGAGCTGGGCGCCCTCGCCGGCGGTCAGGGTGATCTCTTCCGGGGAGACGGAGAGGGACGTCGGCGTCGGCCCGCCCGGCTCGACTTCGGCCTGCGCGAACGCGCCCGCCGGAACCAGCAGGGCGGCGGCCAGCGCCTTCGCGCGTCGGAGAGTTGCGGAAAGGGACATTCTGCGCTGCTCCCTCGGTCGTCGTCTCGATTTGCCGGGATGGCCCCTCTCGACCGAAGCGTCACCCGATTCCCGAAGGATAACCCGGCGCCGGATCCGGTCAGGCGCGGCTATCGCCGCTTCATCTGCTTGCGCTCCAGGAGGAACGCCACCACCGTGTCGTGGAAGTGCCGCCCGGCGCCGCCGAGGCGCAGCACGTCGAGGCCGCGGTCGCGGGCCTGGTGCTCCACCGAGTCCTGCCACTCGCCGATGCGGCGGGCGAGCTGACGCACGTCGTCGGCCGCGAGCACCCGGGTGCGGCCCGTCTCCGCGTCGGCGGCCTCGATCCAGCCCGCCGACAGCGACGGCAGCTCGAACGCGAACGCGCTGTCGATCAGCACGACGAACACGTCGTGGGCGCTGTTCAGGTCGGCGAGCTCGGCCAGGAACGCCTGCGGGTCCTCGAACAGGAAGTCGGAGATCACCGGCACGAGCGACCGGCGGCGCAGCATCTCGGCGAAGGTCCGGTGCGAGACCGGCTCGGCGCCGTACCGTCCCCGAAGCTGCTCCTGATAGACGTCGACGCAGTGGATGGCGTGGTTGCGCCCCGGCTGCGGGCGCACCGCGATGCGGCGGGCGTCGCGGTCGAAGGTGACGAGGCCGGCCCGGTCCTGGAAGAAGGCGGCGGCGAGGGCGAACGTCGCCACGGTGTGGGCGATGACCCGGGCGATCGACTCGCCTCCGGCGCCGCACCGGGTCGAGTCGGAGACGTCGGCCGCGATGATCACCGACGCGCTGCTCTCCTGGTCGAACTCGCGTGTCATCAGGGGGCTGAAGTTGGTGAGGGTCGACTGCGCCCAGTCGATGGCCGACGGCCGGTCGCCGGGCTCCCACTCGCGCAGGCCCGCGAGGTCGTGGCCGGGGCCGTGGACGAGGCTGGGGTGGATGCCCCCCATCAGCTCCTGCATGCGCCGCCGGATGACGAGCTCGACGTCCCGAATCTCCTCCCAGGACACGAGCGAGTCGTCGGCGTCGAGGCTCATGGAATCGGCACCTGGCCGACTACGGCGATCCCCATGTCCTGGCCCGCCGGGTGGGCGTCGCGTCGACGCGTCCTCGGCGTGGCCACTCATGGAATCGGCACGCGGTCGACGATGTCCTCGATGACGTCTTCGACCCGGACGCCGCGGCCCGCCGCGTGCGGCGCGAGCCAGACGCGGTGGCCGAGCACGTAGGGGGCGAGCGCCTGCACGTCCTCGGGGTAGACGTCGGCCCGGCGGCCCGAGAGCAGGGCCCACACCTTGACCAGCCGGCCCCAGCAGATGGTGGCGCGGGGCGAGCCCCCGAGGTCCACGAACTGCTCGACCAGGGGGGACGGCGAGTGCTGCCGCCACTCGGTCTCGGGGCTGAAGGGCCGGCTCGCGGCCACCAGCCGGCGGATGTACTTCCCGAGCGCCTCGTGCAGGAACACCTGCTCGCCGATGCGGGCCCGCAGCTCGAGCACCCGCGCCTTCGGCATCAGGCCGTCGAGGTGCACCTTCTTGAAGTCGAAGGCCACCAGCTTCTGCTCCTCCTCGGGGGGCAGGTAGCCGATGTTGACCATGATCGCGAACCTGTCGGTGGCCGCCTCCGACAGGGGGAAGGTGCCCTGACCGAGCTCGATGGGGTTCATGGTGGCGATGGCGAAGCTGAAGGCGGGCAGCTTGTAGGTCTCCTTGCCGACGGTGACCGAGCGGTCCTGCAGGCCCTCGAGGAACGCGCTCTGCGACTTGAGGGGGATGCGGTTGATCTCGTCGAGCAGGATCACCTCGGCCGAGGCGAGGGGGCCGAACTCGGTCATGAAGTCGCCGGTCGCGGGGTTGATCATCTGGAACCCGACGACCTCGGTCGGCTGCAGGTCGGCGCGGCCCTGCAGGCGCGCGAACCGGGCCCCGCTGATGGCGGCCAGGATGACCCCGAAGAACGTCTTGCCGACGCCGGGCACCCCGCGCAGCAGCAGGTTGCCGGCGTTCACCTGCCGCTGCTCCTCTTGGTCGTAGGTGGTGGGGATCTCGGCCAGCAGCACCATGTTGGCGAGGGCCTTCTCGCGCTCGTAGCCGACGAGGGCCTTGCCGCCCTCGGCGATGATGGCGTCGTGGAAGTCGACGGCGTCCTGCAGGTCGGCGTGCATGGTTCTCGGGCGGTGCGCGGCTAGGCGGTACCGTCCGGCTCCAGCAGGGGCTTGAGCCCGCCCCACACGTCGGGGTCGAGCGCGAGCAGGGTCGCCAGATACAGGTCGACGTCGGCGGCGTCGAAGCGCCCGCGGAGGTCGTCGACGGCAGGCCCGAGCCGGTCGCCCGCGAACGGCTCGGGCTCGTGACCCGGCGCAATCAGGCCGTCGTCGTTCGGGACCTCCAGCGCGTCGAGGAACGCGCCCAGCAGCGGCCTGCGGTGGGCGAGGTGCAGCGTGGTCAGCAGAGTCGAGGCCAGCGAGTTGTCGGGACGGACGCGGCGCACGAAGTAGTCGACTCGCTTGTCGACCGGCAGCTTGCGGACCCCGGCGGGCCGGAAGCGCAGGGCGTCGGCGAGGGCCTGGTCGGCCTCGCGACGGAGATCCGGGTCGTCGTCGTACATCGCGTGTACGGCGAGCCGGCGGACCGGATCGTCCAGGGCCGACCACAGTCGGGCCGGCGTCAGCTTGTCCAACGTGAGGTTCTGCAAGAGATTCACGATGTTCGGTCTACAAGATTTGAGTAGCGGGGCCGAAGTTCAGGAGTCCGCCGGCTCGCCAACGCGCCGCTACGGACCGATCACCAGTCCTCGTCACCCCAGCCCGTCCCGGCGGCATCCAACTCGGCTGCGGTCCGGCGCTGTTCCCGAGCCAGTTCCGGATCTCCGAACAGCTCATTCAGACGCCGGGTGATGTCGGTGTCTTGCCGCGGTTGTCCGCGGCGATCGCGATCCGGCCGGGCGCCCTTCTGTCTGCTGGCGCCCTCGGCCGTCCCGGTGGAACGCTGGGTTTCCGCCACCGCGCTTACGGATCGCTCCGCCGCTCGGCGATGAACTCGCGGGCCATGCGGCGGGCACTGTCGCGGATGGAGCGCACGGCCGCGTCGTTGGTGATGGTGGCGCGGGACACCCCGTCGATGTCCTCGCCGACGGTCAGCGGGGCGAGCACGCTCTTGCCCCGGAACTGCTCGATGAACTCGGGGAGATCGATCGAGAAGTAGCCGAACGGCTCGTCGTGGTAAACCATGCTGACGTCGAGGATGACGCCGCTCGGCGCCATCCCCACGAGCATCCAGATCTCGCCCTTGTAGCCGCGGACGTCCCGCGCGAAGTCGACGGTGAAGAACCCGAGGCCCACCAGGACCTCCTCGCCGCCCGGCCCTGTCCGGTAGCCGCGGTAGTGGGGCGTTCCGCGGTCGACGAACCGGAAGGTCTCCGCCTCCGGCAGCGCCTCGCGCAGATACAGCTCGTAGCGCGGGACGTCGTCGGTGGCCCGCCACCGCTGCGCCAGGGTCGCGGCGGGCAGGCCGGCAAGCAGGAGCATGGCGGCCAGCCATGCGGCCGGTTTCACGTCGTCTTCTCCTCTGCGACGGCGTCCCGTGAAGGCGCCGAAAGCCCATGATGGCGTTCGCTACCCGCCGCGTTGACGGAGAACACGATCACGGCAATGGCGGCGGCGATTGCCAGGACCCACAATCCATTCAGCAACAGGACTGACGGGATCACCCGCGCCCAGTACAGGACCACCCGCGGACCGGCGGTCAGAACGAGCAGGCAGCCGATGCCCGCCACGAGCACGGCAACCACCGTCGCGGGTTTCATTTCGGCGGATCGAGGGGCGCCGCCGCGGTTCGCCCGCCGAAGTCGTCACGCCAGCCGCGGCCGATGAGCGCCGACATGAGGGTCTGGAGGGTCGCCTCGATGGCGTCGACCCGGCCCGCGAGCCGGTCCACCCGCCCCGAGAGCCGGTCGATCTTGCCGTTGAGGGATGAGCACGCCCACGCCCGCGACCAGGGAACCGAGCGCGCCGAGCACCGCGGCCACGGCTGTCAGAGCATCCACCATCCGAGTATACTCCGCCGGCCCCACCGGGCCACGTTCCCCGCCGCCCGGAGGCGGCGGGGAACGCGGCGCCGGCCGTCAGTCCGCCAGCGGGTGCGGCCGAAGCTGGAAGTGCACCATCTTGCTCGGGGTGCCCTTGCCGCCCTCGATGTGCCAGTTGAAGTTGCCGCCGTAGTTGGCCCAGAGGCCGCGGCCCTTCCAGCCCGCGTCGGGGTCGTCGATGCGGCCGTCGAGGCCCCGCGAGAAGAAGCCGAGCGGGTAGGGGATGCGCAGCACCACCCACTCGCCGGTGTCCGGCTGCAGGGCTAGCAGCTAGTCCGAGCCCGAGCCGTTCGCGATGGGGACGTTCTCGCCGAGCCCCAGGGTGTTGAACTGGTCGACCCAGTTGTAATAGTGGAAGTCGCCGCTCCCGGGGTCGTCGACGCCCTTCATCTGGGGGCCGGGGGTCGGGTAGAGGGTCCAGCCCTCGGGGCAGTGCTGGCCCGTCGCCTCCGGCCCGTTCAGCACCCGGCACCGGCTGCGGTCGAAGCTCGCCATGTGGCCGCTCCCCGACAGCGCCGTCCAGATGACGCCGTTGCGGTCGACGTCGATGCCGCGCGGGGCGTGACCGGTCAGGGCCGGGTCGACGTCGGGGTTCTCGATGGACGGCGGCTCGTAGACCTCGGCGATGCACGTCTCGGGCGGGTTGTCGCCGCGGTCCAAGCGCACGATGCGGCCCGGGAACGGCCCCGTCTCTGCGCCCCACACGGTGTGGTCCACCGGATTGGCGATGACCCCGTAGAAGCCGCCGCCGATGCGGGTGTCGCGGGTCGGGTCGACGTCGCCGCCGGGCTCGTTCCAGGGCCGCGTGATGCGCCCGTCGCCGTTGGTGTCGAGCACCTTCGGGCACCAGCCCTGGGCCGCCTTCTCGTCGCCGGTCTCGTCGTAGAGCCGGGTGTTGATCCACGACACGACGTTGCCGCTGCCGCTGAACCACAGGGTGTCGTCGGGGTCCTCGCCGAACTGCAGGTGGTGGGTGCTGAAGCAGGTGTCGAGGAGCGCGAACTCGCCGGTGGCGGGGTCGTAGTACGACGCGTGGCGCCGGCCGGTGCGCGACATCGGGAACCACTGCGCCGAGGGGTGGTCCGACCCTTCGCCGCACCACTCGGGCCCCTGCGCGCCCCGCACCGTTGAGGTCATCCACACCCGGCCCTTCCCGTCCATCATGGGGTTGTGCGGGTCGGCCAGCTCGTCGGGGTCGTTGCCCCACAGAATCTCGTCGCCGTAGTAGTACGAGGGCTGGAGCTGGGTCTGGGGGAACCGCGACACGATGGTGGCCGGGTCGTCGCGCACGGGAATGACGATCTCGGTCGAGGTGTGGGCATTCGGGTCGGTGACGACGAGGGTGCCGTGGCCCGCGTCGACCGAGTACACGGGACCGTTCGCGTTGACGCGCGGGTTCCGCTTGTCGGTCACGATCTCGTCGTGGATGTAGGCGGTCGGCCGCCCCCAGTCCCACATCGTCAGGACGAGGTTGCGCTCGACCCCCGACGGCCGCGGCGGCACCGGGGGCAGCTCGCCGTCGGCGATGCGCTCCGTCCAGTCGGCGTACATCTGCAGGCCCCGCTCGCGGCCGAAGCGGTTCATCCCCGCGTTCATCGAGGCGCCGCGCTGCCCGGTCTGCACGCGGTGGTCCCACGCCGCGAGGGCCGAGTCGAAGTCGTCGAGCTGGTCGATCTCGCGGGTGATGCGGTTGCCGAGCTGGTGGCAGAGCTGGCAGCCCTGCTTCATGCGGTCGACCCACCGCGCCTGGCTCGTCATCGCCGGCGAGATGCCGTTGCCGTTGGGGCCGGTGCCGGGGAACTCGCTCTCGTCGGGCACCTCGATCAGGGAATACCAGTAGTTGGCGGGGTAGATCTGCGCCGCGTCGCGCGGCGTCGGGGCGAGGACCGCCCGCAGGGCGACCTCGTCGCCGGGGCGCCCGGTCGTCTTCTCGGAGTCGACGAGGCCGTAGCCGCGGACCCAGAGGTCGTAGACGGCGTCGGGAAGCTGGGGCAGCAGGAAGCGCCCGTCGTCGTCGGTCACCACGATCTTGACGAGCTTCGTCTGCAGGTCGTCGGTCTCGGCGATCACCCAGACGCCCGCCTCGGGGCCGTCGTCGCTGCGGACCACCCCGGTGATCACGCCGTCGTCCGCGAGTTGCCGGGCCCCCGCCGGCCCGGTCGTCCAGGTCGCCAGGACCGCCAGCGTGCAGGCCGCCGCCGCGGCGCCGAGCGCGTGTCGCATGCTCATGTTCGTCCCCTTCCGAGTTGGTCGACGGTCCGGAAGCCCGTCGAAGTCCCCGCCGCATTCGAGCGCCGCTGCATCCCGCCCGGGCCCGGCAACCGTCGCCTCCGGCGCCCATTGCCGCCCCGCCGCGCCGGCCGGGGGCCGTGCCGTGACCGGCGCAGTCTCCCGGTTGCGTCGTTCGTCGGCTGCATACGCGCGATATGCACCCTCCTCGCGTCTTGTCAGGCGGGCGTCTCGGCGATCCGCCGGCGCCCCCCCTCGGGTCGCGGTGCAGCGCGGGGTCTCGCCACGGGTTCCCGGTGTCGAGCCGGTAACGGTACGCGCATCATATCGGGTACCCGGACGACGGGGAAGCCGGGCAGCTATAATCGCGGGGCCGAAATCCCGTGGCGGCCCGCTCGGCGCCGGGCCGGCGGGCTTCCGTCCCCGCGGCGCCGTGTGCCGTCCGGGCGTGGCCGGGCGTCCTGCACGGGTACACGGGACACGATTCCGGGAGGTGCCATGTCCATTCGCTCTGTCGCTCTCGCCCTGATCGCTGCCGTCGCCGCTCCCGCCCTGCTCCCGTCGCCGGCCGCCGCCGAGGACGGCCTGGTGACCATCGAGCGCTTCGTTCCCCACACGTCGACGGTGCCCGCCAACGAGGGGCAACGGGTCGGCCTCTACCTGCGCGAGAAGGCGTCGGCCGAGGCGATGGCCCGGTTCGAGGCGGGCGCGGCGCCGGAGGGGCGCGTGGTGCTGTTCGTGCACGGCGGCTCGGTGCCGTCGGTGCCCGACTACGACCTCGACTACGAGGACTACAGTTGGATGGGCCACCTCGCCGAGGCGGGGTTCGACACCTTCGCGATGGACCACACCGGCTACGGGCGGTCGCCGCGCCCGAAGATGGACGACGCCTGCAACATGAGCGAGACGGACCAGGCCATCGTCACGCCGCATCCGCTGTCGGCGCCGTGCGAGCCGAGCTACCCGTTCGGGTCGACCACGGTGCAGTCCGACTGGGACGAGATCGACACCGTCGTCGACTACATCCGCGAGCTGCGCGGGGTCGAGCGGGTCAGCCTCGTCGGGTGGTCCGCCGGCGGCACGCGCACCGGCGGCTACGCCGCGCGCCACCCGGAGAAGGTGGACAAGCTCTTCCTGTTCGCGCCGGGCTACCGCCCCGACGGGCCGTCCGAGGCGCCGGGCGGCCTGCCCGCCCCGGGCGTGCCGATGCGCCTGCAGACGCGCGACACCCTGATGCACGGCCGGTGGGAGGACAACGTGGCCTGCGCGGACCAGGTCGACCCCGGCATCCGCGCGGCCATCTGGCAGAGCATACTGGCGTTCGACCCGCTGGGGTCCGTCTGGGGGCCGCCCGAGGGGGTCATGCGGGTGCGGGCCGGCAACCCGTCGTGGGGCTGGAACCGCCAGTACGCCGCCAAGGTCAGCGCGCCCACGATGATCGTGGTCGGCGCGCAGGACAACCCCGAAGCCCGCGGCGTGCTGCACGCGGATCTGACCGGGACCGACTCCCGGGTCCTCGTGACCATGGAGTGCGCCACCCACTTCGCCAACTGGGAGCGCGCCCAGTACCGGTTCATGCACCGGGCGTCGCTCGAGTGGCTGTCGGACGGGACCTTCCGGGGACACCGGAACGGCGTGTACCGGGTGGGCGTCGACGGGGCCGAGCCGACGGGCGAGTGATGACGCGTACGCAGGCAACGCGGGCGTCGGCGGCGCCCATCCCTCGGACGGGTGACCGCCGGCTCCTGGGCCATCGCAAGGGCGCGGTTCCGGCGGCCCGCGGCGGCACCCTGCTTCGCGTCGAGACCGGCGAAGGCAGTGGGGCCCCACTTCGCGGCGAGACGGGCGCGGGCGGCCGAACGCTGCTTCGCGTCGAGACCGGCGAAGGGATCACTTGCAGCGCCGGGTCTGGCGAAGACGGCGGGACCTCCTGCCGCGTCGAGACCGGCGCGGGCGGCGAGGACCGCCGCCGCGGGCTGCTGGCCCTGACCCTGGTGCTGGCGGGGGCCGTGGCGGCGGCGCAGCCGCTGGTCTCGCCCGCGGACGAGGCGGCGTTGCGCGGCCTCCTGCCCGACGCCGGCCACTTCGAGCTCCACGACCGGGGCTCGCGGCACTTCCGGGCGTTCGCGGCGCCCGAGGCCGGTGCCGCCCCCCGGCTCATCGGCCTGGCCTTCTTCACCACCGATCTCGCCCCCCGGATCTACGCCTACAAGGGGCGCATCACGAGCCTGGTGGCGATGGACCCCGGCGGACGCCTGATCGGGGTGCGGGTGGTGCACCACGACGAGCCGTTCGGCTACTTCTCGATCGACCTGCCCGGATTCACTCCCCAGTTCGCCGGCAAGAGCATCCTCGACCCCCTCGAGGTGGGAGGGGACATCGACGCCGTCTCGCGCGCCACGATCACCGTGGAGGCGGCGACCCGCGCAATCCGCCAAGGGGCGAGGCGGCTCGCCCGTGACTTCCTCGCGGAGCAGAGCGCGGACCGTTGAATGGTCGCTTCGGAGGCAGCGACCCGCGCGATCCGGCAGGGCGAGGCGGCTCGCCCGTGATTTCCTCGCGGAGCAGGGCGCGGACCGTTGAGTGGTCGGCTCGAGAATTCGGGCGCATCCGGGGCCGCGTCTCCGCGGCCCTCACCTCTCGGCGTATCGGGCTTCCAGCCGGGCCAGGCGCCGGTCCATTTCCGCGAACCTGGCGTTGGTCTCGGCCTTGAACTCCTCGAACTGGCGGGTGAGCGAGAGCAGGCCTTCGGCGAGCAGGCGTATCTGCTCTTCCAGGCGTTCGGCGACCGCGTCGAAGTGCGCCCGCGTGCGCTCGCCCTCGGCCCGTACCTCTTCCTTGGTCGCGAGCGGGGCGATTGCCTTCCGGAGGTCGTCCTTCGTCGCCAGGGTTGGCAGGATCTGCTCGATCCGATCGACTCGGCGATTCAGGTTATCGAGTACTTCTTCCATCGTCCGGCCGTCCACGGCAACCCTCCTTCGCCTGCCCTGGCTACGCTGAGGAGGTCGCCGTCCCGCAGGCGGGCATTCTATCATCGGTTCCATGGTTCCTACGCTAAGCAAGCAGCGTGCCACCCGTGGTGTCCGCCTCCCCGGCTCGGCCGAACGGGCCGCTACGGGTCGCCTGACCGGCCGGCCGCCGCCGCTCGGCGCCCGAAGGACACATCGCCACCTCGGTCGCCCGTGCGACCGCTGGGCAGATGCTCATCCTGACGGCCTGCTCCACGCGAAGGACGTTCCGCCGCCTCGGCGCGCCGTTCGACGGCGCAGTGGGGACGCCGGCGTCCCACGCCTGAAGGCCGTTCCGCGGCCTCGGCCGGCGGTTTGCCGGCGCCCGATCCGTTGGGGTTGGCTCCCGCCGCGGCGGATCGGACAGAATAGGGGCGCGCCGGCCGCGTGCCGCCGGCGTGGTGTCCGCCTCGCAACGACAGCCTTCGAGAGTCTCCATGACCTTTGGTTCTCCGCGCGTGATCGTTGCCGGCGCCGTGCTGCTCTTCGTGCTGGGCATCGCTCCGTCGTCGGCGGCCCAGCCGGCCCCGGCCGAGCCGCAGCCGCTGTCGCTGGACGACCTCGCCGCGCTCGACGCGTTGCTCGAGGAGGACGAGGCGGAGTCGGCTGCGCTGCTCGACGCGGGCGCCGCCGTCGACGTCGCGGCGCTGGGGCTCTTCTTCGCCCTCGCGGTGTACAGCTTCGTGCGGAAGGACGATCGGCTGAAGGTCGCGAGCCTCGTGCTCGCCGTCGCCTACCTCGGGTTCGTCAAGGCGAGCCTGGTGTCGGTGGTCGACATCTTCGGGGCGATGCGCGGCACCCTGCCGGCGTGGACGGACGGGCAGGCCTACTACCTGCTCATCGGGTTCACGCTGGCGACCACCGTCCTCTGGGGGCGCCTCTACTGCGGGCGCATCTGCGCGTTCGGGGCCCTCACGCAGCTCATGGACCGGGTGGTGCCGGCGCGCCTCCGCGTCGAGCCTCCCGCGTGGCTCGATCGACGTCTCGTGTATCTCAAGTACGCGGTGCTCGCGGGGGCGGTCCTCTACGTGCTCGGGGGCGGCGACATCCTCGTGTACCGCTACATCGAGCCGTTCTGGATGTTCACCCTGAGCGGCGACGCCGTGATGTGGACGCTGCTCGCGATGCTGCTGCTGGCGACGGTGTTCGTGCGCAACCTCTACTGCCGCTACCTGTGCGCGGTGGGGGCCGGCCTCGGGCTGCTGTCCAACCTCACCGTCTTCCGCATCAAGCGGTGGCGCGAGTGCGACACGTGCAAGCTCTGCGAGAAGACGTGCGAGTGGGGGGCCATCGACGGCCCGAAGATCCTCGTCAGCGAGTGCGTGCGGTGCGACGACTGCGAGCGGCTCTACGCCGACGAGGACCGCTGTCCGCACTGGCTGATTCAGAAGCGAGCCGCCGCCCGCGCGGCGCGCGGGTGACGGGGGTCGACGGGGGTGAGGGGCAATTCCGTGCGGCCGGTCGATTCCCTCGTCAGCGCCCGCTGGAGCGGACTCGCCGACGCCGAGCGGGTGAGGAGCAATTCCGTGAAGCCGATCGATTCCTTCGCCAGGTCTGGCGGCGTCGGTCCCTTGCGCCCATCGTCGCCCTTCTCGAGCCCGGCGCAACGCTGCGGGCCGCGGGCCGCCGGGGGCCGCCTCGCTGCCGCTCTGCTGATGGCGGGCCTTGCGGTCGCGGCGGGCGCGGTCGTCGCCGCACAGGGACGGACGGTGTGGGACGGCGTCTACACCGCCGAACAGGCGCGCCGCGGCGCCGAGGCCTACGCGCAGGCGTGCGCCGAGTGCCACGGGGCCGACCTCGGCGGCGGGGACATGGCGCCGGGCCTCGCCGGGGTGCAGTTCGCCTACAACTGGCACGGGTTCTCGGCCCGCGACCTCTTCGAGCGGCTGCGGGTCTCGATGCCCCCCGACCAGCCCAACCGTGTGAGCCGGCAGGACAAGGCCGACATCCTCGCGTTCATGCTCGAGGCGAACGGCATGCCCGCCGGGGACGCCGAGCTCGCCAGCCGGGCCGGCCCCCTCGGCGCGATCCAGTTCCTCGCCGAGCCGTAGGAGTCTGCGCCGTAGAACGGCGCGGACTCCTGGAGGGTTGGTTGGGCGCCCGGCCGAGCCGAAGGCGACGATGGGCGGGCTAGTATCTGCCGTGACCGGGGAGTTCTACCGGCTGTGAAGCCCGGGTGCGTTCACGTGCGCGTTCTGCGCGGCCTCGATGGCCTGCACCTTGCCGGCCATGTGGTCCTGCCCGCGCTGCAGACGATAGACGCCCATCGCGGCGTAAGCCGCACAAACGGCCGTCAGGACGTCAATCACGGTTTGCCAATCCATGCCTCGATCATCCTCCGACAACGCCGCTCGGCGCAAGTCCCGCCACGAGGGTGAATCCTCACTCGGCGGCCGCCGCGCGGGGCGGGGGAGACTGAATCGCCTTGGCGGCGGCCCAGAGGGCGCCGATCATCAGCAGCAGGAGCACCATCCAGCCCATCGCGCCCGTGAACATCGCCCGGCTGAACGCCTCCCAGGTGATGGGGAACTGGGTGAGCACCCCCCACCGCTCGGTCATCCAGTGCCAGCTCGTGTGGGCGACGAGCGTCGACAGCAGGATGGTCCCCACCTTCTCGGCCACCACGTGGCGGAACATCAGGTGGAGGGCCGGCACCAGCACCGCCAGGACCAGCAACTGGCCCAGCTCGACCCCGATGTTGAACGACAGCAGCGACGTCAGGAGGTGCGAGCCCGCGAACTGCAGGGTCTCGCGCAGGGCGAACGAGAAGCCGAACCCGTGCACGAGCCCGAAGAGGAACGTGATGGTCCACCGGCGCTGCACGTTGGCCCCGAGGATGTTCTCGATGGCCATGTACACGATGGACATCGCGATCAGGGTCTCGACCATCGGCGGGAACCACAGCGCGTCGGGCGCGAGGTCGTAGGCCGAGGCGATCAGGGTCACCGAGTGGGCGACGGTGAACGCGGTCACGATGATCGCCAGCGGCTTGAACTTTCGGAACGGGATGACGAGGCAGGCGAGGAACAGCAGGTGGTCGGTGCCGTCGAGGATGTGCTCAAAGCCCATCGCCACGAACCGGAACGCGGCCTGGTGCCAGCGCGGGTCGAGCACCACGACGCCGGGGTCGCCCCGCAGCTCGAACGCCCGCTCGGCCCCGCCGGGGGGGAGGAACCGCAGGACGGTGACGACCCGCAGGCCCATCCGCTCGAAACTCGGGCGGATGGAGAACTCCGACCGGTCCGACTGGACGTCGTAGTCGAACAGGACGTCGAGCATCGCCTGCTGCCAGACGATCTGGGTGTCGGCGGGCAGCAGCGGGCCCTGGACGTGGGCGAGCGCGTCCTCCCATGTCTCGAACGAGCGGTTCGACGGCAGGGAGATCCTGATGGCGGCGATGGCCGGCTCGGGGAGCGGCTCGCCGTTCTCGAAGATGCGGACCTCCTGCCCCATCCACACCATCGCGGCGTCGGTGAACTCGTCCCGCTCGCGGGCTCGCTCGAAGTCGAGGTAGCCCGGGCCGTAGGTGGGGAACGCCATGTCCGACAGGGCCTCGAGCGGCACCCGCACGAGGAGCCGCAGGCGCTGCCCCTCGGGCTTGACGAAGGCCTGCACCGTCACGTCGCCGGGGATGTCGTGGGCCGACTGGGTGGCGGGCAAGGTCAGGAGCAGGCCGATGACCGCGAGGCCCCGCACGAGGAGCCCGCGGGGCATGCGCCGGCCCGGTACGGCGGCTCGGGCGTCGGCGGCGCCCGGTGGCGGGCTGCCGTCGGCGGACCGCCGCGGGCGGGCGTCGACGGCGCGCCTGCCAGTCTCGACCACCTGGCGGTGATCGCCGGCGGCGGAACGTCGCGGGCGGGGGTCGGGGGTGGAATCGCCCGGCGCGGGGCGTTCAAGGGCCGGCATCGAAAAGAGTGCGCAATTCATGAGGTTTACAAGTATACTGGCGACCCCCGGCCGGCGGGCCATGGCGCCCCCGGTTCGTACGGGCGGCCGCGGGCGCGGTTCGGAGCGGTGCGGTTCGAGTTGCGGTTCTGTCGTACGCGTTGCGGGCTCGAAGGGCCTCGGCTACGGCAAGTAGCCGGCGCGGGTCGGCGCAGGGCGCCGGGTTCAAGGGAGGAATTCGATGAATCGGAAGCAGCATCTTCTTTTCGCAGGCGCACTGGCGGCGGTGGCGCTGGTCGTGGTGGCCGCCACCGGCGCGCAGGAGCAGGGGGGCGGGAGCGCCGCGCTCTCGATGGACCCGGACGACGGCGTCCCGACGTTCGAGGTCGATCCGCTGTTTCCCAAGAACCTGCCGAACCACTGGCTGATGGGGCCGACCATCGGGGTCGACGTCGATGCCGACGACCACATCTGGGTCGTGCACCGGAACACCCCCGACCAGTTCGTGCTGAACACCGAGATCGGCATGACCACCGACCCGCCGGTCGCCGAGTGCTGCCAGCCCGGTCCTCCCGTCCTCGAGTTCGACCAGGAGGGGAACCTCCTGCAGGCCTGGGGCGGCCCCGGCACCGAGACCGGTGACTACACCTGGCCGGTGTCCAACCACGGCATCGCCATCGACGGCATGAACAACGTGTGGATCGGTGGCAACGGCGGCACCGACTCGCACGTGGTGAAGTTCGACCACCAGGGCAACTTCCTGATGCAGGTCGGCGTTGCCGGCGCCCGCATGACCGGCCCCGTCAGCGAGCGCACGGGTCAGCCGACCCCGCAGCGCGACAGCCACGCCACCGACAGCTTCGGCCGCGTCGCCGAGATAGGCATCGACAACGAGGCCGGCGAGGCGTACTTCGCCGACGGCTACTTCAACCGCCGCGTCGCGGTCGTCGACCAGAACACCGGCGAGGTGAAGCGCTTCTGGGGCGCCTACGGCAACGAGCCCGACGACAGCCTCGACCTCGGCCGCTACGAGCCCGGCGGCGATCCCGCCTCGCAGTTCCGCGGTCCCGTGCACTGCGCCGTGATCGCCGACGACGGCCTCGTGTACGTCTGCGACCGGGCGGAAGACCGCATCCAGATCTTCCAGAAGGACGGGACGTTCGTCTCCGAGCACATCGTGGCCCCGCTGACCCGCTCGCAGGGCTCGACCTGGGACCTCGCCTTCTCGCACGACGACGGGCAGCGGTGGATGTACCTGGCCGACGGGCAGAACATGAAGGTCTACATCATCCAGCGCGACACCATGGAGGTGCTGACCGCGTTCGGGGACGGCGGACGTCAGCCCGGCATGTTCTTCGCGGTGCACAGCATCGCCACCGACTCGGACGGCAACATCTACACCACCGAGACCTACGAGGGGTCGCGGCTGCAGAAGTTCGTGTTCAAGGGCTACGGTCCGGTGCCGGAAGGCGCGGAAGGCATCAACAGCCAGGGCGTGCTCTGGCCGACCGGGAACTAGGCGGACGGCGCGACCTGCGGGCCGCGTCGGGAGCTTCGTTGGCGCGAAGCTCCTCGCGCAGCCTGACGGTCGTGGAGCGACCTTCCGGTCGCGTTGGGAGCTTCGCCGGTGCGAACCCCCGGCGCGGTCTCGCGGGCACGCGGGGCTTCGTTGGCGCGAAGCTCCCTGCGGCGCAAGCGTCCGGAGACGTTGGTGAAGTCGTGAGATGGTGAGGCCGGTCCCCGCAGCGCGCGGCGGGCCGGCCTTTCCCGTTCTAACGGAGGCCGCGTTGGCAGGCTCGGCCGTCCGAGGGGAGAAGGTCGATGATGCGGTGGTCTGGGATCAAGGGAGCTCTGGCGTCCGGTGTCTGCGCCGCGGCGGTGGCCGTCGGCGGGTTCGGGGTCGCGGCGGCGCAGGAGGCACTGACCGAGGAGACGTACGGCCCCACCATGAGCGAGATCCGGCTCATCGTGGGCGATGCCGAGCTGCACACGGACGCGCGGTACTGGCCCGAGCTGGGGGAGGACCTCGACAAGCTGTTTCCGATGTTCCGCCAGATCGAGGCGTTCTGGGGGGAGCGGGGCAACGACGATGCGGTCGCCAAGACCCTGACGACGATCGAGGCGCTCCGGGAGATTGGCCAGGCCGGCATCGCGATGGACCAGGGCAGCGCGAGGTCCGGAATCAGGGCACTGCGCGCCACGTGCCAGTCGTGCCACGACGTCCACCGGGAGGAGACCGCGGACGGCTACCGGATCAAGCCGGGGTCGTAGCCGCCTGCGCCGTGGAACGGTGCGCCTGTGTCCCGAACCGTGGTTCGCGGAACGGTTGTGCGCGGCACTTGTCCCGTGTCTGCAAATACTTGCCGCGGTTCAAGACGGTCACGAACTTCAGGGTCGGGACACTGGCACCGGGGGGCGGGACGGCTGGAGGGTTGCGTGCGCGGTAGAAGCCGCGCGGGCGGAGCTGCGACGCGACCGCGGGTCGGACCGCAACGGCAGGCTCGCGTGTTCGCCGGCGGGAGATGATCGTTGCGGCGTCGCATCGCCTGCGGGGTGGGCCGCGTGCGTTGCGGCGTCGTGTGCAGTGACAGGCACCGGGTCTTCCCCGGAAAGGAGTCGATGATGCGACGACCGCTCTTGAGTACCGTCGCGGCGGCGGTGACGTTCGGTATCGTGCTCGGCGCGGCGGCGCTCTCCGACGCCCAGGGCGCGAAGCGGGGACAGGTCACCGACGAGTGGGACAACCCGCTCGAGGGCGTCACCGTGCTCGCCGATCCCGCCGGGGCCGACGGGACGCAGCAGACCACGACCACCGACGACGGCGGCAACTTCTCGTTCATCGGGCTGGGGTCGGGAGACTGGCAGTTCACGGTGCTCCTCGACGGCTATCAGGGCCTGGCGCAGGTCGCCAACGTTCGCCGGACCGGGCAGACCCGCCCGCTGCGCTTCGAGATGCCGGCCACGCCCGCCGGGGGCCGTTTCCGCGAGCGCACCGAGTTCCGGGCCGAGGGCGGCACGCCGAGGTTCCGCTTCGAGGACGACGAGCGGTTCGAGTTCGAGGACGAGGACGGCGAGGGCGAGGGCACCTACGGCATCGTCGGCCTCACCGCAGTCCTCACCGTGCGCGAGTACGACGGGCCCGACGACAGGTTCAGCCTCCAGACCCCCGTGGTGGTCGAGTTCCCGAGCAACCAGTTCAACTCGGCGACATACAACGGTGTGCAGCTCCAGAAGCGGTAGCCCGCCCGTCGTCGCCCTCGGCTCCGCCGGGCGCCCAACCGACCCTGCCGGGAGTCTGCACCGTTCTGCGGGGCTGACGCCTGGAAGCGTCGGCAGGAACACCCGGGGCGGGGTGACCACGCTCGCGGCGCGGCGACGGGTCGCGTGGCTGGCGCTGGCGGCATGGGCGGCGACGGCCTCGGCCGCCGCCGAGGTCATCCGCCTCGACATCACGTCGCGGGAGCGGTTCGGCGCGGGGGTCGAGTCGAGGATCGGCGCCTACGAGCGGCTTCGCGGGCGCGTCGTCTACGCCCTCGACCCCGACGCCGCCGCCAACCGGGGCATCGTCGATCTCGATCTCGCGATCGCCGACGAGCGGGGCCGCGTGCAGTTCTACGGCGACGTCGAGATCATCGCGCCGGTCGACCGCGCCCTCGCCCGCCCCACCGTGCTCTACGTCGTGAACAACCGCGGCCGGCGGACGTGGGGCGGCGAGCCGTTCTTCCTCGAGCGCGGCTACGTCACCGTGTCGAGCGGCTGGATCGCCCAGGTGCCGGTGACGCGGGACCTGCTCCGGCTCGAGGCGCCGGTGGCCTTCGACCCGGACGACCTGATACCGGTCGTGGGGACGGTCCGGGCCGAGCTGTCGACGGACGCCGCGGCCGATCGCCTGCCCGTCGGCGATCGGAACCAGCTCGCGTTCGAGCCCCTCGTCATCGGGCTGCCCGACGCGACTCTGACCCGCCGGTTGCGCGAGCAGGACCCCCGCGAGCCGGTGCCGCGCGACCGGTGGCGCCTCGGGGCTCGCTACGACGGGCGCGACGAGGGGAGCGGCCTCGTCGAGCTGGAGATGGCCCTCGCGGGCGGCTTCGAGCCCGGGGCCATCTACGAGCTGATCTACGAGGCGCGGGGCTCGGTGGTGCAGGGCGCCGGGTTCGCGGCCATCCGGGACCTCGTCTCGTTCCTCAAGCACGACCGGTCGGACATGAACCCGCTCCGGCGGCCGGACGGCGCGCCGGTGGCCGAGCGCGTGATCGGCCAGGGGCGGTCGCAGAGCGGCCGGGCCCTGCGGGCGTTCCTCCACGAGGGTTTCAACGCGGACGAGCAGGGCCGGCCGGTGTTCGACGGGGTCATGCCGACGGTGGCGGGCGCCGGGCGCGGGTTCTTCAACCACCGCTTCGCATCGCCGACCCGCACCGCGACCCAGCACCTGGGCCACCTCTATCCGGTCGACCTCTTCCCGTTCACCTACGGCGACGAGACCGACCCCTTCACCGGCCGCACCGACGGGCTGCTGCGCCGCGCCCGCGCGAGCGGGACGGTGCCGCGGGTCGTGCACCTCGACACGTCCTCGGAGTACTGGCACCGCGGCGGGTCGCTCGTCGTCACCGACCCCCTCGGCGAACGGGACGCCGTGCTCCCGCCCGAGGTGCGGGTCTACGTGGTCGGCGGCGCCCAGCACCGCCCGGCCCGCGCCACGTCCGACCGCGGTCAACTGCCCGTGAACCCCAACGACTACGCACCGATACGCGAGGCGCTGTTCCTGGCCCTCGATCGATGGGTGTCCGAGGAGGTCGAGCCGCCGCCGAGCGTGCATCCCCGCGTGGCGGACGGTACGTTGGCGCCGTGGGCGGAGTCGGACGCGGGCTGGCGGGCCCTGCCCGGCGTCTCGTACCCGACGGTCATCCAGCAGCCGGAACGGCTCGACTACGGGGAGCGGTTCGAGGGCGAGCGCCGCGTCGACCTCCACCCGCCGCGCAGGACGGGGGAGCGCTACGGAGTGCGGGTGCCCGCCCTCGATGCCGACAACAACGAGCGGGGGGTGCTGCGGCTCCCGCGGGTCGCGGCGCCGGTGGCCACCTACACCGGGTGGAACCTGCGCAGCCCGGCCATCGGGGCGCCCACCGAGCTGCTCGATCTGCAGGGGGGGCGGATTCCGTTCCCGCTCACGCCGCAGGAACGGGCGCGGACCGGCGATCCGCGCCGCGCGGTCACCGAACGGTACGCCGGCTTCGACGACTACCAGAGCCGCTACATGGCCGCGGCCGAGCCGTTGATCGCCGGCGGCTACCTGCTGCCGGAGCACCGCGGCGGCCTGGCGGCGATCGCCGACGAGCATCGGCCGCTTTTGGCGCCTTGAGCGCGGCATCGGGGGATGGACGGGTTGGAAACGGACGGGTTGGAGTCGATGCGGCCGCGGATGCCGGCAGAGACGCCCGCTGGCGGCGAGCGGAGGGGCTCCGCGGCACACCGCTCGAATGCGGCGTGACGTCGGACTGCGGCCCGCCCGGAGTCTGCTCGGTGGAACCGCGCGGGCTCCTGGGCTGGGCAAGGGGAGCCGCAGGCGACGATTGGCGGACCAGGGATGGCCTGGAAGGAGCGGAAACGACGCGTGCGGGCCACGCAGGGTCGGACCAGACGGGTTCCGGCCTCATCCGGAGATTGAGTACATGCCCGAACGAGTGATGCGCGCGGCGCGGTGGTCGTGTGTCTTCCTGCTGTCGTTGGCGACGGGCTCTCTCGCGGCAGGGCAGGACCTGCAGACCGCCGCGCCGGCCCTGCTCGGCCTGGACCCGGACCGGCTGGAGCGCATCGTGAACCTCGTCGAGGAGGCGGTGGAGCGTCAGGAGGTCGCCGGGGCGGTCACCCTGGTCGCCCGCCTCGGCCGCGTGGGGCACCTCGAGGCGGTCGGCTGGCGCGACATCGAGCGCCGGGCCCCGATGGAGACCGACACGCTGTTCCGCATCGCGTCGATGACCAAGGCGGTCACCAGCGTGGCGGCGATGCAGCTCTACGAGTCGGGCGCGCTCCTGCTCGACGACCCCGTCTCGGCGTACCTGCCCGCGTTCGCGTCGGTCCGGGTGCTCGCGCCCGGCGGCGGGTCCGAGGCGCCGCTCGGGCCGCTCGACCGGCCCGTCACCATCCGCCATCTCTTGACCCACACGTCCGGCCTCAGCTACCGCTTTCTCGCCCCGCCGCAGCTCGCGACGCGCTACATCGACGCGGGCATCACCGACGGGCGCGCGCAGACCCCGGGCACCGTGGGCGAGATGGTGGACCGGCTGGCCGCCCTGCCCCTGCTGCACCAGCCGGGGGCGCGGTTCACCTACAGCCTCGGCGTCGACGTGCTCGGGCGGGTCGTCGAGGTCGTCAGCGGCCGGTCGCTCGCCGACTACGTGCGGGACGAGATCTTCGAGCCGCTGGGCATGGTCGACACCGGCTTCTTCCGCGACCCGGCGGACGCCGACCGCTACGCCGCCGTCTACGCCCCGGGGCCAAACGGCCTCGTCGAGGTGCCGGCCGATCCGGTGTCGAGCCCCGACGGCCGCACCGTCTACTCGGCCGGCTACCCCTACGACGGCCCCCGGACCTACCACTCGGGCGGCGCCGGGCTGACCTCGACCATCTCCGACTACGCGCGGTTCCTCCTCGCCCTCCTCAACGGCGGCGAGCTCGACGGCGCCCGCATCCTCGGGCGCCGCACCGTGCAGCTCATGACCCGCGACCACCTCGCGGGGCTCGGGGTGCCCGACACCGGCCAGCGCTTCGGGCTCGGGTTCGCCATCTCGGGCGACCCCGGCGTGACCGGCGGCCCCCGGTCGGAGGGGGCCTTCGGCTGGCTGGGCTTCTTCAACACCGTCTACTGGGTCGATCCCGAGGAGCAGCTCGTGGCGATCATCATGACCCAGCTCTACCCCAACAACCGGTCGCGGCTGACGGACCGCTTCGAGGTGGCGGTCTACAGCGCCATCGTCAACTGAGGTCGGGCGGGAGCCCGGGGCCCGGCTGACGTTCGAGCTCGCCGCCCCTCGTGCCGCAGGGCGTGGGGGCGTCGTCGGCCGGGACCATCCGCCGTGCGCCACCGGCCGTTTCGCGGCCTTCATCGTCGGTTCCGTACGGGTGAGCGCGCCGCCCCGCGCATCCGCGGGCGCGACCGCGGGCTCGCGATCCCGGCCGCCGGTTCCGTACGGAGCGAGGGCGCCGGCCGGGAAGCCCCCGTGGGTCTTCGGTCTTACCGCGGCCGTCATCGCCGGTTCCGTACGGGACGAGAGCGCCGGCCGGCACCCCTGTGCGCCGCGGCCGTTTTCGTGGCCGTCATCGCCGGTTCCGTACGGGTGAGCGTGCCGTCCGCGCATCCGCGGGCGTTGTCGCGACCGCCGGCTCGCGATCCCGGCGTCGGCCGGAGGGGCATTCGCGGTACCATTACCGGCGTGGACGACGGCACCCCCGGGGCAGGCGCGGTCTACGGCCGGAAGACCATCCAGCAACTGGCGCGCGGGCTCGACGTCGACCTCCGTGACGTGTCCCGGGCGGCGCGGCGGGTGCTCGGCCTGGACTCCGGCAGCGCCCGCGACCGCCGCTTCATGCTGTCGTCCACGCAGTGCCGGCAGGTCGCCGACGCGCTCGGCAAGAAGCCGCAGCCGTCGCTCCTAGGTCTCGCCGAGGTCGATGATGCTCCCCCGTCGGGAACGCCCGGTCGAGCGCGGTTGCGATTCCGGCCCGATCCGCCGGCGCACGCCGCCGACCTGAAGCTCCGGGACCTGCGTCACGGGCTCTGGGTGCATCCGGAGGTCTCCGATCGCCTGCGCGAGTGGACGCACCTCTACAGGCGGCTGGGCATCGTGCTCCAGCATCTCGCCGCGCACGGCCGGTCGACGGTGGTCAAGGGGTGCCGGGACGCGAACCGCGGCTGGCGCCGCTCGCCGCTCGGCGGCAACAACGGGATGCAGTACTACCTGTGGTGGGCGCCGAGCGGCAGCTCGGCCGCGGGGACGCTCGACCTGCCGGAACGCGCCATCCTGGTGCGGGACGTTCGACATCACGACGACCATAGCCCGCTGGGGGCGGGCGGCCTCGGCGACTACCTGCCGCTGACGACGCCCGACCATCTGAACGAGGACATCGCCGGCTCTCCGTGGACGGACGAGCAGATCGACTTCGTCGAGGACGCCAGCCCGGTCCGCGTGATTCTCGGCCGCCCGGGATCGGGAAAGACGACGGTGCTGTGGAAGGCGGTGGAGGCGCGGAGCCGCCAGCGCGTGCTTTATCTCACGTGGTCGAGCGCGCTCACTCGCCATGCCGAGGAGCGCTTCGCGTCGTTCGCGCCGGCCGACGCCGAGGTGGTCGCCCGCGACTTCACGACCTTCCTCGGCGAGGTCTGCGGCGCCGACGTCGAGCGGCGGCCGTTGAGGGCCAGCCGCGCGAGGTTCGACCAGGTGCTCACGCGGCTCGGGCGCGACATGGCGGGACCCTGGGCGCGGCGGCAGCACGCCCTGCACGCAGAGCTGCGCGCGGTCTACTTCGGCGGGGCGGTTCCCGGCGACCGCGGATGCGCCACCGATCACGGCATCGCGTGCCTGAGCGAGGAGATCTACGGCGCGCTGCGGGGCGACGACGACGGCATCCGCGGCGCCGGCGGCGTCGGCGCCAAGGCGGTCAAGGCGTTGCTGAAGGTCGCGCAGCGCCTGGCGCGGGACCGCGAGCGGGTCGGATCGGTCTTCCCCGAGCTGGTCGCGGCGACGCGGGCCATCGAACGGCTGCGCCGCGACGAGGTCCCGGAGGGGTTCGCCGACTTCGATCGCGTCGTGGTCGACGAGGTCCAGGACCTCACGCTGCTCGAGAGCGCAGTGGTGGTGGAGCTCTGCCGCGCGATCGCGCGGGCGCGCGGGCGCGCCCCGTGGCTGCTGATGGCGGGTGACGCCGGGCAGACCGTGCGGCCGACGGGGTTCGAGTGGGCGCCCCTGAACGATCTGCTGGCGGAGCGGCTGCGGCGGCCGGAGAGGTTCCATCTCGGCGAGCACCTGCGCTGCCCGAGCCGGATCGCCGAGGTCGTCGACCGGGCCTCGCGGCGCTACGCCGACATCGAGAAGGAGGCGCGCCCCACGAGCCAGCGGCGCCAGCAGGGCGGCGAGCACGTCGACGCGCACCTCGTCCACGTGCACCTCCCGGCGCGGGCCGAGGCGGTCCGGCTGCTGGAGGGGCTCGACGAGACCGACGACGTGGTCGTCGTGTCGCCGCGGGACGACCCGCCCGACTGGGTGCCGGCCGGGCTGCGCGGCGTCGTGCTGACGCCCGAGGAGACCAAGGGGCTGGAGTACCAGTCGGTCTGCGTCCTCGACCCGGGACGCCTGCTCTGGAGCCTGAGGCCGGAGAACGCGTCGTACGGGCTCGACGCCGAGCTCGACATGCCGGCGCGCCGGACCGCCATCGACCATCTGCGCGTGACGTTGAGCCGGGCGACGGAGACGCTGGTGTTCGTGGACGTCGAGGCCGGCGACGACGAGCTGCGCGAGAGCCGCGAGCTGCTGGGCGACGCGGCGCCGTACAGCGCGGAGGACCTGATTGACCATCTCGCCAACGCCGACGCCTCGGCCGAGGAGCGGGTGCTGGCGCGGACCGGCGACGCCCGCACCCTGATCGACTCGGCCCCGCGCCGGGCCTGGCAGCGCGCCTGTCAGGCGGTGCGCCTGCTCGGCGAGCCGGACCTGCCGAACGGCGTGTCGGACCCCGTCGTCCGCCGGGACGCCCGGTCCACCCTGCTCGCGACGGCGGCGCGGCTGCTCGTCGACGGCGTGCCCGAGGGGGTGCAGCGCCAGGACGTGGTGCTCGTGGCCCTGGCC
>JAJEFC010000104.1 GCA_022820675.1 Vicinamibacteria bacterium | reverse complement strand
GGCAGCCAGCCCGCGGCGCGGCCCGCCGCCTCGACCGCCGCGTCGCGGCCGATGCCCGACGGCATCTCGACGCGGGCGATGCCCGCCCACGGCCCCGCCCACGGCCCGGGGTCGCCGACCCGGAGGTAGCAGCCGTAGAGCGCGTCCTCCATCGCGAAGAGGCCCGACCGCTCGCCCGCCGCCAGCTCCGGCACCCGGGCCCAGTGCTCGCGGGCGAGCATGCGGCGGTGGTGCGTCTTCACGTAGCCGGCGACGGGCAGCCCGCGCCGGTGGCGGATGCCGTGCAGGGGGCCGTCGAGCACCGTCAGCCAACCCTCGTTCGCGAGCGCCTCGGCGACGTCGGCCTCGGCGTCGCGCATCAGGCGCCGGAGCTGCTGCCGCGCCGCCTCGACGTCGGCCCCGTCGACCGAGTACGGCGCCCAGCGCCACCCGTCCCGGTGGTCGGGCAGGCGGACGGGGCGGCCGCCCGTGAAGATGGCGGCGCGCCCCGACGTCACCCGGTCGAAGCGGGCCGGCCCGTCCCCGTCGACGAGCACCGCCCCCGCCGCCCAGCTCCCCGCCAGCCCCATGACCACCTCGCCCTCGGGGTTGGTACGGGTGAGCCGCGCCTCGGTTCGCATGGTGCCGTCCACGAACGCCACGCGCCGGGGGCGGTCATCGCCGGGCGGGCGGTGCGCCGCGAACGCCCCGTCGTCCTCGACCAGCTCGCACTCGACCGCGTGCGGCGAGTCGTCCGCGGCCTGGAACCCGGCCCCGTAGGCGGCGTCGAAGGCCTCGACGCCGATGGTGCCGGTCCGTTCCGCCGGGTCACCGGGGTTCTGCATCCGACTCGGAGTCAATGCGCTCGCGGTCTCTCTCGATGCCTGCGAGCGTACGATGAGGCCCTGACAGATCATGACACTGCGAGGCCCGATCGGGGTCTCGCAGTTGTGAGACTTGAAGAAGGCGAAGGGTATGGCCATACTGGGCCATGGCTTCCACCACCATCAAGTCTACGTATTCACTCGACGTCGAGTCCGTGCGGGCGCTCGAGAACCTCGCCCGCCGCTGGAGGGTGTCGAAGTCGGAAGCGCTACGGCGAGCCATCCGCAGTGAAGCCGGTCGGCAACCCGACAGGCACCGGGATGCGTTGGCGGCGCTCGACGAGCTGCAGGCTTCGCTGCGCTCGCGCAACGTCGACATCGAGCAGTGGGCGCGGGATGTAGAGGCCGGGCGGCAGGCCGCCGGCCGCCGGCTCGGCTCCGAACCGCGATGACTCACCTGGATACGAGCTTTCTGATTCGAGCCCTGAAGCCGGGCACGCCGGAAGAAGCGAAGCTGCGGGAGCTGGTCGATCGGGGCGAAACATTGATCGTGAGCTCGGTCGCGTGGGCGGAGTTCCTGTGCGGCCCGCTCAGCGGTGCCGATCACAGGAGAGCTGAACGACTCGTCGAACGCCCGAAGGACTTTACGCCGGATCAGGCCGAGGTAGCCGCGCGGCTGTTCAACGAGTCGGGGCGGCGTCGCCCCATGATGGTCGATTGCATGATCGGGGCGGCCGCCCTCGCGGACGGCGCGAGAATCGCGACATCGAACAGTGCCCACTTCAGGCGCTTGGCCGCCGCCGGCCTGAAGATGGCGTGAAGTCAGAGTCCGCGCTCGTCGTAGCCGAGAATCTCGTCGGCGGTTCTCGTATCGAGGTCGGGCAACGCCGAGCAGCGCTCCGAAATCTCGAGAATCGCATCCCGTATCGACGGTACGACCTCTCGGCATTCCCCGCCGAACGCGGCCGGCCCGCAGCCAGGCGGAGAGGGCGGCGGGTTCGTCGGCGTCGATGAACGTCGGCAGGCCGGACGTGCCGACCAAGAGCCTCACGAACCGAACGCCCTGTCGAGGTGCGCGTCGTGGTTCTCGGCCAGGTCGCGGCATCCGGACCGGTAGCGGCCGGCCAGCGCCATTGCGCGGCGGGCGAGTTCGCCGCGGTCGACGACGTGACGCCGGGCGGGGTACTCGGAGACGCTCTCGCGCACGAGGTACGCCATCGAGCGTTCCTCCAGACGCGCCTGCGCCTTCAGCGCCCTGGCCTGGGCCTCGGTCAGCCGGACCTGCATTCGTTTCATGATGCCGAACGGTCGCCCGACTTCCCCCTCAGCCGAATGGCCGCAAGGCGGCGATGAGCAGGCCGAGCGCGGCCAAGCCCCACGTGATCATGGTGCGGAGGGTGTCGATCTTGGCCTCCAGCTTGGACTCCAGGGCGTCGAGGCGGGCATGGACGTCGCGGCCGGTCATGTTGCGGAGTCCTTCCGGCGCGTTGCAGGCGGCTTCCGGGCTGAGCCCTTCCCTCGACAGTGCGTGCAGAACGGCGAGGGCGTCCGGATCGGTGGGGGAGTGGATGTCGGCATCGTCGCCGGTGACGGCGCGCCATGGCCGGATGCATCCCAACCCCACGACCGTCCGGGCCGTCCGCGCCTGACAGCCATTCTACCGCCCCGGCCGGCCGCTGGTGGCATAATCGGCTGGCTGCCACGACTCGAACCCAGAGGAGGCGTCATGCCCGCATCAGCTCGACCGTCGTTCCGGTTCCGCCCCGCGCTCGTCGCGTGCGCCGTCCTCGCCGCCGTCCTGGCCGCCGCCGGCGCGCCTCCGGCCCTCGCGCAGGAGGGCCGGCCCGACCGCATCCGGCCCGTCACCGACGCCGAGCTCGAGAACCCCAGCCCCGACGAGTGGCTCATGTGGCGCCGCACCCTGAACGGCTGGGGCTACAGCCCGCTGGACCAGATCGACCGCGGCAACGTCGGCGACCTGCGGATGGTGTGGAGCCGCGCCATGGCCAGCGAAGGCCGGCAGCAGGGGACGCCGCTCGTCCGCGGCGGGGTGATGTTCATGCCGAACCCGCGGGACGTCATCCAGGCCATCGACGCGGTGACCGGCGACCTCGTCTGGGAGTACCGCCGCGACCGCCCCGACGATCTGGGCGACTACATGATCGGCAGCCTCATCGACACCAACCGCAACATCGCCATCCACGGCGAGCTGATTCTCGACACGACGATGGACGACCACATCGTCGCCCTCGACGCCGAGACCGGCGACGTGGTGTGGGACACCGAGATCCTCGACTACCGGGTGAACCCCGCCAACCAGACCTCGGGGCCGATCACCGCCGGAGGCAAGGCGTTCTCGGGGCGGAGCTGCGACCCCCGGGGCGGGCCGGAGACCTGCATCATCACCGCCCACGACGCGACGACGGGCGAGGAGCTGTGGCGGCGGCGGCTCATCCCGGGGCCGGGCGAGCCGGGGAACGAGACGTGGGGCGCGGTGCCGTTCGAGGAGCGCGGCCACGTCGGCTCGTGGATGGTGCCGAGCTACGACCCCGAGCTGAACCTGGTCTACGTGGGCACGTCGGTCACCTCGCCGGCCCCGAAGTTCATGCTCGGCGGCGCCGACCTGACCCACCTCTACCACAACTCGACGCTGGCCCTCGACGGCGACACCGGCGAGATCGTCTGGTTCTACCAGCACATGAACGACCACTGGGACCTCGACCACCCCTTCGAGCGGCTGCTCGTCGACACCGCGGTGCGGCCCGACCCCTCGGCGGTGGACTGGATCAACCCCCGCATCCAGCCCGGCGAGGAGCGGCGGGTGCTGACCGGCATCCCCGGCAAGACGGGCATCGTCTACACCCTCGACCGCGAGACCGGCGAGTTCCTGTGGGCGCGGCCGACCATCACCCAGAACGTGGTGAGCGGCATCGACGGTGCGACGGGCGCGGTGACCGAGAACGCCGAGCTCATCTTCACCGCCGTCGGGCAGCAGGTGCTCGCCTGCCCCCACGCGAGCGGCGGCAAGGACTGGGAGGCGGGCGCCTACTCGCCGCTGACCAACACCATGTACATGCCCCTGCGCAACGTCTGCGCCCGCATGATGGCCGAGGACCCCGACACCCGCACCAACCGGCTCTACGCCATCGCGTGGCGCTCCGAGCTGGCCCCCGGCTACGACGACGTGGGCAGCGTGCAGGCCATCTCGGCCGAGACCGGCGAGGTGGTCTGGAACCACCAGCAGCGGGCCGCCACCATGGCCCTCGCCGCCACCGGCGGTGGGCTCGTCTTCGGCGGCGACGTCAACGGCCGCTTCCGCGCCTTCGACGACCGCACGGGCGAGGTCCTCTGGGAGATCAACCTCGGCTCGCCGGTGTCGGGCTTCCCGATCACCTACGCCGTCGACGGGCGGCAGTACGTGGCGGTCAGCACCGGCTACGGCCGCTTCCTCGACCTGACCCCCGAGCTGCGCCCGAGCAGCGGCAACACCTTGTTCGTCTTTTCGCTGCCGGAGTGACGACCGATTCAGTAGCCGTTTCGGTTCAGGAAGTGACGTTCATGACGGACGAACGCGAGAGTGAATCCGGCGGACGTGGCACGATGCGGTCATTTGAAGAGTACCGTGCCAGGGTCTTTCCAAACGAGACTGAGCGTCGTCGGTTTGATTCAAACGATCCTTCGGCACTGGGTAAGGCTATCGCCGATCGAGTCATCGAGAGCACGAGAGCACGGCCTTCCTTAATTTGCCGACCGGCGCGGATCTTTGGCGAGATCCTGACGAGTGGCTATGTTGGAGCCGAGGCCGCCGTCGGCGGGGGGGAGTGAGACGGATGCTCGCCGTTCGGCGGTTCGCCCTGGTGGTCGCATTCGGGGGCTTCGCGGCGGTGTCGACGGCACCGGCCCAGCCGCCGGCCGCGACGGGCGCCGGAGGGCCGGAACCGCCGTTCCCGGCCACGACCGCCGCCGCCGCCCCTCGGGGAGCCGGGGGCACGCCGGCGGAGGGGCCGGCCGGCGACTTCCAGGGCCTTCTCGAGACGCGCGTGGCCGAGCTGCGGGACGATACCGGACTCACGGCGGTGGCCGTTGCCGTGACCGTCGACGGAGACCTCGCGGCGGCGGCGGTCAGCGGCGAGCGCAGGCGGGACTCCGGCATCCCGGTGACCGTCGGCGACCGCTGGCACTTGGGATCGATCACCAAGTCGATGACGGCCACCCTGCTCGCGGTGCTGGAGGAGGACGGGCTGCTCTCGGCCGACGCCGCGCTGACCGCATTGCTGCCGGACGTCGAGATGGCGGATGGCAGGAGCGCCTGCACGCCGGCGCACCTGATGACCCATACCGCGGCCGTGGCCGCCAACTTCCCCCCCGAGTCGCAGGACGTCTGGCCCGAGACCGCGGAGGAGCTGGTTGCCGAACGGCGGCGCTTCGTCCGCCGACGCGCTCGCCGCCGAACCCGAATCTCCCTGCGGCGAGCGCTTCCTGTACTCCAACGTCGGCTACACCATTGCCGGCCACATCGCCGAGACCATCGCCGGCGAGCCCTACGAGTCGTTGCTTCAGGACCGCGTGTTTGCGCCGCTCGGGCTGATGAGCGCCGGTTTCGGCGCGCCGAAGGGCGAGCAACCGGATGAGGAACCGTTGGGACACGGGGTCTTCCCGAACGGCACGCGGGTTCCTGTCGATCCCTTCCAGACACGCGCCGACAATACCCCGCTCATCGCACCGGCCGGAACGGTGCACATGACGATAGGCGACCTGGCGCGCTACGGCGTGGCCCACCTCGAAGGCGAGTACGGGAGCGACCCGGTCCTGCTCTCCCGGTCGAGCTGGCAGCGGTTGCACGCCCCGTTTCTGAACGGCTACGCCCGCGGCTGGGTCCGCCACGAGCGCGACTGGGCGGGCGGCCCTCTGATCTGGCACAACGGCAGCAATACGCTCTGGTACGCCCTGCTGATGTTGTTGCCGGCCAGGAACATGACCCTGGCGTTCGTGACCAACGACGGTGCGGTCGAGGCGGCCCACACCGCGTTCTCCGATCTGGCGCAGGAGCTGACCGCGATGAGCGATCGGCCGGACCCGCCCAACCGTCCGCCGGAGGTGGTTGGGACGCTGCCGGCGGTCCGCCTGCCGGAGCCGGGGGCGACGCTGGTGGTGGACGTCTCGGCGGCGTTCGGCGACCCCGACGGCGACCCGCTGACCTACACGGCGTCGTCGTCGGCGCCGCGGGTGGTCACGGCGCGTGTGGCGGGCGCCCGCGTGACCCTGACCGCGGCGGGCATCGGCCGGGCGGCGATCGAGGTGACGGCGACCGATCCGGACGGCCTGAGCGCGAGGCAGGCGTTCCCGGCGGAGGTGACGGCGCCGTTGCCCGGCGGCCCGATCCGGCCCGGGGTGACGCCGGTCAGGGCCGTGCACTTCGCGGAGCTGCGGACGCGGACAGACGCGGCGAGACGAGCGGCGGGGCTGCCGGCGTTCCCCTGGACGGACCCGGTCCTGACCCCGGGGAGGACGCCGGTCAGGCTGGTCCATCTGCTGGAGCTGCGGCGGGCACTCGTTGCGGCGTACGCCGCGGCCGGGCGGCCCGCGCCGGCCTGGACCGACGCGGCGCCGGTGGCGGGGACGACCCCGATCAGGGCGGCGCACGTGATCGAGCTCCGAGCCGCGGTGCTGGCGCTCGAGTGAGGTGAGTCTTTGCGGGCCGATCGCGCTGCCGCCGGGGCCGCGCCGCTCGGGGTGTTGACGCTGAGCTCGTCACGAGGGGAACCAGGACGTCGCCATCTACCTGGGCGGCAGCCGCGCCGAGAAGGCGGGCCGCTGACGGCGCGGCTCATGCGGCCGGCCGAGCCGGCGCTCATGCGAGCTTGATGTTCTGCTCGATGACGGTCAGTGCGGCGCGGGTCAGGAACCCCGAGCGGGTGGTGCCGGCGTGGCCCGCCGCACGGTCGATCATGTCGATCGCATGGCCGGGGATCGACACGTTCAGCCGCACCGCCTTCCGCGGCGGGTCGATCTTCTCGAGGTCGACGTTGACGAGGCCCACCACCTCGTGCGGCCCCAGCTCGAGCGGCACGTCGCGAGACGGTGCCGGGAGCGGCTTCCCGTCCTCGACCAGCACGCCGAGATAGAACAGGATCGCATCCTCGGCGTTGCCGAGGGCCTCGTCCAGGGTGTCGCCGGCCGACGTGCAGCCCGGCAGGTCCGGCACCGTCACGCCGTAGTCCGTCCGCCCCGGCGCCGTCTCGAGCACGACGAGATATCGCATTATCGGCCTCCCCACCCCCAGCCTGCCTGCCGGTAGATGTTCCGTAGCGTGCCGACCATCAGGTCCTTGCGGGGATGCGGCACGACGACGATCCCGGTCTTGGTGGGATGCGTGAACACGCGGTGGCTCCCCTTGCCCTTCCTCGGCATCCAGCCGTCGCGCTCCAGCCGCTTGATGACTTCCCCGCTGCCCACGCTTGTGTATTCTACACAACAATTCGAGGCGGCCGACACGGCACTCCGCGAGTTGGCGCAGGCGCTGGCCGCCTTGCGCGATCTCATCGAGCTGTCCAGGGAGCCGGCCTCGGAGCCGGCAACGCAGGGCGCCGAGTACCTGAACGGAGGATGTCGGTCGGCGACGTCGACGACCGGCGGTCGACCCTGGCAGCCGGCTGTCGCCCCGAGTAGACTGGGGCATGCCTGCAACACTGCCCCACTTGGGTCGCCGGGCCTTCCTGGCGCTCACGGGCGCCGCGCTGGGCGCCGCGCCGTTTCACGCGCTCTCGAGTCGGGCTGCCGCGGCGGTCCGCGGCCAGGCGCCGGCCGGCGGGCGGTCGCGGGTCGACGCGGGCTACGGCCCGTTGCGACCCGTCCGCGACGAGACGACGGGCCTGCCGCTGCTGCACCTCCCCGCGGGTTTCCGCTATCTGACGTTCGGGTGGACCGGGGACCCGCTGGCCGACGGAAGGCCGACGCCGCCCGCGCATGACGGCATGGCCGCGTTCGCGGCGGGCGGCAGCCGTGTCCGGCTGGTCCGCAACCACGAGGTGCGGAGCGGCGGCGCGTTCGCCGACCGTCCGCTGTACGACGAGATGGGCGGGGGCGGCACGACGACCATCGAGTTCGACACCGCGACCGGCACGGCGCACGACGCGTGGACCAGCCTGGCGGGCACCGCGGTCAACTGCGCCGGCGGTCCGACCCCATGGGGATCGTGGCTCACCTGCGAGGAAACGGTGTCCGGGCCGGGCTTCGACCCTTCGTTGGCGTCGTCGTTGTTCGAGCAGGACGTCCCCGACTACCGGCGGCCGCACGGGTACGTCTTCGACGTCCCGGCCGACGGCGCGGCGACGGCCGAGCCGCTCCGGGCCATGGGCCGTTTCGTTCACGAGGCGGTGGCGGTCGACCCTGCCACGGGCATCGTGTACGAGACCGAGGACCGCGGGGCGTCGGGCTTCTATCGCTTCCTGCCGAACGAGGCCGGCAATCTGGCGGCCGGCGGCCGCCTCGAGATGCTGGCCATCGCCGGCGCGCCGCGGAGCGACCTGCGCAGGGGCCAGACCGCCAGCACTTGGCGGCCCGTGTCCTGGGTGCCGATCGACGATCCGGATCCGGCCGAGGTCACCGGGCACAGTGTCTTCGCGCAGGGCGACGCCGGCGGCGGCGCGACGTTCGCACGGCTGGAAGGCACGTGGTACGGCGGCGATCGGATCTTCATCGTGTCGACCGACGGCGGCGAGGCCGAGGCCGGTCAGGTCTGGGAATACGATCCGGGCCGCGAGCGCCTGCGGCTGATCTTCGAATCGCCGGGCAAGGACGTGCTGGACATGCCCGACAACATCTGCGTGAGCCCGCGCGGCGGGCTGGTGCTGTGCGAGGATGGCGGCACGGACAACTTCGTCCGCGGTCTGGCCCTCGACGGCGAGATCTTTCCGTTCGCCAGGAACAACGTCGTCCTCGACGGCGAGCGGAACGGCTTCGCGGGCGATTTCCGCGCCCGCGAGTTCGCCGGCGCCACCTACAGCCCGGACGGCCGCTGGCTCTTCCTCAACGCCCAGACCCCCGGGATCACGTTCGCGGTGACCGGTCCGTGGGCCGGCAGCAGCCTCTAGGCGACATGGCATGACCGGAATGGTCCCGGCAGGCACGGCAGCGCGATCCTCCAGGGCGCTGATCCCGGTGGCGCTGGCGGCGCTGCTCGCGGTCCCGGCCGCGGGCCAGACGCCGGACTCGGATGCGACGCTGCCGCGGACGCCGGACGGCCGGCCCGATCTGCAGGGCGTCTGGACGAACGCGACGATCACGCCGTTCGAGCGCGGCAACACCATGCCGTACACCGACGTGGCCGTGCCCGAGTCGGCCGCGGACAGGGCCGTCTTCACCGAGGAAGAGGCCGCGCTGCTCGAAGAGCGGACGAACGCCAGGCGGCCGGAGGTGCTGGGGGCGTACAACGTGTGGATGGACGCGGGGGATCGCCTGCTGTCGACGCGGCAGACGTCGCTGGTGGTCGATCCGCCCGACGGGCGCGTGCCGGTCAAGGCGTGGGCGGCCGCGGACCGGGAGGAGCGGATTGCGCGCCAGCGCGACGACTACCGCGCGATGAGCACCTGGGACCGCTGCATCACGCGCGGCGTCCCGGGCTCGATGCTGCCGACCGGCTACAACAACGCGTACCGCATCCTGCAGACGCCGGGCCTCGTCGTGATCGTGCACGAGATGATTCACGAGGCGCGCATCATTCCGGTGACCGATCGCGCGCACATCGACGGCGGCATCGCACTCTGGACGGGCGACGCGCGCGCGCACTGGGAGGGCGACACGCTGGTCGTGGACACGACCAACTTCAACGACCGGGCGATGATCGTGACGAGCTCCAACGGCGGTCGCCTGAAGGGGCTCCCGGTCGGCGACGCCATGCGCGTCGTCGAACGCTTCACCCGCGTGTCGCGGGGCGAGATCGTGTGGGAGGCCACGATAGAGGATGCCGACGTGTACGACCGGCCCTGGACGATCTCGATGCCCCTGACGCGGGCCCCGGGGTACGAGATGTTCGAGTACGCCTGCCACGAAGGGAACCAGGACGTCGCCATCTACCTCGGCGGCGGGCGCGCCGAGGAGGCGGGCCGCTGATGGCGCGGCTCGTGCGGCCGGGCGGGGCCGGCCGCGAGACGATCCGCACCAAGCCGATCTTCGGCGCCTCCGGCTAGGATAGAGTCGCCGAAGGCGGAGACGTACCCCGAACGGAGGCCGACATGCAACCGAGGTGTCTCGTATCGCGAAGCGTTCCGTTCATGGTCGCCGTGCTGCTGGCGTTGGCGCCGGCGCCCGCCGGCGCCCAGGCCGAGCCGCCCGCGGCGTTCGTGCCCGTCACCGACGCGATGCTCGAGGATCCGGCGCCGGGCGACTGGCTGACGTGGCGCCGCACGCCCGACGGCTGGGGCTACAGCCCGCTCGACGAGATCGACACCGGCAACGTCGGCGGGCTGCGCCTGGTCTGGTCGCGCGCGCTGAGCGCCGGCAGCCAGGAGGGGACGCCGCTGGCCTACGGCGGCGTCCTCTACATGCCGAACCCGCGCGACGTCATCCAGGCCATCGACGCGGTGACGGGAGACCTCAGGTGGGAGTACCGCCGCGCCCTGCCGGACGACGTCGACGACTACGTCGGCGGGTCGACGGTCAACCGCAACATCGCGATCTTCGGGCGCCACGTCATCGACACGAGCACCGACGACTACCTCTACGCGCTCGACGCCGAGACCGGCGATCTCGTCTGGGAGACCGAGATCCTCGACTACCGGGTCAACCCGGCCCGCCACTCGTCGGGCCCCATCATCGCCGGCGGCAAGGCGGTGTCCGGCCGGAGCTGCCGGCCGGGGGGCGGGCCCGAGGCGTGCGTCATCACCGCCCACGATGCGGAGACCGGCGCCGAGGTCTGGCGGCGGCGCCTGGTGCCGGCGCCGGGCGAGCCGGGGGACGAGACGTGGGGCGGCGTGCCCTTCGAGGAGCGCGTGCACGTCGGGTCGTGGATGGCGCCGAGCTGGGACCCCGAGCTGAACCTGGTCTACGTCGGGACGTCGGTCACGTCCCCGGCGCCGAAGTTCCTCCTCGGCGGAATCGAGAGCAACTACCTGTACCACAACTCGACGCTGGCCCTCGACGGCGACACCGGCGAGATCGTGTGGTACTACCAGCACCTGAACGACCACTGGGACCTCGACCACCCCTTCGAGCGGCTGCTCGTCGACACCGCGGTGGCCCCGGACCCGGCCGCGGTGAGCTGGATCAACCCGCGCCTCCAGCCCGGCGAGGAACGCCGCGTCGTGACCGGCATTCCGGGCAAGACCGGCGTCGTATACAAGCTCGACCGCGAGACCGGCGAGTTCCTGTGGGCGCGGCCGACGGTGGCGCAGAACGTCATCAGCGCCATCGACGGCGCGACCGGCGAGGTGACCGAGAACGCCGAGCTCATCTTCACCGCCGAGGGCCAGGAGGTGCTGACCTGCCCGACCTGGTTCGGCGGCCCGGCCTGGGAGGCCGGCGCCTACAGCCCCCGGACCAACCGGATGTACATGCCGCTACGCAACGCCTGCGCCCGCATGATGGCCACCCGCGAGGCCAGCATCCACTACGCGCTCGCGTTGCGCCACCAGCTCGCGCCGGGGACCGACCAGCTCGGCACGGTGCAGGCGATCTCGGCCGAGACCGGTGCCACCGAGTGGCTCTACGAGCAGCGGGCGGCGACGATGTCCCTCGTGGCGACCGGCGGGGGCCTCGTGTTCGGCGGCGACGTGAACGGCCGCTTCCGGGCCTTCGACGACGAGACGGGCGAGGTGCTGTGGGAGATCAACCTCGGCTCGCCGGTATCCGGCTTCCCCATCACCTATGCGGTAGACGGCCGGCAGTTCGTCGCCGTGAGCACGGGCACCTCCGGCACGGCGTCGGGCTTCATGCGCCTGACCCCCGAGCTGCGTCCCAGCAGCGGCAACAACCTGTTCGTGTTCGGTTTGCCGTAAAGGCGCGCCATCCCTCAGCGGGTGCGAATCCCGCCCGGCAGACTGTCGCTCCAGACCGTCGACGAACCGCTCACTGGATCGCGACCGGCACGACCGTCGATCCGGTGGCGCCCTCTATCTTCAGCGGCTGGACGACGAAGGCGAACTCGTGGACGCCGGCCGCGGCCAGCTCGGCCAGCCTCATCCGCTCGACGAGGTGGATGCCGTGCACCACCAGCATCATCTGGTGGATGGGCAGCGACACCTCCGGATCGGGGTTGGGCGAGACCTCGACGGGCTGGTTGTCGGCGCCGAGCAGCATGGGGTCGTGCTCGACGAGCCACTCGGCGGCGGCGACGCCGATGCCGGGGTTGGTGGCCATGAAGCGATCGGGGTCGCTGTCCCAGAGCACCCCCCAGCCGGTGTGGATGAGCACCGCGTCGCCCGGCTCGAGGGCCACCCCCTGCCGGTCGAGCGCCTGCTCGAGGTCGTCGACGGTGATCTCGTAGGTGTCGGGCAGCATGTCGACGCCCTTGAGGGCGGCCACGTCGATGAGCACGCCGCGGGTCATGAGGGTGCCGACGTTCTCGACGCCGAGCCGCGTGAACCCGTCGCGGGTCATGACCTCGTTCATGTCGACGCAGTTGTAGAGGCTGTCGCCGATGGTCTGGTGGGTGAAGCCGTCGAACTGCGTGCCCACCTGGCCCATCTCGGTGACGACGAGCTCCTCGTTCGAGCCGCGCCGGTTCGACCCCGCGAACGGGCCGGTCGGCTTGACGTAGAGGTCGAAGTGGCGGGCGCCGAGGGGCATCGAGGGCCTCAGCACCTGTCCGAGCTCGAACACTCGGCCGGTCCGGATCAGGCTCGCCGCCCTGAGCACCGACTCGGGGCCCATGTGGTTGGCCGCGCCCCGCTCGTCGCCGGCGCCCCACTTGCTGGGGCAGCGCTCGTCGGGCGGCGGCGGCGTCCACGACTGGGCGGCGGCGGGGGCGGCGGCGCCCGCGAGCAGGACGGTGAACGCGGCGGCGGCGACGGCGGAAACGCTGGCGATTCGCATGAGCTCTCCTTCCGTGGTCGGTGGCTTCGGCCGCCGGTGATTCTACCGAACACTGCCGGCTTCTGCCCGCGACTTGCTCTGCAAACCGATCGGTATTACCGTACGCTCAGGAGATGATCGTCCGTTCGGTTCGTCACCGGGGACTGCGCCGCCTGATCGAGGACGACACTGCCCGGTTTCTGCCGCCGGAGCTGGCGGATCGCGTGCGCAGGATCTTGACCGTCCTGCTCCTGGCCGAGGACATGGACGACTTCATCGCCAGTGCGCCGGGCGGGTGGCGGGTGCACCGGCTCTCGGGGGATCGTCGGCGCGAATGGAGCGTGTCGGTCTCGGGCAATTGGCGAATCACGTTCGAGGAAGAAGGCGGCTGCATCGAACGCTTGAATCTGCAGGACTGCCACTGATGGCTGTCAGGAGCATCCAGGTGAACATGACGCCCTCCCATCCGGGCGACTTCATCCGCGCGGAGGTCGTCGAGGAGCTGGGCCTCAACGTGACCAGGGCCGCCGACATCCTGGGGGTCCGCAGGGCAACGCTCTCCGCGCTGCTGAACGGCAACGCTTCGCTCTCGCCGGAGATGGCCCTCCGCATCGAGAAGGCCTTCGGCGTGAGCATGGACATGCTGCTCCGGATGCAGGCCTGGCATGACGCCGCGAGCATGCGCGCCCGCGCGGGCGATATCGCCGTGGAGCGGTACGAGCCGGCTTGAGACGAGACGGGAACAGCAATGTCGATTCCGCCATTCCTCGCGGCTGCGATCGGGCTGGCCCTGGCCGCGGCTCCCGCGGCGGGGCAGGGGCCGCCGCCGCTGACGACGGCGGCCGGCGAGTGGCCGGGCTACGGCGGCGACGCCGGGCATACGCGGTACTCGCCCCTCGACCAGATCGACGCGTCGAACTTCGGCGAGCTGGAGCTCGCGTGGCGCTTCCGCACCGACAACCTGGGGCCGGGCGCGGAGTTCAAGCTCTCGGGCACCCCGCTGATGGCGGGAGGGCGGCTGTTCGCCACCGGCGGCACGCGGCGGGCGGTGGTGGCGCTCGACCCCGCGACCGGCGAGCTGCTGTGGATGCACGCCGAGCACGAGGGGGCGCGGGGGGCCGCGGCGCCCCGGCGCCTGTCGGGCCGCGGGCTCGCCTACTGGACCGACGGTATCGAGGAGCGCGTCCTCTACGTGACCCTCGGCTTCCGCCTCGTGGCCCTCGACGCGGCGACGGGCCGCCCCGTCCCCGGCTTCGGCGACGGCGGCCGGGTGGACCTGAAGGCGGCCGCGGTGGTGGGCGAGGGCCGGCCCATCGACCCCGTCACCGGCGAGATCGGGCTGCACGCGACCCCCACGGTGGCGCGAGACGTCGTGGTCGTGGGCGGCACCTTCGCCGACGCTCCCGCTCCCCGCACCTACAACAACACGAAGGGGCTGGTGCAGGCGTTCGACGTGCGGACGGGCCGGCGTCTGTGGACGTTCGACACCGTCCCCGGGCCCGGCGACGTCGGGGTCGAGACGTGGCTGAACGACTCGTGGGGCGTCAACGGGAACAACGGGGTGTGGACCCAGATATCCGCCGACCCCGAGCTGGGCATCGCCTACCTGCCGGTCGAGACCCCGTCGGGCGACTACTACGGCGGCCACCGGCCGGGCGACAACCTGTTCGGCGAGAGCCTCGTCGCCGTCGACCTGATGACCGGCGAGCGGCTCTGGCACTTCCAGCTCGTGCACCACCCCCTCTGGGGCTTCGACATGGCGAGCCCCCCGATTCTCGCCGACATCACCGTGGACGGGCGCCCCGTCAAGGCGGTGGCCCAGCCGGGCAAGCAGGCGTTCCTCTACGTCTTCGACCGGGTGACGGGCGAGCCGGTGTGGCCCATCGAGGAGCGGCCGGTGCCCGCCGGCGACGTGCCCGGCGAGTGGTACTCGCCGACCCAGCCGTTCCCCACGAAGCCGCCGCCCTACGACCGGCAGGGGGCTTCCATCGACGACCTGATCGACTTCACCCCCGAGCTGCGGGCCGAGGCGGTGGCGCTGGTGTCGCGTTACCGGCTCGGGCCCATCTTCACGCCGCCCGTGGTCAGCCGCCCCGACGGCCCCGTCGCCACCCTCGGCCTCGGCGCCGGCAGCGGCGGCACCAACTGGCCCGGCGGCGGCTACGACCCCGAGACCCACCTGCTCTACGTGCCGTCGCGCACCGCGTTCTACTCGTGGGAGCTGATTCCGACCCCCGACCCGTCGGTGTCGGACATGCGCTACGTCAAGGGCACCGAGAAGTACGGGGTGGGGCACGGCGGCCTGCGCGACCTCCACGTCCGCGGCCTGCCCCTGGCGAAGCCGCCCTGGGGCCGCGTGTCGGCCATCGACCTCGACCGGGGCGAGATACGCTGGCAGGTGCCGCACGGGGAGACGCCCGAGCGGGTGCGGAGCCACCCCGCCCTCGCCGGCCTCGACATCCCCCCGACCGGCGAGGCGTGCATCCACCTCATCGGCCCCCTCGTCACGAAGACGCTGCTGGTGATGGGCGAGTGCGGCTACCACCCCGTTCCCGGGGGGCGGGGGGCGCGGCTGCGGGCCTACGACAAGGCGACGGGCCGCGAGGTGGGCGCGGTGGTCATGCCCGCCCCCCAGTCGGGGTCGCCGATGACCTACTTCGCCGATGGCCGGCAGCACATCGCCCTCGCCGTCAGCGGGCGCACCCACCCCGGCGAGTACATCGCGTTCCGCCTGCCGGAATGACCCGCCGGGCGTGACCGGAGCGCCGCCCGCACCTCGACCGTTACAGCCGGCCCGTCGCGTACTTGTGAAGCACGCTGGCGATGAGGGTCTGGTATGGCAGCCCTTCTTCGAGCGCCCGTTTCTGAATGGCGTCAAGGTCGCGGGTCGAGATCCGAATGTTGATCCGGCGATCTCTCCGGAACGTCGCGGCGGCGTCTCGGGAATAGACGGACCGCTCCTGATCGAGCTCGCGGGTAGAGCGCCACTCACCCCGCTCGACGGATTCCAGGATCGCCTGCTCGTCCGCGTCAAGTGTCATGGGTCGCGAGCGCATGCCCCTCACCCCGCGGCCGGCCGCTGCAGGGCGTCGATGCGGCGCAGCACCGGCGGGTGCGAGTAGTGCAGGAAGACGTCGACGGGGTGCGGCGTAAGGTTGCTGAGGTTGTCGGCCGACAGCTTCTTCAGGGCGCTCACGAGCGGCGCCCCGCTGCCGGTGGTCTCGGCCGCGAAGCGGTCGGCCTCGAACTCGTGGCGGCGCGAGAAGACCTGCATGAGGACCGACAGCACCAGCTCGACCGGGGTGAAGAGCAGGCTGAAGAAGAGCAGCCCCGCGTAGACCGAGGGCTCGGCGACGTAGAACGCCGCGAACAGGCCCTCCTGCCCGAGGAAGAGCGACAGCACCCACAGCATCGCCCCGAGGTGGCCGATGGACAGGGCCATCTGCAGCCACACGTGCCGCTTCTTGTAGTGGCCGATCTCGTGCGCGACGACCGCGACGAGCTCGGGGACGGTGTACTTGTCGACGAGGGTGTCGAAGAGCCCGATGCGCTTGTGCTTGCCGAAGCCGGTGAAGAAGGCGTTGGCCTTGGACGAGCGCCGCGAGCCGTCGACGACGAAGATGCCCCCGAGGGGGAACTTCGCGGAGCGGGCGTAGGCGAGGATGGCGTCGTGCAGCTCGCCGCCGTCGAGGGGGGTGAAGGTGTTGAACAGCGGCATGATCCACGTGGGGGCGATGAACTGCACCGCGAGGACGAACGCGGTGGCCGCCATCCAGCACCAGAGCCATGCCAGCGGCCCCGCCCACTCGAAGAACGCGAGGATGACCGCGAGCAGCAGCCCCCCGAGGACGACGGTGAGGACCGTGCCCTTCAGGAGATCGGCGACGAACGTCCCGGCCGTGGTGCGGTTGAACCCGTAGCGGGCCTCGATGACGAAGGTCGACCACGCCCGGAACGGGAGCCCGAGGACGGTCGACGCGAGGGCGATCACCCCGATGAACGCGAGCCCGGTGACCACCGGGCCCTGGCCGAGCCCGCGGGCCCAGGCGTCGAGCCACGCGAAGCCGCCCGCGAACCAGAACGCGAGCACCACCGCGAGGTCGAACGCCCCGCGCAGGAGGCCGAAGCGGGTGCGGGTGGCGGTGTAGCGCCGCGCCCGGGCGTACTTCTCGTCGTCGAAGACGCCGGCGAACTCGGCCGGCACCGCGGGGCTGAACGAGCGGGCGCTGAGCAGTCCCGAGACGGCGCCGAGGAGGTACTCGCCGACGAGGGCGACGAGGATGACGATGGCGAAGGTGTTCATGGCTACAGGGGTCTCTGCGAGGGCGACTCTTCATTATCGCCGACATGCGCCATCGCCGAACGGCGCCGAGGTGCCGAGCCAGCCGGGGTCTGCCGTCGACACCGACGCCATCACCGGCCTGCGGGTCACCCACACGCTGAACGTGCACATCGGCGACCTGAACCTCGGCAACTGACGGCCGCCGTCCGGGAACCCGCCCCGTAGAAGGGTGCAGACTCCTGGCAGGGTGGCCGGGCGGTGAGCGGGGGCACGATGGCGAACGCCCCCCTGGGCGCGTCGGTCACCCCGGCGCGCTGCTCTCGCCGACATCCTGCGCGCCCGGGTGTCAGGTGGACGCGGTCTTCTCGACGGTCTTCATGAAGTCGGCGTCGATGGCGAGGCGGTCGTCGGCGAGGTCCCACAGCTCTTCGGCGTAGGTGAGCTGGGGGCCGTGCACGAGCCACACGAGCACCCCCTCCTGCTGCGCCGCCTCGACCGCGGGCATGAGGTCGCCGTCGCCGGAGATGACCGCGGCGTGGTTGATCTGCCGCTTGGCGGCGAGGCTGGCGATGTCGAGGCCGACCATCAGGTCGACCCGCTTCTGCTGGAAGATGGGCTTGCCCTGGGCGTCGATGCCGCGGTGCATGAGGCGGCCCTCGCGCACCTTGTAGCGGGGGAGGCGCTGCAGCGCGTAGAAGAAGCGCTTCTTGCTGCTGAACCGCCGCTCCTCGTCCTCGGTGGGGGTGCTGCTCTGATAGGGGAGGCAGTCGTAGAAGTACGTGCGCAGCAGGTCGAGCGGCTCCGCTGTGCGCTCGCCGATGGTGTTCCTGACCTGATTGCTCAGCTTCCCGAAGTCGACCCAGGTGCGGAAGTGGTGCTCGGCGAGGTAGGAGAGGTAGCCGCCGTCCACGAATATCGCCAGCTTTGCCAATTGAAGCGCCCCGTTTCTGGCGTCGAATCACCGTCCGCGGCGGGCGGGGGAAGCCCGGGTCCGGCGCGGGGCGTCGCCGCGGACCCGCGACCCGCTTCTGACGCAATACCAGTGAATACTCCGAATCGAGGGTTGTCGCTTACTTCCTGCTCCCGGACGCCGCCCGAGGCCCTCCGGCGCCAGCGGCCCGACCCCCGACGCCTTCGCGGCCGCCCGCCCCGGGCGGGGTCGGCAGTTGCGCGGCGACCGCGACGCGCTCG
>JAJEFC010000274.1 GCA_022820675.1 Vicinamibacteria bacterium | reverse complement strand
CACGCCCCGCCCCGGTAACGGGCGCGCAGGGTCACCCAGAGGGGCACGAGGAAGAGCAGCCCGAAGATTCCCTGGTCGATCCACGCGCCCGGCGCCGACGACAGGAACAGCGGAATCCCGAACAGTACCGAATTGAACGCGAAGTGCACGACGATGGCCGGCAGCAGGCCGAAGCGCAGGTAGAGCAGGCCGAAGATGGTCGACGGCACGATCAGCTCGACCACCCGCGCGTAGGAGGGCTGCGCGGGATAGGCGGCGTGGCCGGCCCCGAAGACGAGGATCTGCAGGACGAACGCCCCCGCGATCCACGCCCGCCGGTTGCCGAACCGATCGCCGATGAGGGCGGCGCCGGCCAGGGGCACGGCGCGGAAGAGGCACTCCTCCCAGAAGCCTGCCTGCAGCGAGGCGGCAAGCGGGGTGAGCCACGGCAGCACCGAGGCCAGCGAGTCCGGGTTGACGAGGGCGTCGGACGGCGACCTCCAGCCCAGGTAGCCGACGGTGACCCAGTAGAAGCCGACGACGAACGCGAGGTCGATGGCGACGATCAGGTAGCCGGCCACCGTCTGCCCCAGCACCGTCCAGGACCGCGCGGCGTCCCCGGACCAGCAGCGCCAGAGCTGCAGGTGATGCGGGAACGCCTGCCGCGACAGGCTCTCGGCGGCCATGAACGAGAGGGTGTTGATGCCGACGAACACCAGGAACAGGGCGACCTGCGCCGTCACCTGCTGGATCGCGAAGGCGGTCTCCGAGACCGCGGTGTCGTAGGCCATCCACAGCAGCGGCCACTGGTTGAGGCCGGCGAGAAGCTGCGCGGAGGCGATGGAGACGCCCCAGACGAGCGGCATCCGCCACAGCACGCGTCGCTGCCGCAGCAGGACGAACAGCCCGACCGCGATGCCGCCGCCGTAGACGATCAGCATGGCGAAGGTGCCGGCGACGTTGATGCCCTCGTTGGCCGAACGCATCTCCTCGTAGCGGCGGTCGAAGGCCTCGGGCACCTGGAGGACGTGGGTCAACTCGGTGAGCCGGTCGCCGCTCACGACGAGGCGCAGCCGGAAGCGTCCCTCCCCCGCCTGCGCGCCGGTCCGCTCGTAGACGAACGTGTGGTCGACGCGGCCGCCCGGACGCTCGGTCTGGGACGCCTCGACCGGGGCGTAGCCGTCGAGCGCGACGTTCCAGGGCGGGCCGGTCCCGGCCTCGGCGACGGCGCGGGCCGCGTCGGCGTCGAGCGCCGCGCCCCCGGCATCTTCCGCCAGCGTCTCGCGGAAGCCGTACGGCGCCCCGTCCGGGCGGAAGCGCACCTCGGTCTCGCGCACCTCGCCGCCTCGAAAGTGCCGGACGACCCACTGGTAGGGGTGGAACGGGCCGTCGCGCAGAAGCCCCGCGAACGCCTCGGGGCCGCCCCCCTCGAGCTCGACGAAGCTGCGGGCGCGGTCGTCGACCCGGAAGCTCGCGGCCTGCCGGTAGTCGGAAGGCCCCCAGGCGAGCTCGCCGGCGAGCCGCCGCGCCTCGGAGAGGGCCGCCGCCCGGTCCATCTCCAGGTCGAGCTCGACGATGGAGAACGCGCGCGGGAAGTTGACGACCGCGAACACGCCGCACGCCAGGGAGACGGCGGTGAACGCCGCCCAGAAGACCGGCTTCCGGAACATGGGTGGACCTCCTGCCGAGTCAGGACGGCGATCGTCGTGGATTCGCCGGCTGCGACCCACCGCGGCCCCTCTTCGGCGGTTTCCCGCGCCCGGCCCGCGGTGGAGTCGTTCCCGTCACCGTGCTTGCCGTCGCGCGACGCGGCCAGCCCGCTTCAGCAGCCGGCGCGCGACCTCGTACACTCTGTCCGCCGTGCCCCCTCTTCGGCGGTTTCCCGCCCCCGGCCCGTGGCGGGGTCGTTCCCGTCACCGTACTTGCCGTCGCGCGACGCCGCCCGCCCGCCTTCGCAGCCGGCGCGCGACCTCGTACATTCTGTATCCGCAGCGGGACAACGTCGAGACGAAGTAGTCGGCGGTGAGGAACCCGCCGTCGGCGGGGAGAAACTCTCCCGCGTCGAGGTCCTCGACAGCGGCGAGCGTCCGTCCCAGCCCCGACCTCACGAGGTCGCGGAGTCGGCGGTCCTCGAGATCGAGTCCGCCGGCCCCCAGCACCAGCGGTACGAGGACGCCGAGCATGTTCCGGCGGTAGCCGCGCCAGCAGTCGTCGAACGTGAAGCCCTCGGCGCCGAGCCGACACACGATGTCGTGGTACTCCCCGAGCGCCTCGCGTTCGATGCGGCGGCGATCGTCGGTCGCGACGTTGGCCCCCAGGAAGTACGCCACGTCGTAGAGGCCCGCGCCCAGCCCGCAGCCCTGCCAGTCGATCACCGCGAAGTCGTCCCCGGCCTCGCCGCCGGCGCCGGGGCCGGCGTTCGCCCCGGCGCCGACGTCGTCGCCGGCCCGGAAGAACATGTTCTCTCCCCGGTAGTCGCCGTGGACGAAGGTCCGGGGCCCCGCCGCCACCGCCGCGAAGTGCGCCCCGATCCTCGGCCCCAGCGCCTCGACCAGCCGGCGCGTCCCGTCCGAGAAGCAGTCGCCGAAGCGTTCCAGCACCGCCGGCAGGCACACCAGGTAGGCGATCTGCAGGAAGCGGGCGTACTTGGGACCGAGGACGTCGGGGAAACCCGACAGGGCCGGATGATCGGCCCCGCCCCAGAACTGCCCGTGCAACCCGGCGATCTCGCGGACGGCCCGCCTCGCCCGCCCCGACTCGACGCCGGCGAGCCGGGCCGGCACCTCGAGAGCGAGAGCGCGCAGGTCCTCGAGCACCAGGACGAACCGGTGCGTGTCTTCATCGACGTCGCCGTACAGGAGGGTCGGGGTCCGGATGCGCGCCTGCGGCGCGAGACGGCGGTAGAACCGGCACTCGCGCTCGTGCATCGACAGCCACCGGGCGAACCGGAACGCCGTCGGGTCGGCGGTGGGCAGCTTGACGACGACGCTCGCCGGCGCCGCGGCGGAGCCGCCGTCGGTGGTCAGACGACAGCGCAGGAGCCGGCCGAACGCATTGGTCGCCGAGCCGAGGTCCTCGACCGCGACGTCCCGGATGACGGGGAGACCCGGTGCGCCGCCGGCCGCCAGCGCCTGCTGCATCCAGTCGGCGGTGATCGCGTCGGCGTCGCGGCAGAGAGCCGGGCGGCGCGTCATGTCGATGCCTCCCCGCGCGCGGCCTCCGGCGCCCGCCCGGGCCGTCCCGGCGCCGTCCCTCAGCGCGCGCATCTCGGCAGAGTGCAGGCTGCGCGGCGGGCCGAGGAGCGACGTCACGAAGACGCCGGCCGCAGCATGGCTATCATAGATCCGTCATGAATGTGTCGAAGGGACGAGTGTCGGGCCCTGACGATCCCTGGCGACCCGAGGGCGTGACCGTCGCGGCCGACGGAACGGTGTACGGTGCGGTCGAGGCGTTCGAGGGCGGCCCCACTGAAGTACGTCCGCGGGGCCGCGCCGGCCGGCGGGCGGTGAGGGCCTGGACGAGCGAGTGAACCTCGAACCGCGATTCCCCCCAATTCTCGGGCAAGTTGCAGTAGGCTGGAGCCGATGGACGCGGTGCGGTAGATGCCGGCGCCGCCCGCGGCCGGCGCCGGCGTTAGCGGCCATCCGCGTCGCCGCAGATCCGTTCGCCGCGGGGTTCCCTGCGCCCGGAAGGCCGCGGGGTTCCCCCGCGCCCAGAAGAAAGGCATCGCCATGAAGCGCACGCCAGCTCGCCCCGCTCCGTCGACGCTCGGCCGCCTCGCGGCCCTCGCCGCCGTCATGCTCGTGGCCCTGCCCCCGGCCGGGCTCGCCCAGGAAGCGGGCAGCCTCGACATCTACTGGATCGACGTCGAGGGTGGCGCCGCAACGCTGGTGGTCACCCCCGCCCGCGAGTCGGTGCTGATGGACACGGGCTGGCCGCGGGCCGACGCCCGCGACGCGCTGCGCATTCAGGCCGCGATGGACGACGCCGGCATCGACCGCATCGACTACATGCTCTTCTCGCACTTCCACGGCGACCACGTGGGGGGCCTGCCCGCGCTCGCCGAGCGGGTGCCCATCGGCCAGATCGTCGACTACGGCGACAGCGTGGAGCTGGACCGTCCGCGCGGCCGAGCCCTGTGGGACGAGTACCTCGGCCTCGCCGCCGACCGGCGCCGCTCGGTCGCCCCCGGCGACAAGCTGCCCCTCGAGCGCATCGAGCTGACGTTCGTCGCGTCGCACCGCGAGCTCGTCGACACCCTCGAGCCGCAGATGCCCAACCCCCTCTGCGACGGCGTCGCGCCCCCCGATCCGGACATGGGCGAGAACGGGCACAGCCTCGGCTACCTGCTGTCGCTCGGGGCGTTCCAGTTCCTGAACCTCGGCGACCTGACCCCCGACCGCGAGCACGCGCTGGCGTGCACCGAGAACCGGCTGGGCGTGGTCGACCTGTGGCAGGTGCCCCACCACGGGGGCTACGGGGCGATCCGCCCCGAGCTCGCGGCGGTGCTGCAGCCCACGGTGGCGGTCGTCAACAACGGCCCCCGCAAGGGGGGCACGCCGGACTCGCTGGCCGTCATCCAGGGCACGGCCGAGGTCGGCGACGTCTGGCAGTCGCACCGCACCCTGACCGACGACGCCGCCAACAACACGGAAGAGGCGCTCATCGCCAACCTGACGGAAGAGGACGACTGCGAGGGGCACTGGATCAAGGCGACGGTGGCCCCCGACGGCCGGAGCTGGTCGATGACCAACGGCCGGACGGGGTACAGCCGGACCTATCAGTCCCGGTAGCGCCAGGCGGCACCGGTCGACGACCGCGACGACGTCGACCCGCCGGCCCGCGGCGCTAGTCCCCGAGGTCGATCTCGATGGCGCCGTCCCGGATACGGAGAGGATAGGGGCGCAGCCGCCCCCCGGCGGGCGGGGTGAGCGGCGCGCCGTCGGCGACGCGGAACTGCGCCCCGTGCCACAGGCAGGTCACCACGCCGTTCTCGTAGGTGCCCTGCGTGAGGGGGCCGCCGACGTGGGTGCAGTAGTCGTCGTAGGCGAGCAGGGTGCCGTTCTCGTTGAACACCGCCACCTTCCGGTCGGCGAGCCGCAGGCAGCGCACCTTGCCCGGCGGCACGTCGGCGGCGTCTCCGAGGCGCACCCAGTCCCCCATCGAGTTCCTCACCCTCCCCCGGTCCACCCGTCCAGCGGCGTGCAATCGAGGTCGTGGGCCCCGGCGACGGCGGGGTGGGTGACGCGGCCGTCGACGACGTTGACGCCGCCCGCGAGGACGGGGTCGCGCGCCGCCTGGCGCCAACCGTGGTCGGCGATGTCGAGGGCGTAGGCCATGGTGGCGTTGGTCAGCGCGTAGGTCGACGTGTGCGGCACCGCCCCCGGCATGTTCGACACGCAGTAGTGCACCACGCCGTGCTCGACGAAGCGCGGCTCGCGGTGGGTGGTGGGGCGGCTCGTCTCGGCCCCGCCGCCCTGGTCGACGGCGACGTCGACGAGGGCCGACCCGTCCTCCATCTGCTCGAGGTGCCGGCGCGTGACGAGCCGCGGGGTGCGGGCGCCGGGGATGAGCACCGCGCAGATCACGAGGTCGGCGTCGCACACCGCGCCCTCGATGTTGGCGGCGTTCGACATGAGGGTGGTCACGTGCCCCTGCACCACGTCTCGCACGTAGGCGAGGCGCAGGGGATTGATGTCGATGATGGTGACGTCGGCCCCGAACCCGACCCCGACCACGCACGCGTTCAACCCGACCACTCCGGCCCCGAGGATGGTGACGCGACCGCGGCGCACGCCGGAGACGCCGGGCAGGAGGATGCCCTTGCCCCCCGCGATCCGCTCGAGCGACGCGGCGCCCGCCTGCACCGCGAGGCGCCCCGCCACCTCGGACATCGGCACGAGCAGGGGCAGGGTCCCGTCGGCGAGCTGCACCGTCTCATAGGCGACGCCCACCACCCGGCGCTCCAGGAGGCGCTCGGTCAACGCTTTCGACGCCGCGAGGTGCAGATAGGTGAAGAGGACCTGGCCCGGCCGCATCGCCTCGAACTCGGGCTCCAGCGGCTCCTTGACCTTGAGCACGAGCTCGGCCCGGTCCCAGACGTCGGCCGCGTCGTCGACGATGGCGGCGCCGGCGCCGGCGTAGGCGGCGTCGGGGATGGCGCTGCCCCGCCCCGCCCCGGCCTGCACGAGCACCTCGTGGCCGCGCCCGTGGAACGCGGCCACCCCGGCCGGCGTGATCGCGACGCGGTTCTCGTCGGGCTTGATCTCCGTCGGAACGCCTATGCGCATGAACGCGACTCCACGGTACGTATTATGACGCGGCGCGCCCCGCGCCGCGGGCCGGATCGGGCCGGGTGAGCGGTCGATTCGTCGCGCAACCTGCGGGGTGCGCTACAATGGCGCGCCGGTGCGCCGTGCCACCCGGGTTCGACGCCCCGCGCTTCTGAAGCTGAAGGGAGAGCCTAGATGGGCACGATGACGTTGGCCGTCCTGTCCCTGTTGCCGATCGCGACCGTCGCGGTCTTCCTGGTGATGCTCCGGTGGCCGGCCAGCCGCGCCATGCCCCTGACCTACGCGGTGGCGGCGGCCCTCGCCCTCTTCGTGTGGCAGGTGCCGGGCATGCAGGTGGCGGCGGCGACCATCAACGGGCTCGTCATCGCCCTCACCCTGCTCTACATCATCTTCGGGGCCATCCTGCTGCTGAACACGCTGCGGGCGAGCGGCGCCATCAACGTCATCCGGCGCGGGTTCACCGACGTCAGCCGCGACCGGCGGGTGCAGGTCATCATCGTCGCGTGGCTCTTCGGCTCGTTCATCGAGGGCTCGGCCGGCTTCGGCACCCCCGCCGCGGTGGCCGTGCCCCTGCTCGTGGGCCTCGGGTTCCCGGGCATGGCCGCGGTCATGGCGGGGATGATCATCCAGAGCACGCCCGTCAGCTTCGGCGCCGCCGGCACCCCGATCCTCGTCGGCGTCAACACCGGGCTCTCGGCCGACCCCGCCCTCGTCGCCTCCATGGCGGCGAGCGTGGGCGGCGAGTGGACCGACTATCTCCGCGTGGTCGGCTTCCGGGTGGCGGTGCTGCACGCCGTCGCCGGCACCCTCGTGCCCCTCATCCTCGTGTCGTTCATGACCCGCTTCTTCGGCGAGCGCAAGTCGTTCGCGGAGGGGCTGCAGGTCTGGAAGTTCGCGCTGTTCGCGGCGCTGTCGATGACCGTCCCCTACATCATCGCCGGCTACTTCCTCGGACCCGAGTTCCCGGCCCTCGTCGGGAGCCTCGTCGGTCTCCTCATCGTCGTGCTGGCAGCGCGGCGCGGGTTCCTGGTGCCGAAGCCGGAAGAGGCCTGGGACTTCGGCGACAAGTCGACGTGGCCGTCCGAGTGGACCGGATCGATCGAGATAAAGGACGCCGCCGGCAACGGCGCGCCGATGAGCCTGGCGCGCGCCTGGGTGCCCTACGTCATCGTCGCCCTCCTGCTCCTGACCTCGCGCGACCCGTTCGTGTGGCTGCGCCCGGTGCTCGACCCGTTCCAGCAGTTCCTGCAGTCGTTCTCGCTGACGTGGCCGCAGATTCTCGGCACCGGCATCGACATGAACGCGGTGCAGCCGCTGTATCTGCCGGGCGGCCTGTTCATCGCGACGTCGCTCATTACGTGGGCCATCCACCGCATTCCCGGCCCCGCCTACCGGCAGGCCTGGACCACCTCGCTGCAGGTGACCGCCTCGGCCTCGATCGCCCTGGTGTTCACGGTGCCGATGGTGCAGGTGTTCATCAACACGATGGGCGGGGCGGCCGGCTTCGAGCGAATGCCCATCGTGCTCGCCGACGGCGTGGCCTCGCTCGTCGGCGGCGCGTGGCCGATCTTCGCGCCGTTCATCGGCGGCATCGGGGCCGCGGTGGCCGGCAGCAACACCGTCAGCAACATGATGTTCTCGCAGTTCCAGTTCGGCATGGGCGAGCGCATCGCCGTCGACCCGACGTGGATCGTCGCCCTCCAGGCGGTGGGCGGCGCCGCCGGCAACATGATCTGCGTGCACAACGTGGTGGCGGCCTCGGCCGTGGTCGGGCTGCTCGGGCGCGAGGGCTCGATCATCCGCATCACGCTGCTGCCCTTCGTCTACTACGCCCTGCTGCCGGGCTCGGTCGGCTACCTCATCGTGTCGTACGCCGACCAGGGCATCCTGAACGCGGGGACGTACATCATCGCGCTCATCGCGGCGCTGGCCATCTACTCGATCGCCCGCTACGGGGGGCGGCCGGCGACGGCATGAGGCTGTTCTCGCTCGCCGGCATCGCCAGCGAGCCGTCGGACCCGAAGACGTTCGTGGGCCGCGCCCGGCTGACCCGCATGAACGGGGTGTCGGTCGCCCCGCCCGCGAACGTCTACCGCGTCGCCTTCGAGGCCCGGGCCCGCACCCACTGGCATGCCCACAGCGGCCCGCAACTGCTCCAGATCGTCGAGGGCACGTGCCGGTTCCAGAAGGAAGGCGAGGCGGTGTGCGAGGCCGCCCCCGGCGACCTCATCGCCGTCGCCCCCGGCGAGCGGCACTGGCACGGGGCGGGGCCCGACGGCCCCATGACCCACGTCGCCATCAACATCGACGCCAGGACGAGCTGGTTCGAGGCGGTCAGCGACGCCGAGTACGGCGCCTGACCGCCCGGCGGACGTCCCGCCCGGCCGGCCTGCGCGGCCGCCGGGGTCGACCGATACCCGCCTCGAGACGTTCCCGATGGCCGGCAGGGAACTCACGGCCAGGCCCGGGCCGAAACGAGTCAGGCTGCATCTTTCGCCGGCACGCGGGCGCCCTTCCATCGAGCCCCGCGGCCCCGAGTCGGCTACACTTCGTCAGTTCGAACCGCACGGACTTGCGAGCGGACCCGGGGTCGAAGCCCGCAGGACCGACCGCTCAACGCTCCGGGATGACCACGATGCCCAACCCCCACGCGCGCCGCCCGTCCATCGCCGAGCGCATCGCGACGGTCGGCGTCGCACTCGCCCTGCTCGCCCCTGCGTCCGCTGCCCAGACCGCGACCGGACAGCGCATGGACGCCGACTTCGCCGAGCAGGTGCGCGAGTGGACGACGCGCCCCGAGTTCCTCAGCCCCCTGGTCGACCATCTGCCCGTCGGCGGCGCCGTCCCGTCGCCGAAAGACGTCCTCGGCCACCACGTCGGGGCGCCGCGAGAGCTGACCTACTACGACGAGATGCTCGACTACTACCGGGCCCTCGACGAGGCGTCGCCGCGGGTCGCGATGACGCCGATCGGCCGCACCGACGAGGACCGCGAGATGGTGGTGGTGACGATTGCCGACGAGGCGACCGTCGCCGACCTCGAGCCCTACCGCCGCGACCTCGCCCGGCTCGCGGACCCCCGCGGGCTGAGCGAGGCCGAGGCGCAGGCCGTCGTGGCCCGGGCCAAGCCGGTCTACGTGCTGATGGCGGGCCTGCACAGCGGCGAGACGGGCCCGCCCGAGATGCTGATGGAGCTGGCCTACCGGCTCGCGGCCGAGGAGGGGCCGCTCTACGACCGCATCCGCGAGAACCTCATCGTCGTTCTGATTCCCGCCGCCGATCCGGACGGGCGGGACCGCTACGTCGACTGGTACTACCGGCACCTGATCGACATCACCGACGAGGACGACCGCATCGGGGGGCCACCGTACTGGGGGAAGTACATCTTCCACGACAACAACCGCGACATCAACTACTCGCAGCTCAGCATGCGGAACGTGCTCGACTGGTACCTCGAGTGGCATCCCCCGGTGATGCACGACCTCCACGAGTCGGTGCCGTTCCTCTACACGTTCAGCGGGCAGGCCCCCCAGAACCCCCTGCTCGACCCCATCGTCTACGGCGAGCTGCCGTGGTTCGCGAACTTCGAGATGGCCCGGCTGACCGGCTACGGCATGCCCGGGGTGTGGACGCACGCCTTCGTCGACATGTGGTCGCCGGGCTACCTGGCGTTCATGGCGTCGAACCACAACGGGCTCATCCGCTTCTACGAGACCTACGGCAACGGCGGCGCGACCACCATGAAGCGGCGCCTGAAGACGGAGGACAACACGGCCGAGCAGGCGCGCACGAGCCGCGAGTGGTACCGGCCCTCGCCCCCCTACAAGGAGGTCGAGTGGTCGATGCGGAACAACACCAACTACAGCCAGACCGCCGCCCTCGCGGCGCTGGAGCTGGCGTCGTCGAACCCCGGCGTCATCCTGGAGAACTTCTACCGGAAGTCGCGCAACGCGGTGGCGGAGGGCGAGACCGACCCGCCGCACGGCTTCGTCATCCCGGCCGGGCAACGCGACATGACGCGGGTGGCGACCCTCGTCGACCTGCTGCGCGTGCAAGGCATCGAGGTCGGCCGCGCCGGCGGCGAGCTCGCCTTCGGCGACGAGGACGACGAGCCGCATCCCGCCGGCTCCTACGTGGTCAAGGGCGGCCAGCCGTACTTCCGCCTGGCGAAGATCCTGCTCGGGAGCCAGACGTTCCCGGACGACGGCCTGCGGACCTACGACAACACCGGCTGGACGATGGGTCTGATGCACGGGGTCGACGTGGTCGCGGTCGACGACCCCGAGGTCCTCGCCGTCCCGGTCGAGCCGGTCACCGAGGCGCGGCTCGCGGGCACCGTCGCAGGCCCCCGCGAGCCGCGGTTCGGCTACGCCGTCGCCCACCACGGCTCGAACCACCTGACGACGCTGCGCTACCGGCTGGGAACGGCGCCGGTGGAAGCCGCCGAGGAAGGCTTCGAGGTCGACGGCGTGGAGTTCCCGCCCGGGTCGTTCATCGTGCCCGCGGCCCCGGGGAGTGAGCTCGCGGATAGCCTGCGGGCGGCGGTGACCGAGCTCGGACTGACCGCGGCGGGGCTGGCCGACCGGCCGGACGTCGCGGCCCATCCCGTCGATCTTCCGCGGCTGGCCATGTACAGCACGTGGGGCGACACCCAGGAGGTGGGCTGGGTGCGCCACGCGTTCGACCGCTTCGAGATCCCCTTCGACCTCATCTTCAAGGAGCGGGTCCGGGCCGGCGGCCTGCGGGCCGACTACGACGTCATCCTCGTCCCCAACCAGGGCCGCACCGCGAAGGGACTCGTCTTCGACGTCGAGCCGCGCGGCGGCCCGCGGGCCTACACCAAGACCGAGCGCTACCGGTTCCTCGGCGACTACGGCTCGTCGGACGACATCACCGGGGGGATGGGCCTGGAGGGCGTGCTCGAGCTGCAGCGGTTCGTCGACGACGGCGGCCTGCTGGTCACCCTCGGCGAAGCGAGCCACGTCCCGCCCGAGTACGGCCTGACCCGCGAGATCGGCGTCCGGCGCCCGGGATCGGGCTTCTACGCGCCGGGGCCGCTGGTCGAGGCGGAGATCGAGACTCCGGCTCATCCGATCTTCTACGGATACGAAGACCGCCGGATACCCGTCCGCTACGCCAACGGCCCGCTCCTCGACGTGCCGCGGCGGCTCCGCGACGAGCGGGTCCTCATGTCGTTCAGCGGCCGCGTGCTCAGCGGCCACCTGCGCGGCGCCGGCCAGATCGACGGCCGCCCCGCCGTCGTCGACATGCCGCGCGGCGCAGGCCGCGTCGTCCTGTTCGCCACCAATCCGTGCTACCGCTGGCAGAACCACGGCGAGTTCGGGATGCTCTTCAACACCATCCTCCACCACAACGACCTCGCGCCGTAGCCTCCGCCCCCCGAGCCGCGGGGGCTTCGCCCGTCGTCCGTTTCGCGGTAGCATGACCACCCGCCGCGGCGGCATTCACGGCGCCGCGGCAACCCTCGGAGGAACAGCATGCTGAGATCGAAGCTCGCGCGGACGGCGGCGGTGGTATTCGTGCTCGCGGCGCTCGTGGCCGCCGCGCCGGCCCAGGGACGGGAGCTGCTGACGGTCGAATTCTTCAGCCCCGCCGTCGACCGGACCATGAAGTACAACATCCTGCTGCCGGACGACTACGAGACGTCGACCGACCGCTATCCGGTGCTGTACCTGCTGCACGGCCTGACGCAGAACTACACCGCGTGGGGCCTCGCCAACGGCGCCCCGTTCTACGCCGGCCTCTACGACGACCTCATCGTCGTGATGCCCGACGCCGGGAACTCGTGGTACGTCAACTGGGCGGAGAACGAGGACGGGCAGACCAACGACTGGGAGGACCATATCGTCCGCGACGTCGTCGGCCATGTCGACTGGAACTTCCGGACCATCGCCCGCCGCGAGGGCCGGGCCATGACCGGCCTGTCGATGGGCGGGTTCGGCGCGATCACCATGGGCCTGCGGAACCCGGACCTGTTCATCTCCATCGGCAGCACGAGCGGGGCCCTCGAGTACGGCCGGCAGGCGGCGGCGCGCATGCGGGGCGAGCTCGAGCCTCGGCCGCAGCGCACGCTGACGCCCGAGCAGCGGGCCCGCCGCCGACAGCCCAATCCCCTGATCGGCATCGACGGCTTCAGCAGCCAGGTCGAGCGGTCGCCGCAGGGCCGGATGTTCACGAGCCCGGAGCAGGCCGACGCCTACGACCCGTTCACCCTGATCAAGCAGGTCGCGAGGGAGGACCTGCCGCACATCTACCTCGACTGCGGCACCGAGGACCGGCTGATCGCGGGGGCGCAGGAGCTGGCCGCGTACATGGCCCAGGAGAACATCCCCTTCAACTACATGCAGATGCCCGGCGCCCACAACGCGGCGTACTGGATCGAGGCCATCGGCCACATCATGGGGGTGCAGTACGAGGTGATGCAGCGCGCCCTCGGCCAGCGCCCGTTCGGCCGCGGCCGCTCGACGAACTGAACCCCGGCCGCCAGCGGCGGCGCCACGGGTCGCCCACCACGCCCAACCGGGCCCCACCGGGAGTCTGCGCCGTTCCTGCGACGCAGACTCCCGGCCGGCGACGGGAAATCTCGCTGGAGCGGCGTGAGAGTCCTCTACGGATCTCGGCGACGGCGAAAACGCCTGCAGATCGCCGCGCAGCTCGATCAGTCGCAGCACCCGTTCGCGCTCGGCCGCGGTGGACGGGTTAGCAGTCTTCGCGAAGAAACCAGAGACACTGGACGCGGTAGTCGTCGACGAGACGGCGAACCGCGTCGTGGGGCGGCGTTCGATCCATACCGCGATCCCATCTATTCGGCTGTCCGACGGACGCCTTGGACTTGCCCATCACCCAGCCCGGTCGATCGGGCGGGTCAGGTTGGCGACGTGGTCCATCAGCCTCGCCCTGCCGGCTTCAAGGTGTACCCGGTCACCGGCCGCCGGCCTCGAAAGGTCGACCGCGGTCACCAGCCGCACGAGCGGCCGGCGTTCTGCTCGTCGAGCCACGCCCGCAGCGGCGCGAAGTAGTCGAGGATGGCGGTGGCGTCCATCTCGCGCTCGCCGGTGCCCAGCTCGAGGGCGTCGCGCCAGGGCCGGCTCGCACCCGCCTCCAGCATCGTCCGCAGCCGCTCCCCCGCCGCCCGGCTGCCGTAGATCGAGCAGCGGTGCAGCGGCCCCTCGTGGCCGGCCGCCGCGCACAGGGCCCGGTGGAACTGGAACTGCAGGATGTGGGCGAGGAAGTAGCGCGTGTAGGACACGTTGGCGGGGACGTGGTACTTGGCGCCGGGGTCGAAGTCGGCCTCGCTGCGCGGCGCGGGGGGGCTGACGCCCTGGTACGCGGTCCGGAGTGCCCACCAGCCCTCGTTGTAGGCCTCCGGCTCGATCCCGCCCGAGAACACCTGCCAGCGCCACTGGTCGACGAGGAGGCCGAACGGCAGGAACGCGACCTTGTCGAGCGCGAGCCGCAGCAGCAGCCCGACGTCGCGGTCGGCCGGCGGGGCCCGGTCGAGCAGCCCGACCTCGACCAGGTACTCCGGGGTCATGGAGAGGGCGATGGTGTCGCCGATGCCCTCGTGGAAGCCGTCGTGGGCGCCGTCCCGGTCGAGCGGCGACCGATGCCGGTAGGCGCGCTGGTAGTAGCTGTGGCCCAGCTCGTGGTGGACGGTGACGAAGTCCTCGCCGTCGACGTCGAGGCACATCTTGATGCGCACGTCCGAGTCGTAGTCGACGTTCCAGGCGCTGGCGTGGCAGACCACGTCGCGGTCGGGCGGCTGCACGAAGAGCGACCGCTCCCAGAACGTGTCCGGCAACGGGTCGAACCCGAGCGAGCTGAAGAACCGCTCGCCGTAGCGCACCATCTCGATCTCGCCGACGTCGGCGTCCTCGAGCAGCTCGGTCAGGTCGTAGCCGGGGTCGGCCCGCCGGGGAGCGACCAGATCGAAGACGTTGGCCCACGTCTGGCTCCACATGTTGCCGAGCAGGTGGGCGGGAATCGGGCCGTCGGGGGGAACGATGGCCGAGCCGTACTCGTCGGCGAGGGAAGCGCGCACGTGGCAGTGCAGCGACTCGTAGAGGGGGCTGACCTGGCCCCAGAGCCGCTCGAGCTCGTCCGTGAACGCCTCGGGAGGCATGTCGTAGCCGGTCCGCCACAGCTCGCCGAGGTCGGCGAAGCCGAGGTCGCGGGCGCCGGCGTTGGCCAGCTCGACGAAGCGGGCGTAGTCGTCGCGCATCGGCGGGGCCACCGTCCGCCAGCCGAGCCACAGGTCGAGCAGCTCGTCGGTGTCGCGGACCTCGGCCAGCCGCCGCTCGAGCTCGGGCAGCGACAGGCATCCCTCGCCGTCCTCCGGGCAGTACTCGCCACGGCCGTAGGCGGCCTCCATTCCCGTGGTGATGGCCGCGAGCTCGGCCTGCCGGGCCGGGTCGGCGGGCGCCGCCACCCCCAGCGAGGTCTTCAGCCGCAGCAGCTTGCGCCGCAGGTCGTCGGGCAGCTCGACGCCGTCGAACCGCGCGGCCTCGGCGGCGAGCTCCATGGTGAGGCCGATGACCGCGGCCTGGGCCTCCGCCGCCTGGGCGGTCGTGTCCTCGGTGATGTAGGTGCTCTGTATCCAGGCCGCCCGCCCCGTGGCTATCCACGCGTCGAGCAGCCGGGCCTCCGCGTCGTCGAGGAACGCGCGGGCCTCGTCGGCGGCCGGCGGCGGGTCGCCGCCGCAGGCGACGGCCAGAACCGCGAGCACGCCGGCGAACCGAGTCATCCGTCTCATGGCGACCTGCCTCCTCCGGTCCCGAGCGGCAAGGCTGGGAGCCGGGAGCCCTCCGCGGCCCGGCTCTCTCGCGCCTCCGACCCGGCCGGGAGCGTTGCGCCGGTTCCGGCGCGGGTTGCTCAGGGCGCGGATTCCTGCGCCGCCAGCGCCCTCTCGGCCTGCCATCGGTCCACGAGCCCGTCCCGCACCAGAATCGTGTCCGCGCGATCGGAGCCGGTCGAGACGATGGCGATCGGCACTCCGCTCAGGGCCTCGATGCGGCCCAGGTACGCCCGCGCCTCCGGCGGCAGGTCCTCGTAGCGGCGCACGCCGGCGGTGGGCCGCGACCATCCCGGCAGGCGCTCGTAGACCGGCCGGCACTCGGCGAGGACGGTGCGGCTGCCGGGAAACTCGGTCAGCAGACGCTCGCCGTGCCGGTAGCCGGTGCACAGGGGAATCTCGTCGAGGCCGTCGAGCACGTCGAGCTTGGTGACCGCGAGCGCGTCGAGGCCGTTGACGCGCACCGCGTAGCGGACCACCACCGCGTCGTACCAGCCGCACCGTCGCGGCCGTCCCGTCGAGGCGCCGTACTCGCGGCCGCTCTCCCGAAGCTGGTCGCCCTCGTCGCCGTGCAGCTCCGTCGGAAGGGGCCCCTCGCCGACCCTGGTCGTGTAGGCCTTCACGATGCCGAGGACGGAGCCGATGGCGCGGGGGCCGACGCCGAGGCCCGTGCAGATGCCGCCGACCGTCGCGTTGGACGAGGTGACGAAGGGATAGGTCCCGTGGTCGATGTCGAGCAGGGTGCCCTGGGCGCCCTCGAACAGCACGCACTCGCCCGCCTCGAACGCCCGCGCGAGAAACACCGAGGCGTCGCCGACCCACCCCGCGAGGCGGCGCGCGGCCGCGCACACGTCCGCGTGCAGCGCCCGCCAGTCGGCCGCCGCTCCCCCCAGCGCCTCGTTGCGGGCCGACACGTTCGCGCGGATGGCCGAGGCGAGGGCGCCGTCTTCCGACCCGTCGGCGAGGTCAGCCGCCCGGATGCCGCGGCGCCCGACCTTGTCCTCGTACGACGGCCCGATGCCGCGCGACGTGGTGCCGATGCGCTGGTCTCCGCGCCGCGACTCCGACAGCGCCTCGAGGTCGCGGTGGTAGGGCAGGATGACGTGGGCCCGGTCGCTGATGAGCAGCCGGCCGCCGACCTCGATGCCCTGCGCCGCCAGGGTGTCGATCTCCGTGAACAGCGCCTGGGGGTCGATCACCACGCCGTTGCCGATGACGCACCGCACGCCCGGATGCAGGATGCCCGACGGCAGCAGGTGCAGAATGAACTCGGTGCCGCCCACCCGCACCGTGTGGCCGGCGTTGTGGCCTCCCTGGTAACGCGCCACAATGGACGCGTTGGGGGTGAGGAGGTCGACGATCTTGCCCTTGCCCTCGTCACCCCACTGCGCACCGATGACGGCGATGTTCACGCTCTTCCTCGTTCCGTGAAAGCCGGCCGCCGGGTCATGGCTCCGGCCACGCCCCCGGGAAACCGTCGCCGGGGGTGCCCGGCCGCGCCCGAGTCGACGGCGCCAAGCGATCGATAGTAGCAGAAGGACCCGGGACGCGCATCCGTCGAGCGGGGGCGGGGTGCACGTCGGCATTGTTGCTGTGAAACGCCACCTGGATCCGGGCGCACGGAGAGCGTGACCGTGGTTGGAACGGCCTTGAGCGCACCGACGAGGGGTCCGGATCGGATGGACGGTGCGGACAGCCCCGACTATGGTCCGTCACGGCGTCGCGGGAT
>JAJEFC010000077.1 GCA_022820675.1 Vicinamibacteria bacterium | reverse complement strand
GTGACCAGCTGCTCCACCAGGTCAGGGTCGGCCCGGTACCGGGTGAGTCGCGCCATGTCGTCGTAATAGTCCGCTTCGCGGTAGGCACCGAAGTCGGTTTCCGCAAGCTCGCGGTCCGAGAGATCGGGCATCAGCGCGCGCAGCGCCTCGATGTCGTCGAACACCACGCGCATCGCGCCGGCGGTATAGGTGCTGTTGCCGCCCCGCTCTTCCGCTGGTGCCGCCTCCAGCAGGCACACGCGCGCACCTGCCTCCGCTGCCGCCAACGCGGCCGTGAGCGCGGCGTTGCCACCCCCCACGACCACGACGTCTGCCGCCAGGGCCCTTGTCATCGCAGGCGAGCCGTCCCCGCGCAGCCTGCACGGGCTCGTTCCGACCAACCGGCCGGAGCGGCGGGCATGCCGTCGGTTGCCCTTTGTTGAGACGAAATCCGCGTGTCAAGGTGCATGGCGAGATCGTTCCGGTTGGCGGAGGTCGACACAGGCTCTACGGATATGGCCTAGTGTCAACACGCGTCGGGAACAGCATCCGAGAAAGCGGGCGGAGCGTGGCCGTGACCACGGGTTGGGCCGCGACCCCGACGTGACCGCGGCGTCATTGGGACACGATGCGCCGCTGGGCGGAGGAATGCGAGCGGCGTGCGCGCTCTATGAACGGGGCTCCGCCGCAAGCTGGGCGGCGGCGGGAGCGACCCGGCCCGGATCTTCACCGAGCGCGGGTCCGGTTGCCGCATACCCCGGCCGCTCGAGTCGGAGCGGCCGCACGCGCCCGGGCGAACGCCCCGCTCAGACCTAGGGCGCTTCCGGCGCGGTCTGGCTACGGGACCACCAGACCCAGAAACTCAGCACGATGGCCGCGGCCGAGACGAGGGTCATCAGCGTGCCGGGCAGGAAGAGGTTGTATCCGGGCACGTCGACGAACACGAAGTACCCGACATCGGCGAGGCCGCCGATCAGTGCGGTGACCCAGATGGCGGTCGTGCTGCCCCGCCAGATGAAGACGCCGCCGACGATCGTCGCGATCCCGAACCAACCGAGGTTCCAGCCATGCTGCGACAGGATGCCCGACAGTTCGGCCGGGTAGTCGGCGGCAAGCCGGGCCGGATCGACTCCGTCGAGGATGGCCGTGACGGCCGCCTGGGGATCCGCCGGGATAATCATGCCGGCGGCCAGCACATGAACCAGGCCCCAGATCACCCAGAGAACGGCGGCGGCCCTGAGCGCCAGGCCATGCGGGTTGGTCATGATGCTTGCTCCTTCGTTCTTCGGGTCGACGTGACAACGGCTGGCTGTTGGCCACGGAGCGCTCCGAGTGCCGGAGGCGGCGGGACGGTCCGTCGCCCCGCTCCGTGGGGTGACAGCCAGCCTCGAGGATTGGCAGCCGTGCGGGCGGCCGGGTCAGCTGCGCGGACCGAACCACATGCGCCGCAACAGCCCGTCCTTCAGCACCAGCTGGTGGTACACGGTGGCCGAGATATGCAGGACGATGAGTGCCGCGAGGACCGTTGCGATCCAGCCGTGGGCGGCACGTTGCGGCAGGCCCGAGAGCTCCTCCGGCACCGTCTCGGCCGCACCGCCGAAAACGATGGGAAAAAGGCCCGCGCCAAGGGCGGTGGCGAGACCCGAGAGCACCATGCCGGCCACGAGCACGTAGAAGCCCCAGTGCGTCCAGACGCTGATCCGGTCCAACAGAGCGTTGCCGGTGGTGGCGCGCGGCGGTGTGCGGATCCGCAATCGGGTGACGAGGCGTACGACCAGCAGCGCACCGATCACGACGCCGGCGCTCATATGCCCGGTCAGCACCAGGATCTTGTCGGGGTCGTCGTTGGCCAAATTTTCGAGGATCAGCTCGCCTGCGGCCAACGCGATCAGAATCATCAGCGCCATCAGCCAGTGCAGCGCCACGAGAACGGGGTGATATCTCTGCATAGGTGGCTCCTGCCGAGCGTCGTGTCGCCAACTATAGTCCGGCGATGCAACGCGCATAACAGGAAAGAACGCGCATGCGATGCGCGTCAGTTGAACAACTCAAGCCGAGCAGGACAAACCCCCTGGAACACCGGACCGAGTTGCGTACCGCTTGGCTCGTGGCCAGGCTCGGCACCGTCAGCTCCGGAGACGGCGGCCCGCTGAGCGGGTACCCGGCCAGCTTGACGGATCCGCGCAAACTGGCGGAAGGCCGGCTCGCAGCCTGCGCGGAATTCGCGCCGCCCGCATTCCAAGCGGGGAGACCGCCCGGTACCCGTGCGCGCGCCTCGACGACGGTGGATTGCGTGGTCAGTCCGAAGGGCCACTATCCGATGCTTTTGCCTCCGAGAAGTGCCGGATGGCGCGTTCGAACTTGTCCCGGCAACCGGTATTGCAGAACCCGACCACCCGCCCGTCGTACTCGGTCAGCGAGTCGGGTTGCACCGGCTTGCCCGACCATGGGCAGGTGTCGTTGATGCAATCGGCGATGTCGAGGGCGGGCATGGCGCCTCCGGTGGCAGTCGGCTTGGATGTGCAGGCTTTTGACGAACGCCCCGTCCGAAGTCAAGGCCGCTCGCGGCTGGGGCGGCGAGGCTGTCGGGGCCGGCATGGGTGTTCCCGCCCGACCGCGCCGATCCCGGTCAAGAGATGGTGCTGCGAGTGGAGCCCCGATGGCGGCCGGTTGGTTGCCGCTTCGATCTGCGCCCCCGCGGTCGTAATCGGCTCGAATCCTGCGATGCTTCGCTCCGGCTCGCCGGCCGCCGGCGCGTACGGAGACGTCCCGCATGCCGATGATCACCGAATCCACACCGATCGCCCACGCCGACCCGCTGCCGGACGCCGTCGACGTCGTGGTGATCGGCGCCGGGATCATCGGCACCTCGACTGCCTGGTTCCTCGGGCAGCGGGGCGCGAAGGTCGCGCTGCTCGAGAAGGGGCGGGTCGCCGGCGAGCAGTCGAGCCGCAACTGGGGCTGGGTCCGCCAGCAGGGGCGGGACCGGGACGAACTGCCCATCGTGATGGAGTCGAATCGAATCTGGCGGGATCTCGCAACCCAGACCGGCGAGCAAGACCTCGCGTTCACAGGGTGCGGTCTGGCGTACCTCGCCGAGGACGAGCGAGCGCTCGCCAAGTACGCCGAATGGCATGAGGTTGCCAGGGAGCACCAACTCGACACCCGGATGCTCTCGCCGGCGGAGGCGCGGGAAGCGTGTCCCGGACTGGAGGGACAGTGGGTCGGCGGGATGCTGACCCCGAGCGACGGGCGGGCGGAGCCGTTCGTCGCCGTACCCGCGCTGGCGCGCGCGGCGCGGCGGATCGGGGTGTCGATCGCGGAAGATTGCGCCGTGCGCACGCTCGAGACCAGCGCCGGTCGTGTCGCCGGCGTGCACACCGAGCGCGGGCCGGTACGGGCCGACCGCGTCGTGCTCGCAGGCGGTGCCTGGTCCACCTACTTTGCCCGCAACGCCGGGATCGACCTCCCGCAGCTCATCGTGCGTTCCACGGTGGGGCGCACCCGCCCCGCGCCCGACCGCCGGCTTCCCAACGTCTCCGCGCCCGGCTTCGCCACGAACCGTCGGGCGGATGGCGGCTACACCGTCACGACCGGGGATCTCGTCGAGCATTACGTGTGCGCACGCTCGTTCCGGGATCTGACCAAGTTCGTGCGCCTGCTGCGGAAATCGGCCAGGGATCTGCGGCTCAGCCCGAAACCGCCCGCGGGTTACCCGGGCGCGTGGGGCTCCAGGGCGCGCTGGTCCGCCGATGAGGTCACGCCGTTCGAGCGGATGCGCGTGCTCGATCCGCCTCCGTCGCCCGAGGGCCGGCGACGCCTGATCAAGCGCCTCCCCGAGCGGGCGCCCTGGCTGGACGAGGCCGGCATCGCCGAGACGTGGGCGGGGATGATCGACGTCACTCCCGATGCCGTGCCCTACATCTGCGAGGTGCCGTCGCCGCCCGGCCTGTTCATCGGCACCGGCATGAGCGGACACGGCTTCGGGATCGGGCCCGGGGTGGGCCGGGTTCTCGCCGATCTCGTGCTGGGCCGGCCGACGGGCTTCGACCTGTCGCGGTTCCGCTTCGAGCGGTTCGCCGACGGGAGTCCCATCGTCCCCGGCCCCTACTGACGAAGCGCGGCCGGGACCGAAGCCGCGCCATGCCCGCGGCGACGGTCATGCCCTGACGTTAGGCGCCCCGGGGCTCAGGCACGGGCGTCGGGTGCCAATTCCCCTCCCTGACCGTCGTGGCAACAGCGCGCCATTTCCGTCGATGCCGCGCAGCACGGATGCATCGAACGCCTCATGCGGTCTGTGTCCCACCGCCAGTCCGACGGGCCACGCAGTTCCCGCGGACGGATGGGCCCGCGCGCTCCTTCTACTCCCGGACACGGACGAATACCCTGTTGCCCAGTCCGTCGGCGAAACGCGGCGCAGCCCTTGTTTCGAGCACCGGCCGGCGGCCGCAACCCACTCCAGGAGAGTCCCATGCCGTACCCGCTGAGACCGGGAACGATGTACATGATGCCCACCCATTTCGGACCGATGACGGGACCGCGGCAGGGGCCCGGCGGCAAAGCCGGCGTGTTTTCGCCGGACCAGCGCAAGACCATGACCGTATCGGTCCGCTTCCTGACCGACACCGGCCTGATCGAGTCCTTTCTGCCGCCGGGATTCTCGCTCGACGGCGAGCCGGTGGTCGAGGTGTTTGCCTCCTACATGACCGAAATCGCCTGGCTGGCCGGACGCGGCTACAACGTGCTCGGGGTGCGGGTCCCGGTCGTGTTCGAAGGGAAGCAGGACCGGGTCACTGGCCCGTTCCTCGTGGTGCTGTGGGAAAACCTGACCGACCCGATCCTGACGGGCCGCGAGCAGCTCGGTTTTTCGAAAGTCTACTGCGAACTGCCCGACCCCGTCGTCCATGACGGCGAGACCCACTGCACCGCGAGCTGGCTGGGGTTCCGCTTCCTCGACCTGAAGGTCCGCGGCCTGCAGGAGGTCGACCCGCAGGCACCCGCGCCGGCGCCTGAGCCGCGCGACGACGGCACGTTGCGCGGCGTGCTCCACTACAAGTACATGCCGAAGACGGGCGCATGGGGCGAGGCCGACGCCGCCTACGCGGTCCTGAGTCCCGACAAGGGCCCGGGCGCGCCGCCACGGGCGGCCTACCGGGGCGAGGGGGAGGTCGCATTTCACAAGGCCCGCTGGGAAGACCTGCCGACCCAGTACATGATCGTTAACGCCCTGCAGGCACTTGCGATCAAGGAGTACCGCGGCGCGGCGATCGAGCACCGGATCGGCGGCGGCGACCTCATCGACCAGCGCATCGTCGCCTAACCGGCCAGAGCGGCGCGGCCGCCCTCCAGGTCGCCCCTACCCGTGAAAGAAAACGGTCGGCGCGCCATCGCGGCCACGCTCTCGCTCGGGCTCACCGCCGCCGGGCCGCGAAGAGGTCCGAAACCGCCGCAGTGACCCGTCAGGTCAGCAATTCAAATTTCGCACGCGTCGCCGTTGCACCCGATCTTTCTTTGTCCTGCAAACTTCAGGACCGGCGGCAGGAAGAGAACGAGTCCGTACGGGAGGAACAGGGGCACTTGCAGGCACACTTTGCGCGTGGCGAAGACCCCGGTGAACATGCCTCCGGTCGCCTTCTCGACCACGACGATCTCACCGGCGGGCACGTCCCCCAACGGCGACTCGTCGGTCCGCAGTTCGACTCGATCCAGCCAGTCCAGGCGGCGCGTAAGGGCCGCCAGCCGCACGCAGTCGGGGCAGTCCGGATTGTAGTACAGGCGGATCCCCATCCCGTCCTCCCGCGGCCCGCCGACTCTCCGATCTGGCCGCTTGCCCACGGGAAGCCCGTTTCCGGCTCATTCCGGTCGGCGGAACCCGCCGTGATGATACGCCGTCGGGGCGAACCGAGGCCCGGAAACCTCGTTCCCGGGCACCACGGCTAACCGACCCGACAGCCCGTTCCGCCGTCGACGGGGAGTGCGACGCCCGTGACGAAACGGGCCTCGTCGGAGGCCAGATAGAGAGCCGCGTACGCGACGTCCCACGCCGTGCCCATCTTGCCGCCGAGGGGGATCCGCGCGTCGCGCTCGGCGGCGACGTCTTCCCGGGAGCGGCCCCAGGCACGGGCGCGCGAATCGACGGCCATCGGCGTATCCATCAATCCGGGCAGGATGACGTTGGCGCGAATTCCGTACTCCGCGTTCTGGATGGCGATCTGCTTGGTGAACGCCACCATGCCCATCTTGCTCGCCTTGTAGGCGACCCAGGGGTAGGACTCGACTGCGGCAACCGAGGAAATGCTGACGATCGCGCCTGAGCGCTGCTCGCGCATGACGGGAATCGCATGTTTGCAGGCCATGACCGTGCCGCGCAGGTTCACCGTCATCACGCGGTCAAATGCCTCCTCCGAGATCTCGGTCACATCGGCATCGCCACCCGCCACGCTGATCCCGACATTGTTGTGCAGGATGTCGAGGCTCCCCCAGCGGGTCCGGCAACTCTCCACCGCCGCGGCGACCTGCGCCTCACGGGTGACGTCCGCCTCAAAGACCGCTGCATCACCACCCTCCCCGGCAATCATCTCCGCCGTCTCATCGGCCGACGCCGGGTCGCGGTCGACGCACAACACCCGCGCGCCCTCGCGCGCGAAGAGCAGCGCCGTTGCGCGGCCGTTGCCCATGCCCTGGCCGGGACTCTGGCCAGCGCCCATGATGACCGCCGTCTTTCCTTCCAGTCGCATCGTTCACATTCCGTAAGGGTTGCGTGGCGGCGCGACCACAGGTCGAGGCGAGAGATCCGAGGCCGGTGCCGGGGATCGGCCGAGCGTAATCCGGCGGCGAGGATCACTCAACGAGGGGCGCGCGCTCGGAACATGCCCTCCACCAGCCCGTGCCCGGGATGCCGGCCCCGAGGGGTCCGATCCTCTTCGCCTGACCGGCCCGCGCGCCAGAACCTGCCGTCAGTCTTGGAGAGCAGCCGCCGAGCGCGTCACCGGTGTCGATGGCGGACGCCCTTCCCCCCACAGCTAGCCAAATAGTTGACGAAATTAGTAGCCTATAGGCGCGGGCGCGGAACAGTGGACAACGCAACGGGCCGGGTCCGTCATGTCAGGCCTCGGGAAGTGGAACGGTTCGTCTGTCGGCCGGCGCTCCTGCGGCAGGAGGGAACACATCAACATGCACATCTACAGACTGGCTGCAGCGGCCATCGCGGCCGCCACGCTGGCGTGGTCCGCGACCGCGTCGGCCCATGAACACGCCACCTGGTTCCAGGGCGAGGACGCCGGCTTCCCGGCACCCACGGGTGCCAGCGACATCGTGCCGGACGGCACGAAGCTCATGCGCCTGTTCGACGGCGGCTGCATCCTCACCGAGGGCGTAGCGGCCGGCCACGACGGCTACATGTACTTCAGTGACATCACCTTCACGAAGTTCTGCAAGGACCCGTCGGGCCTCTACCCGCAGGCCGGCAACATCTGGCGCTACGACCCCGCATCGGGCGACACCACCATCTTCCGCAGCCCGAGCGGGATGTCGAACGGCATCAAGTTCGACCGGGACGGCAACATGCTGGCGGCGCTCGGCGCGGACTACGGCGGCCGCATGCTTGTCAAGACCGACATGGCGAGCGGCAAGACCTACATCCTGTCCGGCACCTACAACGGCAAGTCCTACAACGCGCTCAACGACATCACGATCGACGAGCAGGGCCGGATCTACTTCTCGGACCCGCGCTACCTTGGCCATGAGCCGGTCTTCCAGCCGGGTTTCGCGGTCTACCGCCTCGACCCCGACGGCACCGTCGACCGCATCATCACGAACGGCGGCAAGACCAACGGCGTGCTGGTTTCGCCTGACCAGTCGACGCTCTATGTCGTGAGCAACGACAACGGCTGGCTCGGCTTCATGCAGCTTGACGAAACCGACCAGGCACCCACGGTCAGCCGGCACCTGCTCCAGGCCTACGACCTGAACGCCGACGGAACGGTCAGCAACCGCCGCGTGGTGATCGACTATTCCGAGCTCTATCCTGGTCAGCCGTGTAGTGGCCCCGACGGCCTCGTCGCCGATGTCGACGGCAACATCTACATGGCCGAGCGCTGCGAGCATCGGCCCGGCATCGCCGTGCGCGACGCGGACGGCAACGAAGTCGCGTTCATCTCGACCGGCGAAGAGCTACCGACCAACGTCGGCTTCGGCCGCGGTGTCGAACGGGACGTGCTCTACGTGACGTCCGGCAAGAGCCTCTACAAGATCAAGTTGGGCAAGGACGGCTACGAGCTTCCGTAGCGGTTCACGGGCGGGCGGCGGGTTCCGCCGCTCGCCCTCTTTTTTCCACCGTTCAGGCGGGATGCCAGGTGGCTTCCTCGTCCACTCCTTCGGCACGCACCGACCCTTCCGCCTGCAGGTGCAGGAGGGTGGCGTAGACGGAACGGCACGCCGCCCCAAACAACACCGGGTCCAGTCCGACGTAATTCTCGGCAACGATCTCCGGAATCGGACGCGGCCGGGCGCGCAAGCTCGCCAACACGCCGTCGCAACGGCGCAGCCGGTGCGCCTTGAGAGCATTCAGAAAACGTGCCGGATCCGTGATCGCGCGGCCGTGCGTCGGGCGCAGCAGCTGGTCGCCTCCCGCCAGCAGACGGTCAAGACTGGCGAGGTACGCGGTGAGGTCGCCGTCCGGCGGTGAAATCACCGTGCTCGACCAGCCCATGACGTGGTCGCCCGAGAACAGCGTACCCTCTTCGGGCAGGCGGAAACAAAGATGGTTGGACGTGTGGCCAGGCGTGTGCACCGCCTGCAACGTCCAGCCGTCGCCGGCCACGGTGTCCCCGTCCCGCATCACCCGATCCGGCGCGAACACGGTGTCCGCACCCGCGTCATCCAGACCGGACCCTGCACCGCCGGCATGCGGACCAAAGCCGTACACCGGTGCGGCCGCGCGCTCCTTGAGCAACGCGGCCGCCGGCGAATGGTCGAGGTGCGTGTGGGTCACCAGGATGTGCGAGATCGTGGCCCCCGCGGCAGCCTCGAGCAGACGGTCCACGTGTTCCGGGATGAGCGGGCCAGGATCGATCACCGCCAGGCGGTCACGCGCTCCCACCACGAAGGTCGCCGTTCCGTAGAGGGTGTACGGGCCGGGGTTGTTCGCGACCACCCGCCGCACGAGCGGCGACAGGCGTTCCGCCACGCCGTAGGTGACGTCGTCCTCGCGGACGAGGAGGTCTTCCAGTGCGGAAACGGTGGGCATCGACAGGTCCTCGCCACGATGCGCCCAGTCTAGGCGACCCGGCCGCCGCGCATCGACGCGGCCGGGCTACAGGTCCAGCGCCTCCTGCATGAACGCCTTCCAGATCTCCGCCGGGGGACCGCCGCCGACCACGCCCGGCATCGGGCCGGAATCGTCCCGCCCGATCCACACGCCGCACACCACGTCGCCGGCGAATCCGACGAACCAGGCATCCCGGTGATCCTGGGTGGTCCCGGTCTTGCCGAACGCCTCCGCGCCGTCCAGGCGGGCCCTGCGACCCGTCCCGTGCCGGACCACGCTCTTCAGCAGGCTGCGCATGGCCTCGACCGTCGCGGCCGGCAAGCCGGCGCGGCGCGGCGCCGGCGACCGCTCCCACAGCGTGCCCTCGGAGCGCGTGCGCACCTCGACAAACCCGTACGGCAGGACCGGTGATCCGCCGTTCGCGACGGCCACCAGGGCAGCGGTCATGTCGACGAGGGACACCTCGGAGACTCCCAGCGCCAGACTCGGGGCGTCGTCGAGTTCCGCCGTGATCCCGAGGCGCTCCGCCAGGCGGATCACGCGACCCCGCCCGACGTCCTGCATCAGGCGGACCGCCACCGAATTCGAGGAGCGCGCGAACGCCTCGCGGAGCGTGATGTCGCCCCGGTAGACGTCGTTGTAGTTCCGCGGGCTCCAGTTTCCCACCGTCACGGGCGCGTCCCGCACGCGATCTTCCGGACGCCAGCCGGCTTCGAGCGCCGCGAGGTAGACGAAGACCTTGAACGCCGAGCCTGGCTGTCGCGCCGCTTGGGTCGCCCGGTTGAACTGCGAGCGCGCATAGCTCCGGCCACCGGCCATCGCCAGCACGGCGCCGTCCAGTCCCATGGCCACGAGCGCGCCTTCCACCCCGGGGTGGTCGGCGAGGCCCGTCCGCACCGCCCGCTCGGCGGCGAGCTGCAGCGAGGGCACCAGCGTCGCCGTGATCTCAACGTCCTCGGCGCGGTCGCGCGCGGGCCCGGTCTGGCTGACGACCCAGTCGGCGAAGAAGCGCCCGCCCCAGGCGGTGCCATCACCGCCCGTCACCCGCGCCGGCCGCGCACGGGCCGCCGCCGCGTCCGCCGCCTCGATCCGGCCGGACGCCACCATGGCCCGCAGCCCCACGTCCGCCCGGGCGCGGGCGCGGTCCGGGTGCCGGGTCGGGGCGAGGCGCGACGGCGCCCGCAGCAACCCCGCCAGCATGGCCGACTGGGCCAGGGTGAGCCGCGCCGGGGTGGTCCCGAAATAGCGGCGGGCCGCCGTCGCAATGCCGTAGGCGCCGGCACCGAAATACGCGCGGTTCAGGTAGCTCGCGAGGATCTCCGTCTTCTCGAAGCGGAGCTCCAGCCAGAACGCGAGGAGCATCTCCTGCACCTTGCGTTCCAGCGTGCGCGCCGGCGTGAGGAATGCCAGCTTTGCGAGCTGCTGCGTGATCGTGGAACCGCCCTGCACCACCCGGCCGGCGCGCCAGTTCGCCCGCGCGGCCCGCGCCAGCGCCAGCGGGTCGAAGCCCCAATGCCGGAAGAACCGCCGGTCTTCGATCGCGATCACCGCATCGACGAGCACCGGTGAGATCCCGTCCAGGGTGACATACCCGCCGTAGACATCGCCGTAGGCCGCCGTGAACGTCCCGTCGGCGGCGAACACGGACACGCTCCCGGCCCGGTCCCCGCCGCCCATGTCGGAAATGTCGGGCAGCCCGAGCGCGCACCAGGCGACGAAGCCGAAGACCGCCACCAGCGCCAACCCGGCCACGCGCGCGACCAGGCGCGCCACGAAGCGGCCGATGACCGCGCCCCACGAACGCTCGGGCACTGTACCCGAACGCCGGCGCCCGGCACCCTTGCGTGGCGCCGCCCCCGCACGTGCACGGGCATCCCCTGGCGGGCGGGAGGTCTTTCGCGAACGGCGCATCACCATCGGGCTCCGCCCCGACTCCGGTCAAACGTCGAGGTTTTCCACCTCGAGAGCGTTCTTCTGAATGAACTCGCGCCGCGGCTCCACCACGTCCCCCATGAGCTTGGAGAACAGGTCGTTCGCCTCCGCGCCGTCACCGACCTGGACCTGCAGGAAGGTGCGCGCCTCGGGATCCAGCGTCGTTTCCCAGAGCTGGTCGGGGTTCATCTCGCCCAGGCCCTTGTATCGCTGGATCGACAGTCCCCGCCGGGCCAGTCGCTCGACCTCGGCGTGGAATTCGGTCGGCGTGTGCAGCTGCATCAGCTCGTCGCCGACCTGGAAACGCATCGGTTCGGTGTAGAGATCCCGGAGGTCCTCGGCCCGCACCCGCAGCCGTCGGCCGGCCGGCGAGGCAAGCAGTCCCTGCGGCACCCGGTAGGCCGTGTGGACGCCCCGGCGATTGTGGTGGAACTGGTAGCCGGCCTCCGTGTCCCCGACCTGTCCGGACCAGCCGTCCTCGCCGGGCTCCGCCATGCGATTCATGCGCGCACAGACCCGCTCGACCAGCGCTGCCGCCGCTTCCGGGTCGTCGTAGATTTCCGGGGCGAAGCCGTCGCCGATCGCGATCTGTTCGAGGAGTGACGGCGGCACGCGGTGCGCGAGCTGGCGGATCAACGCTGCGTCGTCGTAGGCCTCGAGGATGATGGCGCGCAGGTCCGCACCCGAGTGCTCGATTCCCTCGGCCCCGGTGCGCAGGACCGCCTTGCCGAGAATGGCGCCGATCAGGTGACCGCGGAGCTCCGCGTCATCCTTCAGGTACACCTCGCTGGAACCCTTGCGCACCTTGTAGAGCGGCGGCTGGGCGATGAACAGGTGGCCCCGGCGGATCACCGGTTCCATGTGCCGGTAGAAGAAGGTCAGGATCAGGGTGCGGATGTGGGCGCCGTCGACATCCGCGTCGGTCATGATCACGACCTTGTGGTAGCGGAGGCGGTCGATGTCGAATTCCTGGCCGATCCCCGTGCCGAGCGCAGCGATCATGGTGCCGATCTCGGCCGACGCCAGCATCTTGTCCATGCGGACCCGCTCAACGTTCAGGATCTTGCCCTTGAGCGGCAGGACGGCCTGATTCTTGCGGTTGCGCGCCTGCTTTGCGGACCCGCCCGCCGAATCGCCCTCGACCAGGTACAGCTCCGAGAGCGCCGGGTCCCGCTCCTGGCAGTCGGCCAGCTTGCCGGGCAGGTTCGCAATATCGAGGGCGTCCTTGCGGCGCGAGAGGTCGCGGGCCTTCCGCGCCGCCTCGCGGGCGAGCGCGGCCTCCACGATCTTCTGCACGAGGCGCTTGGCAGTATCCGGATTTTCCTCCAGCCACTCGGTGAGTCCGGCCCCGACGATGCCCTCGACGGCCGGGCGCACCTCGGAGCTCACGAGCTTCTCCTTCGTCTGCGACGAGAACTTGGGGTCCGGCACCTTGACCGACAGGATGCCCGTCAGGCCCTCTCGCATGTCATCGCCCGTGAGCTGGACCTTCTCCTGCCGCGAGCCGCCGAATGCCTGCACGTAGCGGGTGACCGCGCGGGTCAGCGCGGCCCGGAACCCCGCCAGGTGGGTGCCCCCGTCCGTCTGCGGAATCGTGTTCGTGAAGCACAGCATCGTCTCGTGGTAGCCACGGTTCCAGCGAAGCGCCAGCGCGACCTCGATGCCCGCGCGCTTGTCGGTGATCAGGACGGGCTCGTCGTGGAGCGGGGTCACGGTCCGGTCGAGAAACGCCACGAACTCGCTGAGTCCGCCCTCGTACTGGAAGTCATCGGTCGTCGGCGTCTCGCCCCGGCGGTCCGTCAGGACGATCCGCAGGCCGCCGTTGAGGAACGCGAGTTCCCGCAGCCGCTTCTCGAGGCGGGCCCGGTCGTACTCGACGTTGGTGAACACGTCGGGTGAGGCGAAGAACGTCACTTCGGTGCCGCGCCGGCCGCCGGCGTCGCCCACGACCCTGAGCGGCTCCTCCGGAACCCCGTCGGCAAAGCCGATGCGGTGTTCGTGCGCGTCCCGCCAGATTCGCAGCTCCAGGCGTTCGGACAGGGCGTTCACGACCGAAACCCCGACGCCGTGCAGGCCGCCGGACACCTTGTAGCTGTCCTCGTCGAACTTGGCGCCGGCATGCAGGTGGGTCATCACCACCTCGGCCGCAGACACGCCCTCGTCCTCCTGGATTCCCGTCGGGATGCCGCGGCCGTCATCGCGTACGGTCACCGACCCGTCCGCGCCGAGGATGATATCGATCCGCGTGCAGAAGCCCGCCAGCGCCTCGTCCACCGCGTTGTCGACCACCTCGAACACCATGTGGTGCAGACCGGAGCCGTCATCGGTATCCCCGATGTACATGCCCGGTCGCTTACGGACCGCCTCGAGCCCCTTTAGCACCTTGATGCTGGTGGCATCGTATTCCGCGCCGTTCGAGCCGACCGCGGGCTCGCCGCCGGCGTCGGCCGAAGCCGCGATCGGGTAGCGGCCCGCCTCGGCGTATTCCTCGGACCGTTTCGGACTCGGCATCAGTGCACGGCTCCCTGAACTGCGCGCACGGCCTTCAACGGCACCGGCTGCACGTGGCGGAAATCACGAAACGAGCTGGCGTCGGCGCCAGTCAGCCAGATCTGAGCGCCCAGCCCATCAAGCTCGGCCGCGAGCGCGGCCCGGCGCTGTGGATCCAGGTGGGCACAGACCTCGTCCAGCAGCACGAGCGGCGGTGTCCCGCGGCGCCCGGTCTCCACGCGTACCGCCGCGAGCACCAGGCTGATGAGCAGGGCCTTCTGCTCGCCGGTCGAGCATCGTGCGGCTTCCATGCCGCGGTTGCGGTGCCGCACGACCAGGTCGCTCCGGTGCGGCCCGGCGGACGTCCGGCCGGAGGCCTGGTCGGCCGGGCGGGCGGCCCGCCACATCGTCTGCAGGCGCTCCGGCGCGGCACCCGCACCCGCGGACTCCAGCAGTCGTTCAACGGCCCCGCGTACCTCGATGTCGGCGGCCGGAAACGAGCCGGCACCTTCGGCCACCGCCTCGCCCAGGACGGATACCGCCGCGAGCCGCGCTCGCGCGACCGCCACGGCCGCTTCTGCCATGGCGCGTTCGACAGATTCGAGCCAGGCGTCCTCCAGCCGGCCCAGCTTGAGGAGCTCGCGTCGTTGCCGCGAGGCCCGCTCCCAGTTCGCCACCAGCGCCGCGTGGCCGGGATTCATGCCGGCCACCAGCCGGTCGAGAAAACGGCGCCGGACCCCCGCGCCCGCGCTGAACAGTCCGTCCATCGCGGCCGTGAGCCAGTGCACGGCGAGGACGTTGCCGAGGTGCAGCGTGGAGGCCGCCTCCTCGCCGTCGACCCGCACGCGGCGCTTGCCCCCACGGGCCCAGCCGGTGCCGATTCGCAGCGTGCGCGCACCGTCTACCTGCAGCGTGAAACCGAGGGTCCAGCCGGCCGCGCCGTCGCGCGCCATGTCGGCGAGCCGCGCGCGCCGGAGGCCGCGGCCGGGCGCCAGCATGGAGACGGCCTCGAGAAGATTGGTCTTCCCGACCCCGTTGGGGCCGGTAATCGCGAGCGAGCAGGGCTGCAGGTCGAGCGCGAGACGCGCATGGTTGCGAAAGTCGCGAAGCTCGACCCGGACCAAGGCTGCCGCCGCACGATCCGCGCCCGGACGGGTCGGCAACACCTTCTGCATTCGGGCCCTGGTCAGACCCTTATCGGCATGATGACGTGCAGCCTGCCGACCTCTCCGGTGTCACGGATCACCGCCGGCTGGCCGGACGCCTGAAATTCCATGATCATCTCGTCGCCACGCGCGGTCTGGCAGAACTCCATGAGGTACTCGGACCGGAACCCGATCACGACCGGCTTACCGCGGAACGTGCCCTCGAAGACCTCGCGTCCCACGCCGTGCTGGTGGTCGCCGGCACTGGCCGCGAGGCTCTCCTCGCTCAGCTCGAAGCGGATCGCGCGGCTCTTCCGGTCCGCCACGAGGGCGAGGCGCTCGAGGGCCCGCTGCAGGATCGCGCAGTTGACCCGCAGCGTGCTGTTGCAGACCGTCGGGATGACCCGCTGATAGTCCGGGAACTTGCTCTCGTGGAGCCGGGTGACGACCACAACGTCTGCGACCTCGAGCCGCATCCAGCCGTTCCCCATGCCCACCCGCACGGCGCCGTCGGTGTCCGCCAGCAGTCGCTCGACCTGCTCGACGGCCTTGCGCGGCAGCGTCACCCCATCCACCAGCGGTTCGGCCCCCTCGGGGCACTGGCATTCCGCCTGTGACAGGCGATGACCGTCGGTGGCCCCGGCCCGGAGCAGGTGCTGCCCACCGTCCTCCACGGCGTGCAGGAACACGCCGTTCAGGTGCATGCGCGCGGGATCGTTCGACATCGAGATCCGGCACCAGTTCAGCAGTCCCCGGAGATCCGAAACGGGGAGCTCGAAGCCCCGTTCCCACTCCAGATCGTGCAGCGTGGGGAAATCATCGGTCGAGAGCGAGGGCAGGATGAACTTGCTCGGCCCGGCTTCGACCACCAGCCAGGCCCCGTCTACGTCCGCGTCCGCGCCACCGCCCGGGGCCAGGGACACCCGGACGTCGTCCCCCTCCGCCAGCTTGCCGACCACGCTGTAGAACAGCGGCGCCTCGACGGTGGCCGCACCGGCAACGTCGACCTCGGCGGTCAGGCGTTCGGATTCGTACAGGACCTGGTTGTCGCCAGCGTCGAACACGACACTGCCCGCCTCCGCCCGGATCAGGACGTGCGAGAGGATGGGACGGGTGCCGACGCGCTCCACGACGCCGTGCATGTGGGCCAGCGGGGCCAGCAGCGTGTTCCGACCTTGCGTGAACCGCATGCCGACGTCGGAACCGGCACCGACCTCCTCCAAGAGCGCCGCATGGCTTTGGGCAGCGACGTTGAGCGGCATGACCACGTGCACGGTCTCGTCGCTCGTGGCTCCGCGAATGACGGCCGCGTGCTTCGGGCTGTCGAACTCGAGGACGAGCTCCTGGTCCGGAATCACGCGGCAGCAGGCGGTCACGTAGTCGCTGTTGAAGCCGATGGCCAGCGCCTTGCCCGCGTACTTGGCGCCGACCTCCTCGCGGCCGAGGCCGGTGGCCGGACTGCCCGCGCTCAGGACGAGGGTGTCGCCGCTGATCTGGAAGGTGATGCCCCGGCTCTTGGGGTCGGTCACGGCCGACAGCCGGTCGATCGCCTGCAGCAGCGCCTGCCGGTTGACCCGCAGCCGGTGCTCGAGCGCCTCGGGGATCACGCGCCGGTAGTCGGGGAAGCCGCCCTGGTTGAGACGCGCCGTCATCGACACCGACCCGACATTCAGCCGCAGCAGGTTGTCGCCCGACCAGAGCGCGACGTCGCCGTCCGCATTGCGCAGCAGCCCGTCGACCTGCTCGACCGCCTTCTTGGGGAGCGTGATGCCGTCCTTGATCGCGCCGCCGCCCGCCGTCAGCACGTGCGCCGAACACGCCAAGCGGTGTCCGTCGGTCGCCGCCGCCCGCAGCAGCGTCTTCCCGTCCTCGTCCGCCGTATGGAGGAAGATCCCGTTGAGGTGCAGCCGCGCGTCGTCGTCCGACATCGAGACGCGGCACGAATCGATCAGCCGCCGGAGTTCAGCCGCCGGCAACTGCAGCGGCGCCTCGCCAGGCGGGTCGGCGAAACGCTGGAAGTCGTCCGGCGCCAGCGAGGGCAGGGCGAACGTGCTGCCGCCGGCCTCGATGATCACCCGTTTCTCGGGCTCGCCACCCATGGAGTCCGGGAGTTCGGTCACCGCTCCGGTGCTCTCCTCGACCGCTGCGTCGCCGCCGCCCGCTTCCGCGGTCGGCGTGATCCGCACCCGGATTGCCGTGTTGCGCGGAAACCGGTTGACAAGGTCGTGCAGGAGATGCGCCTCGACGGTGGCGTCGCCCTCCTCCTCGACGGTGCCGGCGAGCTCTTCGGACTCGTAGAGGACCTCGTCGTCGCAAGCGTCGAAGGCGATCGTGCCGTCCTCTCCCTCCGCTCCGCGCCGGGCCCGGATCAGCGTGTGGGCGAGGATCGGCGCACGGGTTCGGTCGCGGCGTTCCGCCACCCCGTACACGTGCTTCAAAGGCGCCAGCAGATCCTTTTGATCAAGCGTAAATTTCATGGATCCACGTGATTGGAACCGGCGTAGCGACCGGTACAACCGCACGTCATTGCGCGTTGAGTCGTCAGGAGCGTCATCCTAGCAGGATGCGGCCCTCCGCGCACCTGGAATCAGTCGAGAATCCAGTGTTTCAGCTTCTCGACGTCCTCGGCCAGAACGGGCTCATTCGCCAGCCGTTCGTCCACCCGGCGCGTGGAATGCACCACGGTGGAGTGATCCCGGTTGAACCGGCTCCCGATGTCGGGAAGGCTCATCGGGGTGAGCTGCTTGCAGAGCCACATCGCGACCTGGCGCGGCCCCACGATGCGGCGCTCGCGGCGGGGCGAGGACAGGTCGCCGCGGCGCAGGCCGTAGTACTCGGTCACCGCCTTCTGGATCATCTCCACGGTCAGCCGGCGCTCGTTCGCGCGCAGCAGGTCGGGCAGCGCGTCGCGCACCAGGCCAAGCGTGACCGGCTGCTTCGTGTATTCCGCCTGCGCCACGACGCGCGCCAGTGCCCCCGTGAGCTCGCGAATGTCGTTGGTGATCTTGTTGGCCAGGAACTCCAGCACCGAATCCGGCACGTCGACCTCGTCGTAGCGGCCGCGGTGCCGCTGGAGAATGCTGAGGCGCAGCTCGTAGGTGGTCGCCCGCAGCTCGACCAGGAGACCGCCGCCGAGCCGTGAACGCAGCCGCCGGTCCACGTCCTCCATGTCGACCGGCGCCCGGTCGCCCGACACCACGATCTGCTTCCCCTCGTTCGAGAGTGCGTCGAACGTGTGGAAGAACTCCTCCTGCGTCTGCACCCTGCTGGCCAGGAACTGCACGTCGTCGACCATGAAGACGTCGACCGTGCGGAAGCGGCGCTTGAACGCGTCGGTGTCCTTGGCGCGCAGCGCGGCGACGAACTCCGAGGTGAATTTCTCGGAGGACAGGTAAGCGACGTTGCGGTCCCCGCGGTGCATGATCTCCCAGGCGATCGCGTGCATCAGGTGGGTCTTGCCGAGACCCACGCCGCCGGAGAAGAACAGCAGGTTCCGATTCCCGCTGGTCCGTCCATCGGCCACGCGCCGGGCCGCGGCATAGGCGACCTGGTTGCTGGCGCCGACCACAAACGACTCGAACGTTCGCTGGCGATCGAGCGTGCTACCTAGGTGCGAGGAGGAGGACGCGCGCGGCGCCTCCGCCGACGGCACGGTCGCGTCCTCCCGCACGACGATCTCGACGCGGCGCACCGACGGGTCCGCGGCCGTGCAACTGGAGAGGATCTGCCCGAGGTACTGGCTGCGCACCCACTGCCGGTGAAATTCCGACGGGGCCGCGAGCACCACCGGGTCGCGGCCGGGCCCCACCGGCTGCAGCGGCAAGAGCCAATTCTCGAAGGCTGCCGGACTGATCTCGTCGCGAAGTCGGGACTGCGCCGCGTGCCAGCAGTGTCGGTCCATCCGGCGGTCCTCCTGCCCCGGCGCGGCACCGGCAGCCGACGCTACGCCCATTCCGGCAGAAGCACAGGCCGACCCCCACAAACGCTTATAAAGCCGTTTGTTAGAAGACCCGGAGGGAGGTGCCGTGCTCCTGCAACGCCCGGTCAGAATAGGACCGGGCCGCGACGTCGCACAAGCGGGGCATTTCAGCAACCTGACCCATTTCTGTCACTGAAACGCAAATTGTTTGTCAAATCTGCACGATGCTCGAAGAAGTAAATCTCGCTCCAAGCACGCGTCGATCGGGGCCCCGCACCGGTCCCACAAGTTATTCGTTGGGTCCTATTGAAGAATGCTCGAATCACCCCGTTCCGGGCCCCGAACAAATGTTCGGGCGGTCCGGTCCGCCGTGCGTGCGGCAGCGGCGTCCGGCCCGGACCGCATCCCGTTGCGGCGGACCGGCCGCTGGCTCATGCGAGCGCGCGGACGCGGGCGTTCAGGCGCGAAACCCTGCGTGACACGGTGCCCAACTGCAGGACGCCCTTGTTCACGCCCCGCCGCAACTCCGCCTCGGCGACGCGCAGCGCCTCGCGAGCGGTCTCGTGATTACCGGAGGCCAGGGCCTCCTCGACCCGGCGCACGAAGGTGCGGATCCGGCTCATGCGGGTGCGATTGATCTTCCGGCGCCGGGCATTCGTGCGAATGCGCTTCTTTGCGGACGCGTGATGCGCCATGGGGTTCTCCGGGGATTATGCGGGGGGCAACGCGTTCCTAGCGTTCTTTCCGCGCGGGGTCAACGGTGC